>CBHWED010000113.1:0-10184 GCA_966112795.1 uncultured bacterium
CCCGCCTCCGCATCGAGGATCACCTGGCCCACGAGCGGCCCGGCAAAGGCGCCGAGCCGCGCGACCATCACTCCCATGCCGATCGCCGAGGACAACTGCCGCGCAGGGAACAGGTAGGCGCACAGCGCCGGCAGCGCCATGCCGCCGGCCGAGGCGCCGCCGACGCCGACGCTGAGCAGCAGCGTCCAGCGCGTCGCGTCAGGCGCCGACAGGCTCACCGCGAGGAAGCTCGCCGCCATGAGCCCGAACATCAGCACGAGCGTCGGCGCGGGTCGCCAGCGGTCGATGCCGAAGCTCGCCACGACGCCGATGCCGAGCCCGGCGAACTGCACGATCCCGGCGACGCGCGCGGCGAGGTCGAGCGAGAAGCCGGCCTGCGGCAGCACCGTCGGCAGCCACGAGTTGAGCAGGTAGAGGTTGAGCGCGTTGAGCGCGAGCATCGCCGCGAACACCGCGAAAGGCAGCGCCCACGGCGCGCGGAACAAGTCGAGCTGCGGCAGGCGCGCCGCCGCGCTGCTCGCCGTGCTTGCCGGCAGGCCCGCGTCGAGCATCAGCCACAGCAGCGCCGCGAGCCCCAGCGCGAACACGCCCGGGACCACGAACAGCGCCTGCCATCCGCCCCAGGCGATGACCTCGGGTGCGAACGCGCCGGCGAGCGCCAGCCCGAGCGGGATGCCCGCCGAGACCGCGGCCATGATCGTCGCCCGCAGCTTGTCGGGCGCGAGCTCGGCCGAGAGCGCGCTGACGTTGGGCAGCGCGGCGCCGAGCGCGAGTCCGGTCAGCGCGCGCCACACGAGGAAGCCGGGCACCGTCGTCGCGGTGGTCGTCGCCAGCGTGAACAGGCCCGTGGCCGCGCAGCCGGCGACGATCAGCGTGCGCCGGCCGAAGCGGTCGCCGAACGGCGCAAGCACCGCGCCGCCCACGCCGATGCCGACGAGGAGCGCGGTGAACACCAGCCCGAACGCGGTCGGCACGAGCCCGAGCGCGCCCTCGAGCCGCGGCACCGCGAGCGCCATCGCGTTGAGGTCGTACCCCTCCATCACGAACACGCCGGCCAGCAGGACAAGCGCGAGGACGCGGCGCGTTGATCTCATCGATCGGCCCCCTCCCAAGGGCTCGGCATGCGGTACGGCACCGTGTGGAACACCGCCTCGACCTGCTCGATCGCACCGTCCCTGATCTTGAAGGCTTCGGCAAGGTAATAGCTGTGCGGCCGGCGGATCGGGCTCGAGACGGTGGTCCCGTCGGTCAGCTCGTAGTCGCCGAGCCGGCCCGAGTGGTCGATGAAGCCATGCGCGAGCACGATGCCGCGCTCCACGTCGACCAGCGGGAAGCGGCGCGCGCGCAGCGCGTCGTCGTAGCGGTACCAGCCGAGCGCGAACTGCGCCTCGCAGCCGAGCCGGGCGATCGGCAGCGGGAACGCGTGGTTGTTGGTCGTCTGCACGCCGTTCTCGACGCGGTTGCAGTGCGGATGGAAGCGCGTGCGGATCATGCCGTTGTTGCGCTCGATGGTCTCGAAATAGCCGTTGGCGATCGCGATCATCTCGGCGCGGCTGACGCGCTCTGCCTCGGGGACCACGGCGAGCATCGCCGGCTTGTCCTCGAACCTCTGCCCGAGGAAGGGGAATCCCTCGTCCTTGTTGCGCGCGACGACGATCTCGGCCTCGGCCACCGCCTCCTGGTCGAAGCGCAGCCGGATCGCGCAGGGCGAGACGGCGTCGGTTTCCTCGACCTGGGTGAACAGCGCGACCTGCCCCTCGCTCGCGTCGGCGAAGCGCAAGTCGTAAGGCCCGAGCGCGGTGAGCGTGTTCCACAGCCCGTCGCCGGGTTCGAGCGCGACGTTGTTCTCGGTATAGCGCAGCGCCGCTGCCCACTCGACGCGCGAGGCGTCGCGCGCCGCCAGCGCATCGCGGAACCGGTCGAGCGCCCGGTAAAGCCCATCACGCCCCATGCGTCCCTGGGTCAAGTCTCTCTCCCTTAGCTTGACTTGGCGCCGTGCTAGCTCAAAAGTAACGACCGTTAAAGTCGCGCATCAGGCGACGGGAGAGGCGATGGATCCGGCAGGCAAGGTGGCACTCGTCACCGGCGGCAATTCTGGGCTCGGCGAGGCCGCGGCGAGGCAGCTGCTCGCCGCGGGCGCCACGGTCGTCTCGCTCGACCGTTCGGGCACACCGCCGCCGGGCGTCGATTTCATCGCCTGCGATGTCGCCATCGAGGGCCAGATTACCGATGCGGTGACCCAGCTGATCGCCCGCCATGGGCAAATCGACATCCTGCTCAACAACGCCGGCATCGGCGGCATGGGCCCGATCGCCACGGCCGAGGGGGCGGGCGACCTCGCGCAGTTCCGGCAGGTGATCGAGGTCAACCTGCTCGGCGCGACCGCGGTCGCCGCGCACGTCGCCCACCGGATGATCGGCAACGAGCCTTCGGGCCTCGACGGCGAGCGCGGGGTGATCGTCAACACCTGCTCGATCGCCAGTTTCGGCGGCCAGGAAGGGATGGGTGCCTACACCGCCGCCAAGGCCGCGCTCAGGGAGCTGACCCTGGTCTGGGCGCGCGACCTCTCGCGGCACGCCATCCGCGTGATGGGCATCGCGCCGGGTTTCATGGCCACGCCGATGGTCGGCTTCCTGCCCGACTCGTTCGTCGCCGAGCTGCTCAGGGACGCCGAGTTCCCCAAGCGCGCCGGCAGGGCCGAGGAGTTCGCCGAAGTGGCCGAATTCATCATCCGCACGCCGCTGTTGAACGGCGACGTGATCCGTCTCGATGCCGGCACGCGTCCGCCGGCGCGCACGCAATGGTCGATGGGATAACGATGGAAGACGATACCCTCCCGCCCGGCTTCACGCCGGCCAGGCTCGCCGAAGTCCGGCGCGCGTTCGAAAGCCCGCTCGGCGCTGGCAAGGTGTTCTTCGAGGATCTCGACCGGAGCGGCTACCGCGACAAGTTCGCGATCCAGGACGGGCACCACCTGCCGGCGGGCGCGGTCGGGCCGACGACGGTCGAGGAAGTCCAGGCGGTGATGCGCATCGCCAACCAGTACCGCCTGCCGGTCTGGCCGATCAGCCGCGGCAAGAACCTCGGCTACGGCGGCTCGGCCCCGCTGCTTTCGGGCAGCGTGGTCATGGACCTCTCGGGCATGAAGAAGATCGAGTTCGACGAGGAGTTCGGCACCGTGCTGCTCGAGCCCGGCGTCGGCTTCTACGATCTCTACGATTTCATCCGCGCCAACAACCTGCCGTACTGGCTCTCCACCCCCGGCAATTCGTGGGGCTCCGTGATCGGCAACGCGCTCGATCGCGGGGTCGGCTACACGCCCTACGGCGAGAACACCAAGAACCTCTGCGGGCTCGAGGTCGTGCTGCCGACCGGCGAGGTCGTGCGCACCGGCATGGGCGCGTTCTCGAACGCGCCGACCTGGGGGGCCTACCCGTTCGGGTTCGGGCCCGGGTGGGACCAGATGTTCGTCCAGTCGAACTTCGGGATCGTCACCAAGGCCAACATGTGGCTGATGCCCGAGCCCGAGAGCCTGATGGGCATGGACGTCGAGTTCGACCGGCCCGAGGACTTGAAGGCGATGGTCGACACGATCGGGCCCTTGCGGCGCGAGCGTGTGCTGCAGCAGAGCCCGTCGATCGGCAACTGGCTGCGCGCCGCCGCCGTGGCGACGCGGCGCGACGAGTGGACCGACAAGCCCGGCGCGCTCGACGACAGCGTGATCGACGCGATCCGCAAGCGCTTCGGGCTCGGCTGGTGGGGGGTCAGGCTGCGGCTCTACGGGCGCGAGGAGGTCAACAAGGCCGCCTACACGGTGCTCGAGAACGCGATGAAGGCGATCAACCCGCTGACCATCAAGCCGACCACCTGGGTCAAGAGCCAGCCGCTCGAGTATTCGGGCTGGACCGGCACGCCGATCACCTTCCCGATGCAGAACGTCAACTGGTACGGCGGCCGCGGCGGGCACATCGGGTTCAGCCCGATCATCCCGCAGAGCGGCAGCGCGGCGCTGGCGCAGTTCCAGCGGACTTATGCTCGCTACAAGGAATACGGCATGGACTACCAGGGCAGCTTCGCGTTCGGCGAGCGACACCTGGTCAACGTCAACGCGATGCTGTTCAACAAGGACGACCCGGCGATGATGGGGCGGATCGATCCGTTCTTCCGCCAGCTCGTCGCCGACGCCAAGGTGCAAGGCTACGGCGAGTACCGCACGCACCTCGACTACATGGACCTCGTTGCCGACAGCTACGACTGGAATGGCGGTGCGCTGCGCAAGCTCAACGAGACGGTCAAGGACGCGCTCGACCCGAACGGCGTCCTTGCGCCGGGCAAGAGCGGGATCTGGCCGAAGGGCCAGGGCCGGCGAGCGGGAGAACGGGCATGAAGCGGGTTCTGATCGCGGCACTGCTGCTGGCGGGCGGGGCGGCCATCGCGCAAGGTCCGCCGCCGGCGCCGCGGCCGACCACGCTGGCGAGCCGCCCGGGCGCGGCCGGCGGCGAGGCGCTGTTCGTCGAGCATTGCGCGAGCTGCCACGCGGCCAACGGCATGGGCACCGGGCTGCTCGCCCGCCGCGTCCAGCCGGCGCTGCTCGAGGCGCGCGACAACCTGCCCGCGGCCTACGTGATCGTCGCGGTGCGCCAGGGCGTGGGCAACATGCCGGTGCTCCCGCGCGGCGAGGTCAGCGACGACGAGCTCAAGCAGATCGCCGACTACCTCGCCGCGGGGCCGCACGAGGTCGCGCCGTGAAGGCGACCCGCCGCGGCGTGCTCGCCGGCGTGGCCGCGGTCTCGGCCGTCGCGGGCGTGCCGCGTGTAGCCTCGGCGAGAGGCGCCGGCGCGGTGCTGCTCCACGACCCCTCGCTCGAGGCTGGCCGCCGTTTCGCCGAAGCCTACGGCGGCGAGGCGCTGCCGATCGAGGGCGACCGCATCGTGTTCGCGCGCGGGGTGTTCGCGCGGCGACCGGCCTACGTGGTCGGCGTGAGCCGGCCGGCTGATGCCCTGCTGATTGAAGACGTGGCGCGCGAGGCCGGGTATGCGCTCGCCGACGACGCGAAGGTGCGTGAAATGACCGCCGCCGCGCAGCCGCTCGACCGCGGGCTGGTGCTCGGCTGGATGTTCGTGGCGAAGAGGTGAGCGAGGGATGGCGACTCGCGTGGTCACCGGGATGAAGCCATGGACGATATATTTATGGCTTCTCGTGGTTGTCGCCGGTGGCGCGGTCACGCTCTATCGTGATCTCAACGGCACGGGACTGGCCCAGGGGATGTATTACCGATCCCTTGGCAACGCGGTTTATCTCGTCTTCTACGGTTCGGTGGCCTGCGCAATCTATTGGCTCACCGGGATGCTAAGCGTCTCTGACCGATACCTGCGCGTGACCGATGACCGGCTGGTCATCGGCCGGGCCAAGGCAGTCGGTCGCGACGAAGTCCTGTCGCTCTCGGTCGAACGGAATTGGCTCGGGTTGAAAGAGCTGCGCTTCCGCTTCCGGAACGGCGGGAAGAAGGCAATCAGGAGTTACGTTCTCGCCCGGCCGGTCGAAGAGGTATGTGCAGCTCTCGAAGGCTGGCGTCGCCCCGGATCTAGAGCCGCGTCTTGATCGAGCGGCTGATCTTCTCCAGCCGCGCCGTCCGCCCCGCCGGGGTCTTCGCCTCGAGGTAGTGCTCGACCGCCTTGCGCTTGTGGTTCGGGATCAGCGCCTCGTAGGCTCGCGCGAACTCGGCATCGCTCGTCATTCGCTCGGCCATCTCCGGCGGCATGGTCATGTCGGCGAGGCGCAGCTCGACCTCGACCGCGTCGCCGGGCTTCAGCCCCGAAGCCTCGAGATACGGCTTGAGGAACTCGACGAACCAGTCGGGGCTGTCCTTGCCCCAGTCCTTGATCGTGCGCCGGCCGAAGTCGTGGCCGTCGAGCGAGCCTTCGACCGACTTCCACTCGCTCAGCTGCCAAGGCGCCACGACCGCGCCGGGAATGCGGATGAACACCGGCAGGCCGGGGTCCTTGCGCTGCAGCTCGGTGCGGAAGCGGATCGTCATGCTCATCGCGCGCTGCTCCTGAGGTGACACATTCCGCACCAAGGTGACACTTTTCGAGCTAAGGCGACACCTTCGAGGCCAAGCTGACGGTTTTCGCGGCCAACACGGCCAATCCCGTCAAGTCCGTCAGGTTCGCGCCGGCCTCACCGCCTGATGATCAGCGACTCCGGCCGCTTGCGCGCAACCCACTCGCCACGCCCAGGGAAGTTCTTGAGCACTTCGCCATCCCACAGCCGCACGGTGCGGCGCTTGAAGCGCCACTGGCGGTCGGCGCCCTTGACCGCGTGGTCGTCGTACCAGCCGGTGAAGCGCAGCAGGTAAGGCGGCTCGCCCTCGCACTCGGTGACGAAGGCGAAGCTGCGCATTTTCACCGTGCCATCCGGCTGCGGGATATACTGGGTCTGGGTGACGTGGTGCTGCCGCCCGGGGAAGCCCGGCGCGTTGGCGTAGTGCTTCATCAGCCCGCGGATGCCGTCGTGGCCTTCCCACACGTCGGGATCCTCGAACACCTCCTCGCTCATCACGCAGTCTTCGGTGAAGCAGGCGACGAGGCCTTCGGCATCGCCGGTGTCGAGCGCCCACGAGTAGTTGGCGATCAGGTCCTGCAGCCCCAGGCGGTCTTCGATCGAAAGCATGGTCTCTCCCTCTTTCCACAACCGTAACACTCGTTATGATTGCCGCCAAGAACGGGAGAGAGAGTTGGGCAAGATCATCGTCACCGGCGCGTCCGGGCAGTTCGGCAACGCGGCAGCGAAGCTGCTGCTCGAACAGGTGCCGGCGGAGGACCTCGTGTTCCTGAGCCGCACCACAGATAACCTGGCCGAATTCGCCGAAGCCGGCGCGCACGTGCGCCACGCGGACTTCGATGATCCCTCCTCGCTGCTCCCGGCGATGGAGGGCGGCGAGCGCATGCTGCTGATCTCGACCGTGCGCGTTGGCAGCCGCGTCGAGCAGCACACCAACGCGGTCGAGGCGGCGAAGGCGCGCGGGGTCAGGCACGTCGTCTACACCTCGCTGCTCGGCGTCAGGACGCCGGGCAACCCTTCGGTCGAGGGTTACGACCACATTGCGACCGAGCGCATGATCGAGGCTTCGGGGCTTGCCTACACGCACTTGCGCGACAGCCTCTATTCCGAGGCAGTGGCGACCGCGATGGCGATCCCGGCGCTGCTCGCCGGGCACAAGCCGGAGAATGCCGGTCGCGGCCGCGTGCCGATCGTCAGCCGCGACGACTGCGTCGCGACCGCGGTCGGCGTGCTGACGCAGGACGGCCATGCCAACAAGGCCTACGACGTGACCGGGCCCGAGATGTGGGCCTTGCCCGACGCGATGGCGCTGATTGCCGAGATGGCGGGCAAGCCGATCGAGGTCGAGCCCGTCGATGACGAGGGCATGTTCGCCTACTTCGATTCGCTCGGCGTCCCGCGCAAGGCGTCGGACGTGGTGCCCGACGGGCCGATCCCGTGGGCGAGCGAAGGCATGGTCACCTTCGGCCAGTCGATCCGCGAAGGGTTCATGGACATCGAGTCCGATGACGTCGAGCGGATTACCGGCCGCAAGCCGCGCACGCTGCGTAGCGTATGCGAGCAGTTGAAGGGTGCGTGGCCGCAATGAAGAAGCTTCTTGCGGTAGCGCTGCTCGCGCTGGCCGGATGCACGCAGGCGAGCGAGGCGCCCAAAGTCGACACCTCGGTGATCGGCGCCGGTGACAACTGGGACAACCCGGGTGGCGACTGGGCCGGCAGCCACTTCTCGCGGCTCGGCGATATTACGCCCGCGAATGTCGGCCAGCTCGGCCTCGCCTGGCAGTACGACCTCGGCACCGCGCGGGTGCAGGAAGCGACGCCGGTGGTGATCGACGGGGTCATGTACACCTCGGGCAACCTCGGCCGGGTCTACGCGCTCAACGCCGCGACCGGCGCGGAGCTGTGGACCTTCGCGCCCGAGGTCGACATGCAGTCGAACCGCTCGGCCTGCTGCGACCAGGCCAACCGCGGGGTGCAGGTCTCGCATGGCAAGGTCTTCGTCGGCTCGCTCGACGGCTACCTCTATGCGCTCGACGCCAAGACCGGTGCGGTCGCGTGGAAGGTCGACACGATCGCCGATCGCAAGCGCGCCTACACGATCACCGGCGCGCCGGAGATCGCCGGCGACCTCGTGATCATCGGCAACGCCGGCGCCGAATACGACGTGCGCGGCTACGTGACCGCCTACAACATGGACGACGGCAGCGAGGCCTGGCGCTTCTGGACCATCCCGCGCGACCCGAAGGACGGGCCGCAGGAGAGCGAAGCGCTCGAGGCGGCGCTCAAGACCTGGGACGCGAAGAGCCGCTGGGACATCGGCGGCGGCGGCTCCGTGTGGGACGCGATCCAGTACGATCCGGTGTTCGACCAGGTCGTGATCGGCGTCGGCAACGGCGGGCCCTATCCGCTGCGCACACGCTCGCCCGAAGGCGGCGACAACCTCTACCTGAACTCGCTCGTCGCGCTCGACCGCGAAACCGGCGCAATGAAATGGCACTTCCAGGAGACCCCGACCGACTCGTGGGACCTCACGGCGACCCAGCCGATGGTCTTCGCCGAGATCGAGGTGAACGGCGCCAAGCGCCCGGTGATCCTGCACACGCCCAAGAACGGCTTCTTCTTCGTGGTCGACCGCGAGAGCGGCAAGCCGCTCGCGGCCAACGCGCTCGTGCGCACGAGCTGGGCCAGCGGCTGGGATCTCGAGACCGGCAAGCCCAAGCTGACGCCCGAGTTCTCCGACTACTCGACCGGCCCGAAGATCGTCTTCCCGGCGAGTTCGGGCGCGCGCAACTGGCATCCGGCCGCCTACGACCCGAGGCGCAACCTCTACTTCGCGGCGGTGGTCGACATGGGCAACCTCATGTTCATCCCGCCCGGCCAGGAGAACCCGCCGCATCGCCCGAACGCGATGAACCCGGCCGCCGCGCTGATCTTCACCGCCGACCTCGCGGCCGCCGCGCCGACCCTGCCGCCGCCGATGCAGGCCGCGATCAAGGCACTGCCGCAGTGGCAGTCGGTGCTCGACAAGCCGTACAGCTCGGAGCTGCGCGCGATCGACCCGCTGACCGGCAAGACCAAGTGGGCCGCGCCGTTCGACGGCTGGCAGGACCGCGGCGGCGTGCTCGCCACCGAGAGCGGCCTGGTGATCCACGGCACGCTCGCCGGCAAGCTGATCGTGCGCGACGCCGAGACCGGCGCCGTGCTCAAGAGCATCGACACCGGCAGCTCGATCCTCGCCGCGCCGATGACCTACAAGGTCGACGGCGTGCAGTACGTCGCGGTGCAGACCGGCTGGGGCGGCGGCGGCTGGGGCTTCGTGCCGCCCTACGCGGCCGCCTATGCGAAGGGCAACGCCAACCGCCTGCTGGTGTTCAAGATCGGCGGCGGCGAGGTGCCGGTCCCGGCCGACCTGCCCGCGCTGCAGCCCGCGCCCGCACCGCCGGCGCAACTCCCCGGGGTGACGCCGCAGATGATCGCGATGGGCTCGGCGCTGTTCACCGAGAACTGCACGATCTGCCACTCGAACCAGCCGCGCGCGCCGCTGCCCGACTTGCGGCGGATGCAGCCGGGCACGCACGACGTGTTCGACCGGATCGTGCTCGAGGGGCTGCTGGTGCCCAACGGCATGCCGAAGTGGGACGACCTGCTGAAGCCCGACCAGGTCAAGGCGATCCACGCCTTCCTGATCGACGAGCAGGGCAAGGTCCGCACGCGCGAATTGCAGTTGCAGCGCGAGGGCAAGCCGCTCGACAGCCGCAGCCTCACGATTTTGTCCAACTTTTAGAGGAAGGAGGCCCTCATCCAACTCCGACTAGGCAGCAAGCTGCCAAGTCTCCGTATCCTTCTCCCGTCAACGGGAGAAGAATGTTGAGCGAGACCTCCTTCTCCCACTGGTGGGAGAAGGATACGGAGACTTAGCCACGAAGTGGCTTAGTCGGAGTTGGATGAGGGCTCCTTCGCCTTCCGACCAAGGAGACGACCCATGACCCCCGAAGGCGTGACCATCCGGCATCCCGACAAGCTCTACATCGGCGGCGAATGGGTCGCCCCCACGAGCGGCCGGCAGATCGAAATCGTCAACCCGAACAGCGAGGAAGTCGTCGCCCGCGTCGCCGCAGCCGG
>CBHWED010000114.1:0-10182 GCA_966112795.1 uncultured bacterium
ACTAAGCCCCTGCGGGGCTAAGTCTCCGTATCCTTCCCCCATCAAGGGGGAAGGGATTAGGCTCAGGCCTTCTTGGCCGCCGGCTTCTTGGCGGGAGCCTTCTTGGCCGGGGCCTTTTCGGCTTCGGCCGGCTCGTCGGCCTTGGCGGCCTTCTTGGCGGCCGGCTTCTTGGCCGGAGCCTTCTCGGCCTTCTCAGCCGGCGCTTCGGCCTCAGCCTTCTTGGCGGGCTTCTTCGCCGCGGCCTTCTTCGGCGCCGGCGCCGGGGTAGCGGTGTCCTCGGCCTCGATCGCCGCCTCGAGCTCCTCGCGGGTCACCTCGCGCTCGCTGACCTCGGCCTTCGAGAACAGGAAGTCGACGACCTTGTCCTCGTAGAGCGGGGCGCGCAGCTGGGCCTGGGCCATCGGCTCCGAGCGGACGTATTCGATGAACCGCTCGCGGTCCTCGGGGCGGTACTGCTGGGCGGCCTGCTGCAGCAGCATGCCCATTTCCTGCTGGGTCACCTCGACGCCGTTGGCCTGGCCGATCTCCGACAGCAGCAGGCCGAGGCGCACGCGGCGCTCGGCGATGCGCTTGTAGTCGTCCTTCTCGGCCTCGATCTCCTTGCGGCCGGCCTCGGGATCGTCCTCGCGGGCGATCTCGGCCTCGAGCTGCTGCCAGATCTGGCCGAACTCGGCCTCGACCATCGTCGGCGGCACGTCGAAGTCGTGGTCGGCGGCGAGCTTGTCGAGCAGCTGGCGCTTCATCTGGGTGCGGGTGAGCCCGGCGGTTTCCTGCTCGAGCTGGCCCTTGAGCAGGCCCTTGAGCTGCGCGAGGTCCTGCAGGCCGAGCGACTTGGCGAAGTCGTCGTCGATCTTGCTCTCGCCTTCGACCTGGACGTTGTGCACGGTCACGTCGAACTCGGCCTTCTTGCCCTTGAGATCGGCGGCCGGGTAATCCTCGGGGAAGGTCACCTCGATGGTCTTGGTGTCGCCGGCCTTGAGGCCCGCGAGCTGCTCTTCGAAGCCCGGGATGAACCGCTGCGAGCCGATCACCAGCGGCGCGCCTTCGGCCTTGCCGCCCTCGAACTCGACGCCGTCGACGCGGCCGACGAAGTCGATGATCAGCTGGTCGCCGTCGGCGGCCTTCTTGCTCTTCGGCGCGTCGGTGTAGCTCTTCTGGCCCGAGGCGAGGCGCTCGAGCGCCTCGTCGACGGCCTCGTCGGACACCGCGACGGTCAGCCGCTCGAGCTTGAGGCCGTCGGTCGACGGCGCTTCGATCTCGGGCAGGACTTCGACTTCGACGGTGAGCTCGGCGTCCTTGCCCTGCTCGTAGCCCTGGTCGAGGTCGATCTTCGGCTGCAGCGCCGGGCGCAGCTTCTTCTCGCGCATCAGCGTGTCGATCGATTCGCGCACGCTGGCGTTGAACGCGTCCGAATGCAGCGCTTCGCCGTGCATCTTGCGGATCAGGTTGGCCGGCACCTTGCCCGGGCGGAAGCCCGGCATCTTCACCTGGGGGGCGACCTTCTTGACCTCGGCGTCGATCCGCGCCTCGATCTCCTTGGCCGGAATCTTCAGCGTGTAGGCGCGCTTGAGGCCTTCATTGGTCGTTTCGACGATCTGCATTGCAATGCCTTCCAAACAATCTCTCAGCGGCCCCAGCGCCCAAGGTTGGATTGGGGAAACTGGTGCGGGCGAAGGGACTCGAACCCCCACATCTTGCGATACTGGAACCTAAATCCAGCGCGTCTACCAGTTCCGCCACGCCCGCGGCCCGACGAATCCCCGCAAGCGCGAGCCTGCGAAACAGGGAAGCGCCCTTAGAAGGGCGCGCCGCAAAGGGCAAGATGCACGGCGGCCCGTCGTCACGATGCGGAACGTCCACGCCGCGTGGGGCGTTCCGGGGGGAAGATTGAAGGATCGCCACGATGACGCAGACCGAATATCCCGAAAGCGACAACACCCACGCCCCGGGCTCGCAGCCCGCGCATTTTAACCAGGGCGGCGGCGGCGACAGGATCGAGCCCGGCAAGCAGCCCGACGAGGTCCGCCCCGGCAAGGGCGACGACTACCAGCCCGACCGTACGCCCGACGAGGTCGCGCCCGACCAGGGCGATTTCGACCGGCCCGACAGCACGCCGATCGAGAGCCCGCCGCAACCCGACCTTGCGCCGCCCGAGACGCCCGCTTCGCCCGACTGAGCGCGCGCGGATTGATTTTCGCCCGCGGCCAAGGCTAAGCGCGGCGGATGACCGAAGAGACCCCCGCCGCCGCGGCGCCGGCCGCTGCCGACGTTCCGCCCGATCACCTGGCGATCGATCCCCGCAGCCCGCACTTCGACGGCGACAAGCTCGCGCGCGGGGTCGGCATCCGCTTCAAGGGGGTGCAGCGCACCAATATCGAGGAATACTGCATTTCCGAGGGCTGGGTGCGCGTCCAGGCGGGCAAGTCGATGGACCGCCACGGCCGCCCGCTGACGATCAAGCTCAATGGCCCGGTCGAGGCGTGGTACGAGGACCTCGGCGACGACGCGCCGGTGGCGAAAGCCTGAGTCTCTTCCTCGCGCCGGCAGGGCGGTGTGACACTTGTTACAGACCCTAAAGGCAAAAACCGCTGGAACCGTAAACTTGGGCGGCAGACGTGTCGCCTTGGGCCCGCAAAGCGTCAGCTTGCGTTCGAAAAGTGTCGCTTTGGCTGGCGGTGCCGTCACTTGGCGTTCTCCAAAGTGTCGCCTTGGCTTTGGCGAGAGGATCGCCCTGGGGATGGCTGTCGGTCAGCGGCCTTTCAGGGCATTTCCGGGGAATACCGTTCTCGGATGCGGAACATAGCATGAACATTGCTTGAAGTCAAGCGCGCGAGTAGGCTGGCTCATGCTTCGGACGGCGCCGTGCGAATGAGTCACGCGAAGACGCGAAGACGCAAAGAGGTCGTGCGTCCACGGCGATCTCCGGCGCGACCTCCTTGCGTTTTGGCGGCTGCGCCGCGGGTTCTGGGGTGCGGGTGCTTTTGCCGGTGAGCGTGAGGCGAGGCCTGGCGGCCTCGCTCCCCCACCCCCCGACCCCCTCCCCGCTGGGGAGGGGGAGTGCGGAGTTGGATTACTCCGGAGACACGGGCGGGCGGGGTTGCGCTGCCAGGGGGCGGGCGAAGCGCAGCACGAGGTAGCCGAGCACGGCCGAGAGCAGCGAGCCGCCGAGCACGCCGAGCTTGGCTTCCTCGACCAGCTCCGGGTGGTCGGGGAAGGCCAGCGCGCCGATGAACAGGCTCATGGTGAAGCCGATCCCGCAGAGCACGCTCGCACCCCAGATCTGGCCCCAGCTCGCCCCGTCCGGGCGCCTCGCGAAGCCGAGCCGGTCGGCGACGGCGATGCTCGTGAAAATGCCGACCTGCTTGCCGATCAGCAGGCCCACGGCGATCGCCAGCGGGAGCGGATCGGACGCGGCGTCCTTGGGCAGGTCGCTCAGCGTGACCCCGGCATTGGCGAAGCCGAACAGCGGCACGATCAGGTACAGGTTCCAGTCGACCAGCCGATGCTCGAAGCGCTCGAGCGGGCTGCTGCCGTCCCTTGCTCTCATCGGCACGGCCAGCGCAGCGACGACGCCGGCGACCGTGGCGTGGATGCCCGAGTGGAGCACGCAGTACCACAGCACGACCGCGCCCAGCGCATAGGGCCAGCCCCGGCCGACCCCGTTCCGGTTGAGCGCGATCAGGCCCGCGGTCACCAGCACCGCGGCAAGCGTCCAGGCCGGGTCGATCCCCGAGGTGTAGAACAGCGCGATGACCAGCACCGAGCCGATGTCGTCGACGATCGCCACGGTCAGCAGGAACAGGCGCAGCGCGGGCGGTACGCGCGTGCCGAGGAGGCCGATCACGCCGACCGCGAAGGCGATGTCGGTCGCCGCCGGGATCGCCCATCCGCGGGTCAGCACCGGATCGCCGCCGGCGACCGCGAGGTAGATCAGCGCCGGCGCCGCCATCCCGGCGATCGCCGCGAGCACCGGCAGCCGGCGGACTTGCGCATCGGCGAGGTTGCCGGCGACCATCTCGCGCTTCACCTCGAGCCCGACGACGAAGAAGAACACCGCCATCAGCGAATCGTTGATCCACCGGTGCAGCGAGTCGAGCGCCGGGATCGGGGTCCACGCCAGCGGCGAATGGAACAGCCGGTGATAGGTCTCGGCCAGCGGCGAGTTGGCCATGGCGATGGCCGCGGCGGCCACGGCGATCAGCAGGATGCCGGCGAACGACTGATTCGTCAGGATTTGTTTGAGAAAATCGCCCAAACGATTTGGTTTCACGGCCCGCATCACAAGAGCCTGTCGGTTACCCGAACGGCGATTTCAAGAATTTCACATGCCATTTGCTCTTTCCGTTTGCCCCTTTTGCCTTTGCTGTTAACCATTGCCGACGGTGGTCTCTTTGGGGGGAAGCCGCTGTGGGACACTGGATGTCGCTCGAATGGTTGGCGCTCGTCGAACACGAGTTGCTGCTGTTCTCATCGGTATTCTTCCTGATCGGTGCGCTCGACGAGCTCGCGGTCGACCTCGTCTGGGTCTGGCTGCGGATGACCGGGCGCGCAAGGAGTTGGCGGATCGATCGCCGCATGGCCCGCGACCGCGCGCTCGCCGGCCCGGCCGCGGTGCTGATCCCGGCGTGGCACGAGGACCGGGTGATCGGCTTCACCGTCGCCCATGCGCTGGCCGCGTGGCCGCAGCCCGAGCTGCGCCTCTACGTCGGCTGCTACCGCAACGATCCGGCGACCGCGGAGGCGGTGCTGCATGGCGCGGGCGGCGACCCGCGGGTGCGGCTGGTCGTGGTCGAGCGCGACGGTCCGACCACGAAGGCCGATTGCCTCAACGTGCTCTATGCGGCGCTCGAGGACGACGAGCGGCGCGGCGGGCGCGAGTTCCGCCTGGTCGTGCTGCACGATGCCGAGGACATGGTCGATCCCGCCGCGCTCGGCCTGTTCGACCGCGCGCTCGACGAGGCGGACTTCGTGCAGTTGCCGGTCCTGCCCGAGGCGCAGCGCGCGTCGCGCGTCGTCGGCAGCCATTACTGCGACGAATTCGCCGAGCAGCACGGGCGCGTGATGGTCGTGCGCGAGGCGCTCGCGGCGGGGCTGCCGGCGGCCGGCGTCGGGTGCGCGTTCGATCGCGCGATGCTCGGGCGTATCGCGCGGCAGATGGGCGGGGCGGGGCCGTTCTCGGTCGAATCGCTGACCGAGGACTACGAGCTCGGACTGCGCATCAAGGCGTTCGGCGGGCGCTCGCGGTTCCTGCGCGCGCGCGGCGAGGACGGGCAGCTGGTCGCGACTCGCGCGTGCTTCCCGTCGAAGTTCGACAGCGCGGTGCGGCAGAAGAGCCGCTGGATCCACGGCATCGCGCTGCAGGGCTGGGACCGGCTCGGCTGGACCGGCGGCTGGGGCGAGTGCTGGATGCGGCTGCGCGACCGGCGCGGACCGATGAGCGCGCTGGTGCTGTTCGTCGGTTACCTGGTGTTCGTTCTCGCCACCGTGCTGATCGCGGCCGGCGCCTTGGGATTCGGGGCGCCCTGGCGCATCGAGCCGTGGCTCGCGGTGGTGCTCGCGGCCAACGTCGCGGCGTCCGCCTGGCGGCTCGTCGTGCGCTTCGCGTTCACGGCGCGCGAATACGGCTGGCGCGAGGGGCTTCGCGCGGTCGTGCGCGTGCCGGTGTCCAACCTGATCGCGATCGCCGCCGGGCGCCGCGCGCTGGCCGCCTATGTGCGGACGCTGTTCGGCGAGGCGCCGAAGTGGGACAAGACCTTCCACGACGCGCATCCGGCGGCGATGGCCGTGCGCGGGCGCGCCGGGTGAGCGCGGCCGCCGCCTTTCGCGGGCAGCCTTTGCTCATGCTCGCGGTCCTGCTCGGCGCGTGGCTCGCGCTGCGGGTGGCGTTCTGGCAGCCGGCGCTCGACGCCGCGCTGCTGGTCGCGCCGAAGCTCGTCGAGGTCCTGCCGCAGCGCGCCGGGGAATCGGCCGTGCGCGCAAGCTTGCGCATGGTGCAGCGCGCGAGCGGGTCCGCCTTCGAGCCGGGGGTGCATGGGCCGTGGCCGGCGCGCCCGGCCAGGGCCGCGCCATGGGTCGCGGTGCCGCTGCCCGCTGCTGCGGCGCGCATCGGTCCGCCTGCGCGCCCGAGCGCGGCGCGTGCGGCGGTCGGGCACAGCCTGCTGCTCGCCGCGGGACTGGCGCAGATGGAGCTGATGCCGACGCTGGCGGCCTACCTCGCCGGCCCCGTGCCGGCGCAGCCCGGCGTGCCGGCGGCGGCGGCACCGGGCCTGCCGCAGCATGCGCCGCCGTATGCCGGCTCGCGCTGGTCGGGCGACGCGTGGCTGATGATGCGGCAGGATACGACCGCCGCGGTGGCTTCGGGCCGCCCGAGCTATGGCCGCAGCCAGGCCGGCGCCGTGGTGCGCTATCGCCTTGCGCCGGCGAGCGCGCGTGGTCCGCAGGCCTACCTCCGTGCGAGCTCGGCGCTCGGGGGCCCGCTCGAGCGGGACCTTGTCGCCGGCCTGTCGGGCCGGCCCGTGCCGCGCGTGCCGCTGCGGGTGGCGCTCGAGGCGCGGGTCTCGCAGACCGGGAGCGGGACCGAGCTGCGCCCGGCCGCGATCGCGGTCACCGAGCTTCCGCCGGTCGCGCTGCCGATGGGGTTCCGTGCCGAGGCCTATGTCCAGGGCGGCTATGTCGGCGGGCGGTTCGCCACCGCGTTCATCGACGGCCAGGCGCGCGCCGAGCGTACCGTGGCGCGGATGGGCGAGACCGAGGTCACCGCGGGCGCGGGCGCCTGGGGCGGGGCGCAGGAGGGTGCGGCGCGGCTCGACATCGGGCCGACCGCGGCGGTCTCGTTCCGCCTCGGCGACACGCGCGGCCGCGTCGCCGCCGACTATCGCATCCGCGTGGCCGGCGAGGCCGAGCCGCGCAGCGGGCCCGCGCTGACGCTTTCTGCGGGTTTCTAGGCCGGGCGCCTTCATTCCCCAGCCCGGTTGCGTTAGGCCGGGGCATGGACGTCTACCTCCCTATCGCAAACCTTGCGGTCAACGGGCTGGTCATCGTCCTGCTCGGCGCGGCGACCGGCATCCTGTCGGGCGTGTTCGGCGTCGGCGGCGGCTTCCTGACCACGCCGCTGCTGATCTTCTACGGCGTGCCGCCGACCGTGGCGGCGGCCTCGGCGGCGAGCCAGGTGACCGGCGCGAGCGTCTCGGGCGTGTTCGCCCACAGCCGCCGCGACGGGGTCGACTACCAGCTCGGCGCGGTCGCGGTGGCGGGCGGGGTGATCGGTGCCGCGATCGGCGCGCTGCTGTTCCGGCTGCTGCAGTCGCTCGGCCAGATCGATACCGTGATCAACATCCTCTACGTCGTGCTGCTCGGCACGATCGGGGCGCTGATGGCGCGCGAGAGCATCCAGACCTTGCGCAAGCAGGATACCGACCGCCCGCGCGCGGCCAAGCGCCGGCACCACCCGCTCGTCGCCAGCCTGCCGCTGCGCTGGCGGTTCTACCGCTCGGGGCTGTACATCTCGCCGCTCGCGCCGCTCTTGCTCGGCATGGTGGTCGGCGTGCTGACGATGCTGATGGGCGTCGGCGGCGGGTTCATCCTCGTCCCGGCGATGCTCTACATCCTCGGCATGAGCGCGAGCGTGGTCGTCGGCACTTCGCTGTTCCAGATCCTGTTCGTGACCATGGCGACGACGATGATGCACGCCCTGACCACCAAGGCGGTCGACATCGTGCTCGCCGGGCTGCTGCTGCTCGGCTCGGTCACGGGTGCGCAGATCGGCACGCGTATCGCCCAGCTCGCCAAGCCCGAGATCCTGCGCCTGATCCTGGCGACGATCGTGCTCGCGGTGGCGGCGCGGATGGCGTTCGGCCTCACCGTGCGGCCGGACGAGGTCTACACCGTGGTGGGCCTGTGAACCGGCAGCTCGGGCGGGCCCTGCTGGCGCTGGTCGCGTTCTTCGCGCTGACCGGGCAGCGCGACCCGATCCTCGTGCCCGAGGTCTCGCAGCACGAGATCCAGGTCCGCCAGGGATTCACCGGCACCGAGCTGCTGCTGTTCGGGGCGATCCTCGATCCCGACGGCCGGCGCGCGCAGCAGCCTTACGACATCGTCGTCGTGCTCAAGGGGCCGACCCAGCCGATCCTGCTGCGCGAGAAGGAGAAGCGGCTCGGCATCTGGGTCAACGCGCACAGCACCGCGTTCCGCTCGGCGCCGTCGTTCTTCGCCGTGGCGAGCTCGCGCCCGGTGCCCGAGATCGTCGACGAGCGGACCGCGGCGATCTACGAGCTCGGGCTCGACTTCCTGCAGTTGTCTCCGGCCGGGGCGATCGACCCTGCCGAGCAGGCGCGCTTCACCAGCGGGCTGGTCGACCTGCGCCGGCGCGAGGGTCTGTTCCGCGAGGATCCGGGCGGGGTGACGATCAACAGCGGGGTGCTCTACCAGGCGCGCATGGCCGTGCCTTCGAACGTGGCGACCGGCCGCTACACGGCCGAGACCTTCGCCATCACCCGCGGGCGGGTGATCGCTTCGGCGGTCGCCCGGGTCGAGGTCAGGAAGCTCGGTTTCGAGCGCTTCGTCGCCGAGCAGGCCGAGGAATCGTCGGTGCTCTACGGGTTGTTCGCGGTCGGGCTGTCGTTGCTGATGGGCTGGCTCGCGGGGCGGGTGTTCGCGCTGGTCTGATAGCGATTTCGCGCCGATTTTGACGCGATTTTAACCCCGTTTCCGATAGGCCCGCGGCATTCAGAACAGCCGGGCGATGCCGCATGACCGAGATGCCGAAGCAGTTTCAGACCTTCAACCCCGCGGACGAGCCCGGTGCGGTCTCGGTCAACCGCGCGCCGAAGGCTGCGAGCTTCGACAACGCCAGCCAGCCGATCGGCATCGTGCTCGAGATCGCGGGCTCGGGCTCGCAGATCGCGCTCGACCTGCAGCGGCTCAACGAGTGCATGGACGACGCCGACCCGTCGATCGCGCTCGCCGGCCAGGTCGGCAGCCAGGTCAAGATCAAGACCCAGGACGGCTGGCTGCTCGCGAGCGTGCGCAACCAGCGGCAGGACCGCCGCGCCGACGGCGGCATCCTCGCCAACATCGACTTCATGGGCGAGGGCAAGGAAGAGAAGCTCACCGGCAAGATCCACGGCTTCCGCCGCGGCGTCACGCGCTATCCGGTCCCGGGCGCGCTGTGCTATCCGGCGACGACCGAGGACTTGCGGCAGATCTACGCGTCCGACGGGCGCAGCGCGATCCAGATCGGCACCGTCTATCCGACCAGCGACATCCGCGCGGGCCTCTACGTCGACGCGATGCTCGGCAAGCACTTCGCGCTGCTCGGCTCGACCGGCACCGGCAAGTCGACCTCGGCCGCGCTGATCCTGCACCGGATCTGCGAGAGCGCGCCGAACGGCCACATCGTGATGATCGACCCGCACGGCGAGTACTCGGCGGCGTTCAAGACCACGGGCACGATCTTCGACGTCGGCAACCTGCAGATGCCGTACTGGCTGATGAACTTCGAGGAGCACTGCGAGGTGTTCCTGACCACGAGCGGCAACGACCGGCAGGAGGATGCCGACATCCTCTCGAAGTGCCTGCTCAAGGCGCGCAGCAAGAACCGGCTGGCCGAGCAGCTCGGCAAGATCACCGTCGATTCGCCGATCCCGTACCTGCTCAGCGACCTGACCAACATGATCCAGGACGAGGCGGGCAAGCTCGACAAGGCGACCTCGAGCGCGCCGTACATGCGGCTCAAGACCAAGATCGACGAGATCAAGGCCGATCCGCGCTACCAGTTCATGTTCTCGGGCATGCTCGTCGGCGACACGATGGCCGACTTCCTGTGCCGCATCTTCCGCATGCCGAGCTCGGGCAAGCCGATCTCGATCATCGACGTCTCGGGCGTGCCGTCGGACATCACCTCGACCGTGGTCGCGGTGCTCAGCCGCATGGTGTTCGACTTCGCCATCTGGGCGCGCGAGGAGACCACGCGGCCGGTGCTGCTGGTGTGCGAAGAGGCGCACCGCTACGTGCCCAACGAGAAGAACGCCGACGGTTCGTCGGTCGGGCGCATCCTCAGCCGTATCGCCAAGGAAGGCCGCAAGTACGGCATCAGCCTCGGCCTGATCACCCAGCGCCCGTCGGACTTGGCCGAAGGCGTGCTGTCGCAGTGCGGCACGATCATCTCGATGCGCCTCAACAACG
>CBHWED010000115.1:0-10174 GCA_966112795.1 uncultured bacterium
GCCGACAAGATCCGCGCCAACAGCGAGATCGCCGACCTGATCCTCGCGCTCGGCTGCGGCGTCAGGAAGGACTGCGACCCCGACCAGCTGCGCTACGACCGCGTGGTGATCATGACCGACGCCGACGTCGACGGCGCGCATATCGCGACGCTGCTGATGACCTTCTTCTTCCAGGAAATGGCCGAGATCGTGAAGAACGGCCACCTGTTCCTCGCCCAGCCCCCGCTCTACCGCCTGACCGCGGGCAAGGAGACGCGCTACGCCAAAGATGACGAACATCGCGCAGAACTCGAAGCGACCGCGTTCAAGGGCAAGAAGATAGAAGTAAGCCGTTTCAAGGGCTTAGGCGAGATGAACCCGCAGCAGCTGCGCGAGACCACGATGAGCCCGGAGACGCGCACGATGACCCGCATCACCCTGCCGCCCGAGCACGAGCAGCGCTACGCGGTGAAGGAACTCGTCGACCAGCTCATGGGCCGCAACCCCGAGCATCGCTTCAACTTCATCCAGAACAAGGCCGGCGACGTCGACCGCGAGATGATCGACGCCTGAGCGCTAGTGCGTCTGCGCGCGCTTTGCCGGCTGGTCGTCCGCGGCAAAGCGATGCGCGAGATAGCCCGCCAGCCCGCTCGCCGCGGTCATCGCGAGCTTGCGCGTATCCGGGTCGCCGAACATCCTGAGCAGCTTCTTGAGGTCCTTGCGGGTCCCCTTCGAGAGCTTGAAGCCCATGATCTTCTTCGGGACCTTCAGCCCCTTGTTCTTCTTGGCCATGTTCGTCTCCTCGCCTGAAGCAATGCTTCGGGCGAGGAGCGGTTTCAGGCGCGCACGGCCTCGACCACGCTGACCGCAGAATTGGTCGGCACCACGCGCTCGATGCGGAACCCGTTCGGCTCGAGCAGCTCGGCGTATTCGCTCGGCGTGCGCTCCTCGCCGCCCGGCACGAGCATCATCATCATGTCGAGCATCTTGCCCATGTGCGGCTCGTCGCTCTCGGGCAGGACCATCTCGACGATCAGCAGCTTGCCGCCGGGGTTCATCGCCTCGCGCACGTGGCCGAGGATGATGCCGTTCTCGACGTCGTCCCAGTCGTGGATGATGTGCGACAGCAGGTAGGCGTCGTGGCCCTTGGGCACGCCGTCGAAGAAGCTGCCGCTCTCGATCTTCACCCGATCGGCGACGCCGTGCGCCGCGAGCAGCGGCGGTGCGTCGGCGACCACGTGCGGCAGATCGTAAAGCACGCCTTGCACTCCCGGATGGCGCGACAGCACATGGCCGAGCATGTTGCCCGAAGCGCCGCCGACATCGACCAGCGAGCCGATCCCGGCGAAGTCGTAAGCCTCGGCCACCGCCGGCGGCTCGCGCCCGTGGAACCCGACCATGGTCTCGCTGAAGAACTGCGCCATGCCCGGGTTGTGCTGGAGGTACTGGAACAGCCCCATCCCGTGCGCCTTCTCGAACGCCGGGTCGCCGGTGACGAGACCGTGGTCGAACACCTTCCAGGCCGGCTTCACCATGTCACCGATCAGCGCGATCACCGCCGAGCGCGCGGCGCCCGGGGCTCCGGTGCGCAGCGCCGCGCCGAGGTCGGTCAGGCAGAAGCTGTCGCCGCCGGCCGAGGCGAGCAACCCGAGGCCCGCGAGCGAGCGCAGATAGCGGCGCATGGGCCGCGCCAGCATGCCGTATTCGGCGGCGAGTTCGCCCGCGCTGCGCGGCGCGTCGCCGGCGAACTTGTCCGCGAGGCCCATTTCCGCCGCTTGCAGCAGCAGCTCGCCCGCCCAGTGCGCGATCGCCATGTCCATCAGCCGCTGTGCGGCCGCCGCCTCGTCCATCCTCTCCGTCACCCCGTGTGCTCCCCGTCACGATGTTGTTGGGAACAAGGAATATCGCCGCAAATGAGCGTTGTCACCGTGGCGCGGGAGAAAGGGTCAGATCAGGTAGCCGAGCTCGTAGAGCCCCCACCGGCGGCCGGCGAAATGCAGCGGGACGAACACGCTCCTGAGCGCGCGGAAGCGGCCGTCGCCCAGGTCCTGGCGATAGGCGAACAGGAAGAACTCGCCCGGCTCGTCGAGCGCGCGGCGGGTCTGCCCGTCCATGAAGATCTGCCGGTTGCGGGCAAACTCGAGGTTGCGGAGCCGCTCGCCGGGGATCGGCGTCTGGCTGCGTTCGGTGATGTGCGTCGGCAGGTAGCCGTTGGCGTCGATCAGGCAGCAGCCGACGACGCCGCGGTTGCGGTGTGTGTGCTGGTCGAGCAGCGGGCGCACATGGCGGTCGGCGAGGTCGGCGAAGCCGTTGTCGTACTGCACCGGGTCGGTCCCCGGCCGCGGACGGTAGTCGGTGTCGAACAGCGCCGCTTCGCTGAGCTCTCCCCTCAGGAGCAGGGTCTCGATCGCTGCACCGATCTCGCCTGCGCCTTCGAGCGCGAGCTCGATGTAAGGCGTGTTGCGTGTCGCGACGCCGCCATGGGCGACCTGGTTGAGCATGTCGTTGGCGTGCGTCTCGAGCTTGTCGAGCTGCTCGCGCGCCTGCGCCGCGCGGCGCGCGCTCTCGGCCGCGACCTGGCCGAACTCGGCGATCCCGGAATCGAGCTTGCGCACTTGCGCCTCGGCGCGCTCGTTGCAGTCGGCGATCGCCAGCGAGCGATCGTGGAACTGGTGCACGAGCGCGGCCATCTCGGTCAGCGATTGGCGCAGGGCGTCGATGTGCCGGGTGGATTCGCGCCCGTTGGCGATATTGCTCTTGAGCGAAGCGATCAGCGAGCCCGCGGTCGTCTCGAGCCGGGCGACCGTGCGGCCGACTTCGGTCGAGGATTCGGCAGTGGTCGCCGCCAGCCGGCGGATCTCGCTGGCGAGGACCTCGAACGGCGCGGTCGCCTCGCCGCCGCGCGCGGCCTCGATGCGCGCGTTGAAGCTCAACAGCTGGGTGTGATCGGCGATCTCGGCGAGCTTGGCCGAGATGCCGCCAATCCGGCCGAGCGTGTCGAGGAATACCTGCAGTTCGCCGTCGAGGCTGGTGACATCGGCGACCAGCTGCGAGACTTCGTCGAGCGATTGTTCGGCGACCTTGTGCCCGCGCTCGAGCACGGTTTGTGCCAGAGCCGAGGTCTGCAGCAGCTCGGCGGTCGCGCCGTGGCGCTCGATCCGGCTGCGATTGAGCTCGCCCATCGCCTCGACGAGCTCGCCGAGCCGCTCGGATTCCGCCGAGATCTGCCGGTTGAGCTTGCCGACGAGGCCGCCGGTGTCGCTGCACTGCACCGAAATGTCGCCGGCCTGCTCGCCCAGCCGGGCCAGCAAGTCACCCAGATCGGGCCGTATCGAAAGCGCCATGTCCCCCATCTGCGGCGAGGATGACGCAGCGCAACATCAATTGCAACAGAATTGCTGCAACGCAATATCGTGTCGTCTATCCGCGTCGCCTCACAGCGAGTAGGCCAGCTCCAGGTCCCCCCAGCGCCGCCCGTCGAGCATGAGCGGCACGTAGACGTTGCGCACGACCTTGTACGAGTGCCCGTCGCCTTCCTGGCGATAGACCGCCATCATGTGCGAAGCGGTGCTGGCCTTGGCCTTCTCGTCGATCGGATCGAGGATCATCCGGCCGTTGCGGCAGAAGCGCGTATCGTGCGCGAGCTCGCCGGTCGGCGCTTGCGAGAAGCGCGCGAGGTGCGTTGGCAGAAAGCCATTCATATCGGTGCAGGCGGCCGCCATGATCGCCGGATTCGACGTCGAAATGGCTTCGAGCAAGGGCCGCCACACGCGATCGGCCCAAGCGCACAGCCGGGTCTGGAAACGGGGTGGGTTCGAGCCCGGGATCGGGCGATAGTCGCGATCGAACAGCGCCGCCCGGTCGAGTTCGCCCGCGGCGATCGCCGCTTCGGTCGCCGCGGCGATTTCCTGGGCCGCGGCCCGCGCGCGCTGGACCATCGCGTCATCCGCCGGCGAAAGCCCGGCCTGGACGATCGAATCGAACATCGAGCTCGCGGTGATCTCGAGCTCCTCGATCCGCTCGTGCGCGCGGCGAAGGCCGGTTTCGCTCGATTCTGCGGCTTGCTCGAGGACGTCGAGCGCTTGCCGGACCGAAACGACATGCTCGCTGACCGTGCCGTTGACGCGGGCGATGTTGTCGTTCTGGGCGTCGACCTCGCCGACCAGCGCGACCACGCCGTCGATCGTCTGCGAGATCCGCGCAACCGAGCTTTTGGCTTCCGCGCTGGCTTTCGCGCCGTCCTCGATCCGGCCGACGACTTGCTCCGCCTCGTGCCCGAGCGCGTCGATCGTGCGGACGATCTCGTCGGTGGCGATCCGCGTCTTGCCGGCGAGGTTCTTCACCTCGTGCGCCACCACCGCGAACCCGCGGCCGGCCTCGCCCGCGCGCGCGGCCTCGATCGCTGCATTGAGCGAGAGGATGTTGGTGGTCTCGGCGATCTGGCCGATGTCGCGCGTGCATGCCCGCACCTGGTTCATCGCGGCGACGAAGCCGGTGACGTGCTGGGTCAGCGTGTCGACCAGATCGAGCAGCTCGGTCACCTGGTCGAGCGAGGAATGGATCAGCCGCGTGCCTTCGCCGAGCCGGTTGAGCGCGCGGCCGGAAAGCGCGCGCGATTCCTCGCACGAGCGGGCAATTCGCTTCTCGTCGGCCTCGAGGGCGACGACCGTCGCACGCAGGGCGTGATGCTCCGCATGCAAGCGGGTGCGCGAATTGATGACCGCCTGGACGATGCCCGCGACATCGGAGCACCCGACGGTGACGGCGCCGCAATCGCGCGCGATCGAATCGAGCGCGGTCGCGCCCGGTGAGTGAATTTGGGTGAGTTCCATGATGCCTTGCGACCGACTGTGCCGGCCGCAGCGCTAGGGAACCATGGTTGACGAAGGCTTAAGCGAGGGCACCGATTCGCCCTCACCCTGGCGTCTCTCACAGCACGTAGGAGATCTCGTAGTCGCCCCAGCGCCGGCCGTTGATCACGATCGGCACGCTGGCGAGCCGCACGACGCGGTAGGCGCTGCCGTCGCCCTCGTAGCGGTAGACCGCCATCGAGAACGGCTGGTTGCCGCTCTTGATGCGCTTGTCGATCGCGTTGAAGATCATCCGGCCGTTGCGGCAGTACTGCAGGTCGTGCGTGTAGTCGCCGGTCGGCTTGCGCGAGCGCTCGGTGAGGTGGGTCGGCAGGAAGCCGTTGCGGTCGTCGCAGACGGTGGCGATGATGTGCGGGTCCGAGGCCTTGATCCGGTCGAGCACCGGGCGCCACTTGGCGTCGGCCCAGTCGGAGAAGCGATTGCGGAACAGCTGCGGATTGGTCCCCGGCACTTCGACGTAGCGGTCGTCGAACAGCGCAGCCTCGGTCAGGCTGCCGTCCTCGATCGCAGCGAGCGCCAGCCGGGTGACTTCCTCGCCCGCCTCGCGCGCACGCTCGACGAACGCCATGTCGCGCGGCGCGAGCCCTGCGTGGACGATCCGGTCGAACATCACGCTGGCCATTTCCTCGAGGTCGCCCATACGGTTCTGCGCCCGGCCGAGCTTGCCCTCGTTGTCCTGCGCCGCGGCGTTGAAGGTCGCCAGGACCTGCTGCAGCTTGTCGACATGGCCGCTGATCGCGCCGGTCGCCTGGGCGATCTGGTCGTTCTGGCGGTCGACCTCGCTGACCATCTCGCTGACGTCGATCAGCGTGTCCTCGATCCGCGTCACCGAGGTGCGTGCATCGTCGCGCACCTTCACGCCCTTCTGGATCTCGGCGACGACCTGCTCGGCCTCGCTGCCCAGCGCGTCGATCGTCCGCGCGATCTCGTCGGTCGCGAGGCGGGTCTTGCCGGCAAGCGTCTTCACTTCCGCGGCAACCACGGCGAACCCGCGCCCCGCATCGCCCGCGCGCGCGGCCTCGATCGCGGCGTTGAGCGAGAGGATGTTGGTGGTCTCGGCGATCTGGTCGATATCGCGCGAACATTGCTTCACCTGGCTCATCGCTGCGGCGAACCCGGTCACGTGCTGCGTCAGCGTGTCGACCAGCGACAGCAGGTTGCCGATCTCGGCGAGCGACGCACGGATGTGCACGGTGCCCTGCGCGAGCTGGTCGATCGCGCGGCGCGACAGCAGCCGCGATTCGTCGCACGCCTGCGCAACCTGGTCCTGGTCCTCGTTGAGCGTGGTGACGGTGCCGAGCAGCGCGGTGTGCTCGGCGCGCAGCCGCTCGGACGAGGCGATGACCGACTGGACGAGTCCGGAGACGTCCGAGCAACCGACGGTAACCTCGCTGCACGCCTCGGAAATGCCGTCGACCGCACCGCTTTCGGGCACGTGAATGGACTCGTGAAGCATGCATCCCCCCGTCGTTGTGTTCTGGTTGACGGGAGCGCTACCATGGAGTGGTTAGCGACCTGTTAAGTTCGAATCTAAGCCATAGGGATTTTTTCGAAAAAGGCCCCGCCGAGCCGGCTGTTGTTCTTGCCGGCAGGCGTCAGTCCGCCTTGGGCGGTCCGAGTTGCTCCTTCGGCACGCTGGCGAACATCGCCTGCACGCGAGGCCGCGCGTTGATCTGCTCGATCCAGCGCACGAGGTGCGGAGTGTCTTCCTTGTTGACGAGCTCGGCGAAGCCGAACTGCATCCCGTTGGCGATCGCGAAATTGCAGATGTCGGCCAAAGAATAGATTCCGCCTGCGAGCCATTCATTACTTGCGAGATGGTCGTCGAGCCGGCGTACCGAGACGGCGATCTTGCGCATCTCCTCGTCGAGCAGGTCCTGCGGGAATCCCTCGCGCGCGCGGCGCCATTTCACCTGCTGCTCGGGGATCGGGATCTTCTTGAGGTGGGCCTCGAACTCTTCGTCGGACAGCGCCTTGGCCATGTGGCTGACCCCGCGATGCCAGCCGATCGTCGACACGCACCAGCAGAAGTACTCGTCGACCCACTTGGTCCACACGCGCATCTGCGCCCGGTCGTACGGGTCTTCCGGCCGCAGGCTGACCGCGGTCGGGTGCGCGTCCTCGAGATACTCGCAGATCACCGTGCTCTCGGTGACGATCCGCCCCCGGTCCTCGAGCGCCGGGACCTGCCCGCGCGGGTTGATCGCCTTGAACCAGTCGCTGTGGTGCTCGAACTTGCCCGGGTCGAGCCGGCGCACGGTGAATTCGCGATCGAGCTCGAACTTCTCGAACAGCGTGAGCATCGGCTTCAGCGAATTGGCCATCGGGCCGAAGCTGTAGAGGGTCAGCATCCTTGGTCTCTCCCACAGGTTTTGGCGGGGCTTAGCGGCCCTGCGCGGGGAGGCAAGGGTCAGTCCGGGCGGCGCGCCGCAAGGTAGAGCCAGTCGCCCATGCCGAGCCACGGGGCGACCGCGGCGACCGGCGCGAACAGCGCGGCATAGGCGAGCAGCTTGGGGCTCGCCCGCCAGCTTTTCGGCGTGCCGAAGCTGTAGCCGAGCTGGATCCGCGTCTGGTCGACGCGCGTGACCTCGTAGCCGGCCCGCTCGGTCATCTCGGACAGCGTGCGGTCGGAGAACTGGTAGAGGTGATGGGGCGGCTCCGGGTGCGGCCAGTAGTCGAGCCGCTTGGCGAGCGCGTACGACAGCCGCGGAAACAGCCCGTCGATGTTCGGCGTCGACTGCAGCAGCAGCCCGCCCGGCTTGAGCAGCCGGCGGATCGCGACGAGCTCGGCGAACGGATCGGGCAAGTGCTCGATCACGTCGAACAGCGTGATCACGTCGAAGCTGCCTTCGGCATACCCCGCCTCGCGCCAGTCGCCGGCATGGACTTCGAGCCCGAAATGGCTGCGCGCGAACGCGGCGGTATCGGCCGAAAGCTCCGCTCCATGGACTTCGAAACCGGCCGTACGCGCCTGGTCGAGGAAAAGCCCGCTCGAGCAGCCCACGTCGAGCAGCCGCAGCCCTTGCACCGCCCGCAGGCTCCGCCGCAGCATGCGCACGTGCTGGCGCGCGATCTTGCGCATCGCGGCAAACCCCGGATCGGCCGGATCGAGCAGCGCGCCGTGATACGCGGCGGCCGCGCTGTAGAGCTGCGCGACCTCGTCCGCGCGCGGCGGGTTGGCGATGAACGCGAGCCCGCATCCGGCGCAGCGCACGAGCTCGAACCCGTTCTTTCGGAACAGCGGCACGTGCTCGATTCCGCCGCACAAGTTGCAGGCGAGCAGCGGTTCCGCAGCAATCGCAAGTTCGAGCCCCATGGCCCGCGCCCTAGCGCGCCTGCGGGCAAGAACCCGTTAACGCGCCCGGCGCACCGTGGTACAACCCTGCGCGAAGGGAGAATTCGATGCGCTTCGCCGCCCTGCTGACCGCCCTGACGCTCGCCACCGGCGCCGCCGCCGAGCCCCCGGCTCCGCTAGCCCCCGCCGTCGTGCCCCTCGCCCCCGCGCCCCTCGCCGCGCCCGAAGGCCGCGTCCCCTGCCGCGATACGATCCATGAAGTGCGCGCCGCCCGTGGCCTGCCAGAGCTCGACCGCCAGCTCGCCACACCCGACGAGCCGCTGCTGATCGCCGCGGTCGACCACCGCATCGGCGGCTGCGCGGTCATGGTCATGCACGGCAACACCAGCGACATAAGACCGCTGCCCGCGCCCAAAGGTGATGCGCAGGTGCAGCGGATTCGCTAACGCGCGCCCCATGACAGATCTTCCTCCGGGCGTTGCGCTCGACGACCCGCGCATCGTCCAGAGCGAGGCGCCCTACACGTTCTTCCTTCCCTTCGCCGTCGAGCTCGACGCCGTCCGGCCAGGCGACCAGGTCAAGGCGATCTTCCGCGACCTCGACGGCGGCCGGCAGTATGACGCCGAGCGCATGTGGGTCACGGTCGAACACCGCGACCGGGACGCGATCTGGGGAACCCTGGACAACCACCCGAGCGACCTCGACAAGCTCGCGTACGGCGATCGGGTGCGTATCCCGCTGTCGCACGTCATCGCCATCGAGTGGCACGAAGATCACCTTCCGCCGCCGCGGCCGCCAAGGCGCGACTACTGGGATCGGTGCCTGGTCGATTCCTGCGTCCTCGAGGGCCGCAGCCATGTCGACTACCTCTATCGCGAGGAACCCGACATGACCCGCGAGGGCGACCATTATCCCGACAGCGGCTGGCGCGTTCGCGGGACCGAGGAGGGCATCGAGATGGATGAGACTCTCGGCAAGCCGGTCGAATACGTCGCGCTCGGTGCGGTCCTCAACCGGGATGATCGCTGGGTCGCGCTGCTCGACGAGCCCGCCGGCAGCAAGTTCTGCTGGGACCCCGCGCTCGGCAACTACTGTCCGGTCGAAGACGACTAGTAGAGCAGCAGCTCCGCGACTTCCTCGCGCCAGCCTGCTTCGTCCGGTCCGGCGATCGCCTCGAGGTCGCCCGCCTCGCACGCCGCGTCGTCGACCCATTCGCGCAAGGCCGGCCCGCCGTTGATCACGTCGATCGCGAGCCGGTCGAACTCGTACTCGTAGGGAAAGTCGCGCCAGAGCGCGTAGTCGGGATAGAGCCGCCGGATCGCCTTGAACGCCAGCGCCTGCAGCCGCCAAGGGCGGAACGCCACGTGGTCGTAGAACGGCCCCTCGGCGTGGACCATCAGAGCGTTGCACAGCTCACCGGCGTGCTTGTGGAAGGTCGGCGTGAACCAGCACTCGCGCAGCGCGCAACCACCGAGCCAGTCGGGTGCGAAGCGGCGCATTTCGGCCAGCACCGCGCCGGCATCGACATCGACATCCGGGGCGCCGAACAGCACCTCGAGCGGCCGGGTGGTCCCGCGCCCTTCGCTCACGGTGGCGCCTTCGATCATCACGGTCCCGGCATAAGCGCGCGCCATGTTGAGGCTCGCCGCGTTGGGGCTCGGGTTGATCCAGATCCGGCTCTCGGGCCAGCCGTACCCTGGCCCCGCCTCGGGCAGCCAGTCGTGCATCTCGATGACCCGGTAATCGACGTCGAGCCCGAAATGGCGCACGAACCAGTGCCCCATCTCACCCATCGTCAGCCCGTGGCGCATCGGCATCGGCCCCGCGCCGACGAAGCTCTCCTGTCCCGGCCGCAGCAAGGTCCCCTCGACCGGCCGCCCCGCAGGATTGGGCCGGTCGAGCACCCACACGCTCTTGCCGTGCCGGGCCGCTTCCTCAAGCAGGTAGAGCAGCGTGGTGCAGAAGGTGTAGATCCGGCAGCCGAGGTCCTGCAGGTCGAACAGGAACACGTCGGCCGCGCTCATCATCT
>CBHWED010000116.1:0-10099 GCA_966112795.1 uncultured bacterium
AGGCTTGGCAGCTTGCTGCCTAGCCGGAGTTGGATGGGGGTGATCTCACCGCCAACGCAACGTCGGCGTAAACCGCGCGCTCACCCCCATCCAAGCTTCGCTAGCCGCCTGGCGGCGGCAAGCTGCGCTATCCTTCCCCCATCAAGGGGGAAGAGACTCCTCCTCGCCGGCTCCAGTTCCCAGAAGTCCAAAGCCTGATCGCCAGCGTCGCGACCGCAAACAAGGCGGGCGGTACCGCAATGGCACCGCCCGCGAGACGTTCACGCGAAGGGCGTTGGCTACCTTCGCTGCGCAGGCTGAACCCCGGCGTTTACCGATTCTTCAAGATCGATGGTAAAGGCCGGTTAACCTTCTCGGGTAGCCCCGCGTTGACCGTCCGCCGCGCGCAAATCCGGTTGCATGGCCCGGCCGCGCGACTATCTGGAAGCCCGGACGTGGGACAGGAAGGATCTCCATCATGACGATTGCCAAGGGCGACAAGCTGCCGGACGTGACGCTGGTCAAGGCCGGCGAAAACGGGCCGGAGAAGGTGCAGAGCGGCGAGTACTTCGCGGGCAAGAAGATCGCGCTGTTCTCGGTCCCCGGCGCGTTCACGCCGACCTGCTCGGCCAAGCACCTGCCGGGCTTCGTCGAGAAGGCCGCCGAGCTCAAGGCCAAGGGCGTCGACGAGATCGTCGCGACCGCGGTCAACGACGCGTTCGTGCTCGGCGCGTGGAACAAGGCCTCGGGCTCGGGCGACATCACCATGCTCGCCGACGGCAACGGCGAGTTCGCCGAAGCGCTCGGCCTGACCATGGACGGTTCGGGCTTCGGCATGGGCAAGCGCGCCCAGCGCTATTCGATGATCGTCAACGACGGCGTGGTCGAGGAGCTCAACGTCGAGGCGCCGGGCGACTTCAAGGTCTCGAGCGCCGAGCACATGCTCGGCCAGCTCTGAACGATGAAAGGGCGCCCCGCGGGGCGCCCTTTCTGCTTTGGCGGGGGAACCGATCCGCCGCGGCCATCGAATCCAGGGACCAGGGATCGGGGGCCGTCACTCTGATGCCGTCGGAGTCTCCGCGGTTCAGCGGGCATCGCCGAACCGGGGAGATTCTCCGACGAAGGGCTCAACCCGCGAGCTGGTGCTTGAGCGCGCTGGCGCGGTCGTGACCCTTGCGGACCGAGGCATAGCCTTGCTCGATCGCCTGCCGGGTTTCGGACGAAAGCTCGCTATCCTGCAGCGCGGCCTCGTACTTGCCCTTGATATAGTCCTCGCCGCGCTCGACTTCCTCGATCACCGCACGCTCGTCGGAGCCCATGAGGGTTTCCTTGAGGTTCATGAAGCCGCGGTGCGCGGCAGCCGTGTAGCTGCTGTGGGCTTCGGGATCGCCGCCGAGCGCGGTCACTCGCGACTGCAGCTCGCTGGCGCAGGCGCTGCGTTCGCCGGCCATCTCGCGGAAGAACTGAGTGTGCGCGCCGTTGCTGTCCTCGGCGGCATCGGAGAAGCCCTTCATGCTGTCTAGCGTGGTTTCGATCAGCGAGTTGAGCACGGACACGTCATGGTTGGTGGTCATCGGAAAGCTCCTTGAAAACGGATGCTTCCGACGAACGGGCAAAGGGGTACCGCGTTGCCCCGCGACCGGCCGGAGGCGGCAGGCCGCGCGAAATGCGGGGCGAAGGGTTAAGCCGCCGGCGGCTCCCACAGCTCGATCGCGTTGTCCTCGGGATCGTGGACGCGGGCGAACCGGCCGACGCCTTCCATCTCCTGCTCCTGCGTGATCGCGATGCCGGCCGCGCGCAGCTGCGCGAGCAGGCCGTCGAGATCGCGCACGCGCAAGTTGATCATCGCCTGCTTGTCGGCGGCGAAGTAGTCGGTGTCGGCCTTGAACGGCTCGAACACCGTTGGACCGCCGTCCTGGTACCAGACGTATTCGTTGCTGTGCCCGGTGACGGGATCGGCGCCGATCCCGCCGCCGACGCCGAGATGCTCGCGGTACCAGGCCTTGAGCTTCGCCGGATCCTTCGCGCGGAAGAAATACCCGCCCATTCCCGTCACCGGCATAGCACCCTCCTCTGGTTACTGGTTCACGACATCCACTGCACGTCGGCGCCGAGCGCGACGAAATTGTCGACGAAGCGCGGATGCGCCCGGCGGATCGGATCGGCATCGAGGATCGTCGATTCGCCTTCGATCGACGACGCGACCATGAGCAACGCGATCGCCACGCGGATGATGTACGGGCTCGTCACCGTCGCCGGGGCCAGCCGGTCGCCGCCGAAGGTGATCAGCCGGTGCGGGTCGCACAACAGCGTGTGCGCGCCGAACAGCGACAGCTCGGTGTGCCAGGTCAGGCCGCCTTCGTAGACCTTGTTCCAGAACATCATCTGGCCTTCGGCCTTCACGCCCAGCGCGATGAAGATCGGCAGCAGGTCGGCGGGGATATAGGGCCACGGCGCCGCCTCGACCTTGGTGATCAGGTGCGAGGTGAAGTTCTCCTCGACCACCAGCTTGTCGGGCGCATCGAGCCGCGACCAGCCGTCGGCGTGCGTCACCGAAGCGCCGAACTTGGCGAAGGTGCGGTCGATCAGGTCGAAGTGCTCGGGGTGGCGGTTGCGCACGCGGATGTCGCCGCCGGTCACCGCCGAGAGCGCGAGGAAGGTGGCGATCTCGTGGAAGTCGTCGGTGAAGGTGTAATCGGCGCCGCCGAGCCTGGTGCCGCCTTCGACCGAGACCATCGAGGTGCCCTTGCCGACGATCTTCGCGCCGCACAGCTCGAGGAAGCTGCACATCTCCTGCACGTGCGGCTCGCACGCGGCGTTGACGATCTGCGAGGTGCCTTTGACGGTCAGCGCGCTGAGGATGAAGTTCTCGGTCGTGGTCACCGAGGCGTACTCGAGCCACATGCGCGTCGCCTGGCCGGTGCCGGTGACGCGGAAGACGATCTCGTGCCCGGCCTCGCTAACCTCGGCGCCGAACGCGCGGAACACCGCGACGTGCGGGTCGATCTCGCGCGCGCCGAGCGTGCAGCCCTTGACCTCGTGCTCGAGCCGCGCCTCGCCGAGGCGGACGAGCAGGCCCGGGATCATCATGATCGAGGCGCGCATCGCCTGCGGCAGCGTGGCCTTGGCCGAGGACGAGATCGTCGAGTGGTCGATCTCGAGCACCTTGGCCTGCTTGTCCCAGTTCACCGTCGAGCCGAGCTCGCCGAAGAACTCGACGATGCGGGAGACGTCGGTGATCTCGGGCACGTTGCGCAGGGTGATCGGCGCGTCGCTCAGGAGCGTGGCGCAGAGCACCGGGAGCACGGCGTTCTTGTTGGCGGACGGTTCGACGCTGCCGGTCAGCGGCTTGCCGCCCCGGACGAGGAGTGCAGTCAATTCAGTATCCCATCAGCTTGAGGACTTCCTGCCGGCTCTTCTCGTCGCGGCGGAACACGCCCATGATCCGGCTGGTGACCATGTTGACGCCCGGCGTGCGCACGCCGCGCGCGGTCATGCAGGCGTGGCTCGCCTCGATCACCACCGCGACGCCCTTGGGCTGGAGCTCGTCCCAGATGCACTGCGCGACCTCGGCGGTCAGCCGCTCCTGGATCTGCAGCCGCCGGGCATAGGCGTGGAGCACGCGGGCGAGCTTGGAGATGCCGACCACGCGATCGGTCGGCAGGTAGGCGATCGCCGCCTTGCCGATGATCGGCGCCATGTGGTGCTCGCAGTGGCTTTGGAACGGGATGTCCTTCAGCAGCACGATCTCGTCGTAGCCGCCGACTTCCTCGAACATCCGCGACAGGTGGCTCGCCGGATCCTCGCCGTAGCCGAGGCAATATTCCTTCCACGCGCGCGCCACGCGCTGCGGGGTGTCGCGCAGGCCCTCGCGCTCGGGGTCGTCGCCGGCCCAGCGGATCAGCGTGCGGACGGCTTCCTGGACGTTTTCAGGGACCGGCGGCTTGCCGCGCGGTTCGTCCTCGTCGGGACCGACAAGGCTGCTCATGGGCGGGGACTGGTCATCGGGCGCGGCGCTTCCTGTTCACGCGGTTCATTGCCCGCGCCAATAGGCTGCCCTGACGGAAAAGGCCACGCCCCGGCGGCACGATCTGGAACAACTCGGCCGGCTCCTCCGGATCGAAGGCTTCGCGGTCGGCCAGCGCGGCCTCGATCTCGCCGAGCTCGGGCGCGTGGAACGGCTTCAGGTGCCGCGCGTGGCCCCCGCCGAGCGAGGCGATCAGCCCGGCCATCGAGCCGCAACGGTCGAGCAGCGGCCCGACTTCGTCCTCGCCGATTCCGCAATGCTCGGCGAGCAGCGAATGCCGCAGCGCGCGGATCGCCTCGTGGCAATGCCCGTTCGCCGGTCGCGTGCAATCGATGAACACGTCGCATTCGCCGTCGAGCCCGAGCGAGCGGTTGTTGAAGTTGGCCGAACCGATCCGCAGGATCTCGTCGTCGACGATCGTCAGCTTGGCATGGACGTAGATCGGCGTCTCGCCGGTGTACGGCGTGTAGAGGTGGAAGCGGTTGTGCCGGTCGATCTCCCGGATCGCGTGCACGAGCCGCGCGCGCGCCGGGTCCATCGCCGTCGATTCGATCCACCCGTCGGCCGTCGCCGGGTGGACGATGACGATCTCGGGCGGATCCGGTTCGATCAGCCGCGCGGAAATCGCCTCGGCCACCGCGCGCGAGGCGAAGTACTGGTTCTCGGCGTAGATGAAGCGCTTGGCGCGGGCGATCTGCAGCAGGAACAGCTGCTCGACCTCGTGCACCGCAGCCTCGCCGCGATAGGCGGCGCGCGTGCGCGCGATGCCGATCTCGACGTTCTCGAAATGCGGCTCGAGCCCGTCCGGCCAGGCGCTCTGGTCCGAGGGCTGCAGCGGCGCGAGCGGCTTGCCCCCGGCGCGTTCCCAGCGATGCCGGCCGAGGTCGTCGAGCGCGCCGGCGATCGGCCCTTCCATCATCATGGTCACGTCGTGCCACGGTCCGTACGGACGACCGCCGGGCCGCTTGCGCCGTGGATCGACTTCCTGGTGCGCGCGGGTGTCCCAGCGGCGGTCGGCCATGTCGATCCCGCCGCAGACCGCGAGCCGGTCGTCGATCACGGCGATCTTCTGGTGATGGCTGCAGCCGATCGGGTGCGCGGTGTCGAACTTGAAGTCGATCCGCCGGTGCGGCAGCCAGCGCAAGAGGTCGAGCACCATCGTGCCGCGCGCGAAGAACTTGAGCGCGCCGACGCCCCACTTGAGCACGCGAATCTCGAGGCGCTTGCGCCGCCGGACCAGCCACGGGATGAAGCTGCCGAGTCGCGCAGGAAATTCGTGCCGCCGGCCGACCTGCCACCAGCGCCGGCCGTGCGTGAGATGAATGCGGGTGTCGACGTCCCAGCCGATCAGCAGGACACGTTGCCGCGCCTTGAGCATTGCCTGCTGCATGAGGTCGAAGTAGTCGGCGGCGTCGACGATCACGCGCACCCGGCTGGCGCGGGCATAGCGCCACACGCCCGGCTCGAGCGAGTCGTCGCTGCAGCCCGCGTCAGGCTGGTCGTTGTTGTGCAATCGCCCCCTCGGTTCCTATGTCGATCTGGATCGCTGCGCTGAAAACAGGCGAGCGGGCGCGGAGTTCCGTGACCCCGCTCCGGCGTGGACTCGGCACGACCCGCGTCATATGCCCGGCGCGGAGGACCAGTCGGACCAAATGCCGGACAATACGCTTTCTTCCCCCGCTGATCTGGGCATGCATGCGTCCGAGGCTGAACCGGGCATGCGCCGTGTCGCAAGGCGGCTGGCGCCGTTCCTTGCGTTCGGCCTGCTGCTGGCGCTGGGTTATGCGTTGAGCGTCAGCGCCGGCGAGCGCGAGGCCCTGCGCGAGCAGTTGACCGAGCTGGTCCGCCTTGGGCTGGCTTCTGGCGAACTGGCCGGCCTGCCCGAAGCGATTGTCGCGGGCGCCGGCCTGCTCGCGCTCGTGCTCGGCCAGGGCCTCGTGGTGATTCTGCTGCTGCTGGCGATCGAAACGACGCTGGCCGGCCCGCCGCGCAACTGGCGCGCCGTGGGCTTCGCGCTGGTCATGCAGACGCTGCTGCTGCTGTTCTATTTCTTTGCCGGCCCGCTGATCGGGCGGCTGCTGCCGTGGGACCTGGGCTTCGGTCACCTGGTTACGGTCGGCAAGGAAGCCTTGCCGGGATTCCTCGGCCCGGTCATGCCGCTGCTCGGCGGCGTGTTCCTGATCCTCGCCTCGACGTTCGGCAGCTACTGGTCGCACCGCGCGCTGCACCGGTTCCCGGCCCTGTGGCGCTTCCATGCGGTCCACCACAGCCTCGAGGACATGGACGCGGCCAACAGCTACACCCATCCGGTCGATGGCCTCGTCGAGCGAATCGTCCTGATCGCGGTCGGGATCGTCCTCAAGGTCGACTTCGAGACGTTCGTGTGGGTGACCGCATTCGTCATGTTCAACGACCGGATGATCCATTCGCGCAGCCCAATCCACTTCGGCGTCCTCGGCCACGTGCTCGTCGACAATCGCCACCACTTCATCCACCACAGCCGCGATCCCGCGCACTACGACCGCAACTTCGCCGGGTATTTCACGCTGTGGGATCGCCTGTTCGGGACGTATTTCCACCCGCAGTCCGACAGGCTCGTGCCCACCGGCCTCAGCGACCACAAGCCGCCAGCGAGCGTATGGCAGTTCGTCACCGCGCGGCTCGAGGCTCGCCCGTAGGCAGCACGGCCCGATAGCGGCCGCCGAGCGCGATTCGTCGCATCGATGGAGGGAATGGCGCGCCCGGAAGGATTCGAACCTCCGACCCCCAGATTCGTAGTCTGGTGCTCTATCCAGCTGAGCTACGGGCGCTTGGAGCGGCGCCAAATAGGCAGGTGAATCGGGGTTGGCAAGGGCTTACCGGACAAGCCCGTCGAACAGTTGCCTATCCATCGCCGGCAAGGGCAGCCCGGCGGCCTCCTCGAGGGTGAACCAACCCCAGGCCTGCCCCTCGAGCGCAGCGGGCTGTCCGCGCCAGCTCGCACAACTGTAAAGCAATAGGACAATGCCCGGACGGCCGTCGCACGGCGCCTCTTCGGCGAATCCGGCGGGCTGCAAGGCCTCGGGATCGAGCTCCAGGCCAAGCTCCTCCATGACCTCCCGACACAAGGCAAGTCTCGGAATTTCCTCGATTTCTACTTTGCCGCCGGGGAACTCCCAGAGGCCCGCGTGGCGCTTGTGCGGCGGGCATTGCTGGAGCAGCAGACGCCCCTCCCCATCGCGGATCGCCGCGGCGACCACAGGCACGATTGTCGGAACTTTTTCCATGTAAACCTTTCGCATCAACGTTTCGTTAGCACTGCGATGGGAAAAGTTCCCTCATCGGACCGTGCGTCCAGGGGGACAATCGATGCGTGGAACCCAGTTCTTCAAGCGGCTGCTGCGGGATACCCGCGGTGCGACCGCTATCGAGTACGGTTTGATCCTGGCTCTCATCTGCTTGGCAATTCTTGCTGCAATCCAAGCGATGGCCGGGGAAGTAATCGAGACGTGGACCAATGTTGAGTCCACCTCGACCGCTGCCATGGACGGTCCAACCGTTCCCATGGATTAGGCATTTATAAACGAATGCCTTTTATTGACGAGTGAGCTTGATCCGCAAAAACGGGGGGTCAGGCCGGGTACCGAAGACTGAACCAGGAGACGATCATGAAGTTCTTCACGAAGCTGCTCCGCGACGAGCAGGGCGCCACCGCCATCGAATACGGCCTCATCGCTGCTCTGATCGCCGTTGCCGCGATCACCGCCATGCAGAGCCTGGGCGGCGAGCTCAACGAAACCTTCACCACCGTTGAGAGCGATCTGAACACCGCGAACAAGGGTGTTCCCCCGGGCGCCGACTAAGGCCAGCCCGTTTCGCTAGACGAAACAATCGGAAGGGCGGCAGGGAAACCTGCCGCCCTTTCTTTTTGCGCATACGGCAGAGCGGCTGAGGGTCAGCCGCGGACGATGACCTTGTAGCGCTGGCCGCGGACGACCTGCGCATCCGAAGCGAGGCCGTTGAGCACGCGGAAGCGCTCGACCTGGGCATTGCTGTAGGCCATCCGCGAGGCCAGCGACTGCACGGTGTCGTTGGCGCCCGCAGTGACGACGTCGACGCGGCGGGGAACGACCTGCGACGCCTCGCTGGCGCTGATTCGCCGCAGCGAATTGAACATCGGCTGGAACGTCCCGGATCTGCCGGCGGGGGTGATCGTCGCGAAGTGGAACGCCTGGTTGGGCGAGAACTCGTACGCCACGACCACCACGTCGACCGTGCTCTGGCCGGTGTTGACCCGCGCTATCCCGTAGTTGGCCGGCAGGCCGTTGATCGTCGTGCGCTGCACGCTCTGCGGCGCGAGCTGCCGCTGCTGGCCGCCGATCTGCTGGAACACCTGGCGCACGTAACCATCGAGATCGCCGTTGAACGACCTGGTCGAAAGCTGCGCCTGTCCGCCCTGCCCGTTGATCGACACCGAGTCGGCGTTGTTGATCATGTAGTAGCCGTTGGGGACGGTGAACGTCAGGCGCAGGTCGGGGTGAATGAAGGTGTTGCCTTCGATCACGCCCTGGCGCGGATCGTCGCCGTAGAGCAGCCCGTCGATCTGCGTGAGGAAGGTATCGCGGTTGGTCGTCCCGGTGGCATTCCCGGCCGCGTTGAGCGCGGTGCGCACGCGGCTCGCCGGGTCGGGGTGAGTCGAGGCCCATTCGGGAATCGACGCGTCGCGCCCCTGCAGCTGCGCGTCGAGCGCGGTTTGCGCCGCGAGGCTCTGCAGCACCGTGGCCATCGCGCGCGGATCGTATCCCGCGCCCGACAGGTAGCGGATGCCGAGGCTATCCGCCTCGGTCTCCTGCTTGCGCGAATACTGCGCGGTGAGCAGCTGCGGCGCGGCCGAGAACACCTGCTGGCCGATCTGGCCGAGCGCCGAGTTGCCGAGCAGCACGCCCGAGAGGATCGAACCGAGCGCGCCGAGGATGCTGTTGCGCTGCGCGGCCTTCTGTCGGGCCAGCGAATGGCGCGCCGCGACGTGACCGACCTCGTGCCCGAGCACACCGGCGAGCTCGGCTTCGTTGTTCATCAGCGAAACCAGCTGCCGGGTGACGTAGACGTAGCCGCCGGGGATCGCGAAAGCGTTGTCGACCGAGCTGTTGAGCAGGGTCACGGTGAACGCGGATTCGGAGTTGGCGAGGCCCGACTGGACCGCGATGTGCTGGCCGACGTACTCGACGTAGTCGGCCTGCGAGCCGGTCATCGCGCCGCCGAAGTCGGTCAGCATCTGCTGGTGGTACTGCGCGCCCTGCTGGGCCTCGGCCGGGGTGATCGCCGAGCCGGCACGCTGCGCCTGCAGCGGCATCGCGACAAGCGCCGCGGCAGCGACGCCGCTGAGCGCGAGCCGCACGCGGCGGCGGGTACGAGTATCGGCCATTTGCTGGCTCCTTTTTGGTCAAGCAGCGAAGCGGCCCGAAAGGCCGTCTATAACGTGCTGCAAAACCTGCGAAGGGCCTGCCGCGTTCCCGCTCAGCGGCGGCCGCGGGCCTTGCGCGGCTCGCCGATCGCGAGGAACCGGTCCTCGCGCAGCCGGCGCAGCTGCTTCGCGCTCTTGCCGGCCAGCGCGTCGAGCTCCTCGCCGATCGCGGCGCCGAGCGCGGCGGCCGCGGCGGTCGGATCGCGATGCGCGCCGCCCGCGGGCTCGGGGACGATCCGGTCGATCACGCCGAGCTCCTCGAGATCCTGCGCGGTCATCTTCATCGCCTCGGCCGCCTGCGCGGCCTTTTCGGCGGTGCGCCAGAGGATGCCGGCGCAGCCCTCGGGCGAGATCACCGAATAGACCGCGTGCTCGAACATCAGCACGCGCTCGGCGCTGGCCAGGGCGACCGCGCCGCCCGAGCCGCCTTCGCCGACGATCGCCGAGACCATCGGCACCGGCAGCGCGAGGCACGCCTCGGTCGAGCGGGCGATCGCTTCGGCCTGGCCGCGCTCCTCGGCCTCGACCCCGGGGTAGGCGCCCGAGGTGTCGACCAGCGTGACCACGGGCAACCCGAAGCGTCCCGCGAGCTCCATCAGGCGGATCGCCTTGCGGTAGCCCTCGGGCTTGCCCATGCCGAAGTTGTGCCG
>CBHWED010000117.1:0-9989 GCA_966112795.1 uncultured bacterium
CCCGCCGCGATGACGTCACGCGCCAGCGCCGGAACGCGCTCGGCGTCGACCCCGAACGGCTTCGCGCCGCCGCCCATCTTCATCCCCGAACCGCGCAGCTCGAAGTCCGGATTGACCCGCACCGCCAGCCGCGGCCTCACCCCGAGCCGCTCGCCGATCGCCAGCGCCCGCCGCGCCTCGCCTTCGGACTCGAGGTTGAGCGTGACGCCGTGATGGATCGCAGCCTCGAGCTCGGCATCGCGCTTCCCGGGTCCGGCGAAGCTGACCAGCGCCGGGTCCTGCCCGGCTGCGAGGACCATCTCGAGCTCGCCGAGCGAGGCGATGTCGAAACCGTCGGTCAGGTCCCGCAACAGCCGCAGCACCGGACCATAGGGGTTGGCTTTTACGGCGTAGTGAAGCCGCAGTCTTTCGGGCAGCGCCGCGCGCAACAGCGCAACACGCTCGCGTACCAATTCGGCCGAATAGACGAACACCGGCGTGCCCCCGGCCTCCGCAACGAGCGCGCTTGCCGGGCGTCCGCCAACGGCCAACTCCCCGCCAACGGCTTCGTAACCCGCCGGGATCGGGCCGAGCGGCTTCACGCCGCAGCCTCCGCCTGGAGCGCGGTGCGGTCGATCTTGCCGTTCGGGTTCAAGGGCATATGCTCGACCCAGCGGATCACCTGGGGTTGCATGAAGTTGGGCAACTCGCGCTTCAGCGCCGCGCGCAGCCCCGCCTCGTCGCCCGACCCGCGCACGATCAGGTGCACCGCCTGCCCAAGCTGCGCATCGGGCACGCCCAGGGCCACGGCCTCGGCCGCGAGCCCGCTGGCGAGCACCGCCTCCTCGATCTCCTGCGGGCTGATCCGGTTGCCCGCGCTCTTGATCATGGCGTCACGACGGCCGACGAAATAGAGCAACCCGTCCGCTTCGCGCCTGACGCGGTCGCCCGACCACACCGCCGTACCGCCATATTCCGACGCCGCAGGCGCCGGCCGGAAGCGCTCCGCGGTCCGCGCCACGTCGTTCCAGTAGCCCTGCGCCACGAGCGGCCCGCAATGGACCAGCTCGCCTTCCTCGCCGGGTGCCGTGACCGCCCCGTGCTCGTCCACCACCAGGATCTCGGCAAACGGGATCGCCGTGCCCATCGAGGTCGGATGGCTATCGACGAGTGCCGGGTCGAGGTAGGTCGACCGAAATGCCTCGGTCAGGCCGTACATCGGAAAAAGTCTCGCATTCAAAAAGATCGAGCGCAATTTTATCACCATTTCTACGGTAAGCGCACCTCCACTGTTGGTCAGCCGGCGTAGTGGCGCCACCGCGTCGGCGGGCCACTCCTGCTCGACCAGCTGGACCCACAGCGGCGGAACCGCGGCGAGCGTGGTCACGCCGTACCGGCCGCACGCCTTGATGACGTCGCGCGGGGTCAAATAGTCGAGCGGGACCACCGAGCCGCCCGCGTACCAGGTCGAAAGCAGCTGGTTCTGCCCATAGTCGAAGCTCAGCGGCAGCACGGCCAAAGTGACGTCATCTTCCGCCAGTCCCAGGTAATGCGCCACGCTCACCGCCCCGAGCCACATGTTGGCATGGCTGAGCATGACCCCCTTGGGCCGCCCGGTCGAGCCGCTGGTATAGAGCAGCGCCGCGAGCGCAGAGGGATCGGCCGATGATGCCGGAAGAACGTGACCGGTCGAAGCCATCTCCAGCGCCGCATCTTCGCGAACCACCGCGCAACCCTCAGGCACGTCACCCGGCTCGAGCGTGGCCAGACGCGCCGGCGTGCCAACGAGCAGGCTCGCCCCGCTGTCGGCAAGGATATGCGCGGCCTGGGCGCGCTTGAGCAGCGGATTGATCGGCACATGGATCAGCCCGGCGCGTGCCGCGGCCAATGGCAGCAGGCACGTCAGCTCGCCCTTGGCCGCCCAGCTCGCCACACGCGCGCCCTTCTCAGGCACGTGCTGCGCGAGCCAGCCTGCAAGCAGCCCGACACGGGTTCTTAAATCCTTCCAGCTAAGCGTTCCGCTGCGCAGGACGAGCGCCGGCGCCTCGTCGCGTCCCCGTTCGGCGAGATGATCGAGCGGTTGCGGCACGGGGTCGGGCGCGGACGGCATCGGATACCAGTTTGGAAGCGGCGGAGTGACGGCAGTCAGCTATCACGACACGGTTAACGATGTGCAAGGTCCTCGATACTGGGGCCCCGGCCCGTTCGCGCGGCGCGAATGGTTCGCCCTGCTCGAGGAAGCCGGACACAAGCCGCTGATCGCCTTGGCGCACGACGATCGCGACTTCGCCTGCCTCCCCCTCGCCCGCGGTGCACGCGGACTCGAAGTGCTGACCAACTGGTACGCGTTCACCTGGAAGCCGTGGGCATCAGCCATCGCCTCGGCCGCGCCGTTCGAGGAGCTCACGCGGGACCTCGCGAAACGGACCGGGCGGATCGACCTGACCAAATTGCCGAACGAGCACGGCTGGGTGGATGATCTCGAAAGCCTGTTCCGCGCGGCCGGATGGATCGTTCTGCGCGAGCCATGCGACGTCAACCATTACCTCTGCGTGGGCGGCCGCACGTTCGCCGAGTATCTCGCCGATCGCCCGGGTGCGCTGCGCACCACGCTCAAGCGCAAGGCGAAGAAGGTCGAGATCTCGATCATGACGTCATTCGAGAGCGATGCCTGGGATGCTTACGAAGCGGTCTACGCGGCGAGCTGGAAGCCCGAGGAAGGCGATCCCACGCTGCTGCGCCGTTTCGCCGAAGCCGAAGGCTCGGCGGGCCGGTTGCGGCTCGGCCTCGCGCGTCACGAAGGCGCGGTGGTCGCGGCGCAGTTCTGGACCGTCGAGCACGGCACCGCTTACATCCACAAGCTCGCCCACCTCGACAGCGCCAAACCGCTGTCCGCCGGGACCACGTTGAGCGCAGCGCTGTTCGAGCACGTGATCGACCGCGATCGCGTCGAATGGGTCGATTTCGGCACCGGCGACGACCCGTACAAGCGCGACTGGATGGAGCTGGTGCGGCCGCGCTGGCGCCTCACCTGCCTGCGCCCCGGCGACCCGCGCAACTGGCCGACGCTGGCCAAGGCGCTCTCGCGCAAGCTTGTTTCGTCCCGCGTCGCTGGCTAGGGGCGCGCGAGAAGGGGTCAGCCGATGACGATTTCCGTGGGCGAGCAATCCGGAACCGACGCCATCTTGCGGCAGGTGCTGCAGGACGTGCTCGGCCTGCCTCCCGCACGCACGGCCGCCTTCACCGCCGACACCGGCCTGTTCGGCCACTTGCCCGAACTCGATTCGATGGCCGTCGCGGGCCTGCTGACAGAGATCGAGGACCGGCTCGACATCGTCATCGAGGACGACGAGGTCGACGGCGACATGCTCGAGACGTACGGCGCGCTGCTCGACTTCGTCGAGGCCAAGCGCGGAGCGGGCTGACACCCGCGTGATCGCCGCCTGGCCGGGCCCCGACGGCGACGAATACGCTCTCGCCTGCGACCGCGGCCGCACCTTGCGCCTGCTCGTGCTTCCGGCGCTGTTCGACGAAGCCAACAAGCTGCGGCACTTCACCGTCGAAGTGGTACGCCGCCTCGACCTCGCCGGGATCGACGCGCTGCTGCCCGACCTGCCGGGCTGCAACGAGAGTCTCGCACCGCCCGAACGCCAGTCGCTGGCCGGCTGGCGCGCCGCCGCGCAGGCCGCCGCGCAGCACTTCGGTGCGACGCACGTGCTTGCGCTGCGCGGTGGCGCGCTGTGCGAGCCGGGTGACCTCCCGACGCTGCGCTACGCCCCGACCACCGGTGCCGCGCTGCTGCGCAGCCTTCTCCGCGCGCGGGTGATCGCGAGCAAGGAGGCCGGGATCGAGGAAGACCGCGAGACCCTGCTTGTGCAGGGGCGGAGCGAGGGACTCGAGCTTGCCGGCTACCGCCTCGGGGCGCCGATGATCCGCGAGCTCGAAAGCGCCGAGCCGGCCGGCGGCGCGGCGCTGGCGAATATCGCTCAGGCCGACCTCGGCGGACCAGGCCTGTGGCTGCGCGCCGAGCCCGACCACGATCCGGCGCAAGCCGAGGCGCTGGCACTGCTCATCGCCCGGGTGCTGGTCGCATGAGCCGCCGCCACCTGACTTTCACCTGCGAGGGTGAGACGCTCGTCGGCACGCTCGACGACGCGCCGGGGGACAGCGGGCTGCTCATCGTCAGCGGCGGCAACGAGATCCGCGCCGGCACCTTCGCCGGCCAGGCGCAGCTCGCGGCGCAAATCGCCGCGGCTGGCTACCCGGTGTTCCGCTTCGACCGCCGCGGGATCGGCGACAGCACCGGCGAGAATCGCGGCTTCGGCGACAGCGGCCCCGACATCGCCGCGGCGCTCGCCGCGTTCAGGGCGGCGCGGCCGGGCCTCGCGCGGCTTGTCGCGTTCGGCAACTGCGACGCGGCGAGCGCGCTGATGCTCGCGGCGGGCAGCGGTTGCGACGCGCTGGTCCTGGCCAACCCGTGGACCATCGAGCAGGACGACGGCGCCTTGCCCGCCACGGCCATCCGCGCGCGCTACGCGGGCAAGCTGCGCGATCCGAAGGAGCTGCTGCGGCTGGCGACGGGCAAAGTCTCGCTGCGCAAGCTCGCCGGCGGTCTTGGCCGAGCATTGCGCCCTGCCCCGCCCCCGAGCTCCCTGGCCGAATCAATGCGCGCGGGCCTGGCTCGGTTCGACGGCACCGTACGCATCCTCGTTGCCGAACGCGATCGCACCGCGCAGGCGTTCCTTGCCGCCTGGGATGCGGGTGACACACGCCTCGCGCACTGCTTCGGCGCGAGCCATGCGTTCGTCGAGCCCGACGCGCGCGCCTGGCTCCTCGAGCAGGTCCTGGCTTCACTGGCTGGAGACTAACGGACGACGAGCACCGGGATCGGGCTGTTGGCGAGCACTTCCGAAGTCACGCTCCCGAGAATGAACTTCCGCAAGCCGCGCCGCCCGTGCGAGGCCATCACGATCAGGCTGCAGCCGCGCGCGGTGGCGGTTTCGATGATCGCTTCGGCGGGCAAGGCGTCTTCGAGGAAAACCGTGTCGGCCTCGACCCCCATCGCGTCGGCTGCGGACTTGGCCTCGCCGAGGAGGTTCTCCGCGCCTTGCCGGCGAGCCGCCGTGTATTCGAGGTATGCGGTGGTGCTCAGCCCGCCGTCGCCGCCGACATAGGCCATCAGCGTTTCCGCCACCGTCACCAGCGTGGCCTTGGCGCCAATCGCCTTGGCGAGCGCGAGACCGTGATCGACGCCCTTTTGCGCCACCTCGGAGCCGTCGGTGGAGATCAGAATGTGCTCGTACATAGGCACGCTCCTTCCTTTTCCCGCGAAGCGACCATATCGGCTGCAGGCGCCGTTGAGAAGATCAGGCCTCGCGCACGAACAGGCTCGCCAGCTCGACATGGGTCGACCAGCGGAACTGGCCGACCGGATGCAGCTCGGCGAGGCGATAGCCGGCATCGGCCAGCAGCCGCGCGTCGCGTGCCCAGCTCGACGGGTTGCAGCTCACATAGGCGACGCGCGGCACCGTGCTCGCGGCGAGCTGGATCACCTGCTCGCGCGCGCCGGCACGCGGCGGATCGAGCACGACCGCCTCGAACCGGGCGAGTTCGTCGGGCTGGAGCGGGTTGCGGAACAAGTCGCGGTGGACCGCCTCGACCGGCAGACGCGCGCGGCCCGCCGCGGCGCGGCAGGCGAGATGCGCGTCGCGCGCCGCTTCTGCGGCCAGCACCCGCGCGGGGCCGGCAAGTGCGAAGGCGAACGTGCCGAGCCCGGCGAACAGGTCGGCCACGATTGCACTGCCGGCGAGCCACGCGCGCACCGCGCCGGCCAGCGCCTGCTCGCCGTCATGGGTCGCCTGCAGGAAGCTGCCGGCGGGGAACTCGACCGGCACGCCGGCGAGAGTGACCGTGACCGGCACCGGCTCCCAGAACGTGTCGGCCCCGTAGCCCTGGTCGAGGGTAAGTCGCGTCAGCTCCTGCTCGCGGCAGAAGTCGAGCAGCGCCTCGGTCTGCGCGAGCCCTTCGAGCGCGAGGCCCTTGATCGCGCAGTCGACCCCCTGGTCGGTCAGCGCCAGCTGGATCTCGAGCGCGTAACGGTCGCGGCGCGGCGCGAGCATTGCCCGCAATGGCTCGACCAACGCGAACAGCTCGGGCGCGAGGATGTGGCATTCGCGCATGTCGACCACGCGGTGCGAGCCCGCCTCGTTGAAGCCGATCAGCGGCCGTCCGCCGCCGTTGATCGCGCGCAACGTGGCGCGGCGCCGGGTTCGCGTCGGCGAGAGGTGCGCGGCGGCGACGCGCTCGGCCACGAGCCCTTGCCCTTCGGCCGCGTTGACCACCCGGTCGCGCACGAACCCGGCCAGCGTCTCCTCGTCGAGGTGTTGCAGCTGGCACCCACCGCAGCGCCCGAAGTGGCGGCACGGCGGAACGGCGCGGTGCGGGCCCGGCTGCAGCGTGCCGTCGGCGAGCAGCAGGTCGCCGGGCGCGGCGAGCGGCGCGTGGCGCCCCGACGCGGTGACGCCATCGCCTTTGGCGGCAACGCGGACGATCGGCTCGGGCACGGTCACTCGGAATTCTCCACGGGCCGCCCCGTAGGGGATCGCGACGAGCCGCGCCAGTTTCGGCGCGAGACGCGCGAGCCCTTTCTTGCCTTTCGCGGGTTCAACCCGCAGGAAGCCGGCAAGGAGTAGATGTTGAGCGCTGAGCGATTGACACGGCGGGCCCTGCTGGGCCGGGCGGGAACGGGCGCGCTCGTCGCCGGATTCGCGCAAGCCATACCCGGTGCCGCCGCGGCGCAGCCGGCTCCGCCGATCGGGCGCGTGATCGACCTGCGCGCAGCCGGCGCCGATGCCGGGGGCCGCGAGGACGCCGCGCCGGCGCTGCAACGCGCGATCGACGAGCTCGCGCCAACCGGCGGGACGATCTATGTGCCGGCAGGCCGCTACCGGATCGGGCGCACGCTCGTCTGGCAGAATCCGGCCAATGCGCGCGCGCCGGGCATCACGATCCAGGGCGACAGCATGCACTCGACGGTGCTGCAGTCGGTGATCCGCGACGGGCCGTTGCTGCGCGTGCGCGGCGTGCCGACGCGCGGACCGGTCAGCACGACCTTCTTCTGGGGCGGCGGGCTGCGCGATCTCACGCTCGAAGGGACCAATGCCGGGCCCGAGCAGCACGGGCTCGAGGTGCTTGGCTGGTATTACGGCGAGATCACCAACTGCCACATCGTCCGCTTCGGCGGCGACGGCATCCGCGCGGTGACCGATCTCGCGATTGACCCCAACCCGGACTACACCTCGTCCACCCTGTTCGTCCGCGGCACCTGGCTCGAGCGGCTCGGCGGCTGGGGCTTCCGCGACATGAGCAACGTGCAGGGCGCGCCGGCGTGGTCGTGGGACCGCTGCATCTTCGTGCTGTGCCGCGCCGGCGGCGCGCTGATCCGCAGCGGCGGGCAAAGCTTCACCAAGAGCTCGTTCTCGGGCTGCGGCTGGCAGACCGAGCGCGGGCCACGGGCGGCCGCGGCTTACGGGCTGTTCTTCGACGGCGCGCTGACCACCAGCTCGCAGAACTGGGTCGAAGGCTGCGAGTTCGATTCCAACCTCACCGCGCACGTCGGCGCCCGCTTCCTCGCGGCGAGCACGTTTGCCGACAACCGGTTCATCTTCAACGATCGCCAGGAGATCGGCCGGCTGACCCCGGCGATCGGCGTCGAGATCGCCCCGGGCGACGGTCACGCGGCGGTTCGCGGAGTCGCGTTCCAGCGCAGCTTCTTCCGTTTCGACATGCCCGGCGAGGCCATCGGGTTCGACTTCGCCAACTACGCCAACGTGCGCGACGTCGAAATCACCGGCTCGGTGTTCAGCGAGATGCCCGGCAGCGAGGTCACCCGCTATCGCGGCCACGACCCTGGAGGCCGCGGCGCCGAATACGGTTTCGTGATCAGGGACCGGCCGCGCGAGTAGCCGCGGCATAGGCGGCGGCGACCGTCCGAGCGAGCTCGGACGCGGTGAACGCCGGCCCGGCCAGGCGCGCCGCCTCGCCGTGGAGCCAAACCGCTTCGCACGCCGCGGCGAACGGATCGCCGGTTGCCGCCAGCCGGGCGGCGGCGATCCCGGCGAGGACGTCGCCGGTCCCCGCGGTCGCCAGCCAGCTCGTGGGCGATGCGGCGAGCACCGTTCGGCCGTCGGGCGCGGCGATCACCGTGTCAGGCCCTTTCGCCACCACCACCGCATCCGTCGCGGCGGCCAGCTCACGGGCGCGCGCGAGCTTGTCCGCGGCAGCGATGGCGAAGCGTTCAGCGAGACGGGCAAGCTCGCCTTCGTGCGGGGTGAGGATCAACGGGCCGGTGTGGTCGCCGATCTGTCCTGGGTAGACCAAGCCCAGCGCGTCCGCATCGACCACGGTCGGGCGGTCGGCGGCGAGCGCCTCGGTCAGACGCTTGCGCGCCTCGCCGTCGCGACCGAGCCCCGGTCCGACGAGGGCCGCCCCGGTACGCGCGTCGGCGAGCAACTCCGCGAGCGGCTCGGCCTTGAGGATCACGTCGGGCGAGACCGCCGGATGCGGCGCGCCGCCGCTGAGCCGGACCGCGCCGGCGCCCGCACGCATCGCCGCCTCGCAAGCCATCAGCGCGGCGCCGGCCATCGTGCCGCCAACCACCAGCACGAGCCCGCGCGTGTACTTGTGCGAGTCGGGGGCTGGAGGCGCCAGCCGCGGGCGCTGGAGCGGCGCCGCGGCGCCCTCGACCCGGCCGACGCCGATCGGGACCAGCCGCCGCGCGCCCATCGCGGCCGCCGCGGGCATCAGCCAGTGCGCGAACTTCCACGCGCCGAGCGCCAGCGTGACGTCGAACTTCGGCAGGCCCGGGTTGAGCGGCGCACCGCTGTCGCTGTCGATCCCGCTGGGCAGGTCGACGGCAATGCGCAGCGCGTGATGGCGGGCAAGGTCGTCGAGCAGGCCCGCCTGCGCGGGCTCGAGCGGGCGGGCAAGCCCGCTGCCGAACAAGCAATCGACGAGCACGCCGCCGTTCGCCTGGTCCGCGATGACTCCGCCGTAGCTTGAGCGCGCGGCGATCGCCGCCTGGGTGCGCGGCTCGAGCGGAGCGACCACGGTCACCGCGCTCCCGCGCCGGGCCAGCTCGCGGGCGATCACGTAGCCGTCGCCGCCGTTGTTGCCCGGGCCGCACAGCACGGTGACCGCTCGGCCCGCGCCAAGCCGCCAGACCCAGTCGGCGGCGCCGGCGCCGGCGCGCTCCATCAGCGTCCCGACGCTCTCGCCGCCGTCGATCAGCGCCTGCTCGGCCGCGCGCATCTGCGCGACCGTGAGGATCTGCTCAGCGGCGCTCATCGCCTGCGATCGTCGCCGGGAAACGGTAGCGGTCGGCTCCGACCGCGACTTCGATCCCTTCACCGTGGAGCGCGATCCGCGCCGGTTCCGCGCCGTCGGCGGCGGCGAGGCCATGGCCGTCGGTCAGCACCTCGAAGCGGCGGAAGCCGCCGTCGGGGTGGCGCACGACGAGGAACAGGCCGCCGTCCTCGCGGCTGCGCTCGACCGCGCAGTCGCGCGCGAACGCGGCGGCGCCGGCGAGCGCGCATTCGATCAGGCTGTCGGGATCGGGCGGCGGCGCGCCCGATGCCCCGGGCGAGCACGCCGCGAGCAGGAGCAGCGCGGCGCTAGATATCCGCGTAGACATGCGTTTCCGCCGCCGCGCCCGGGTGGGTGACCGCACCCTGGTACGCCGGGCCGACGTTCTGCGCGAAGCGCCACAACGCGCCCGCGTTGTAGTCGTGCCCGCGCGGGGTCCAGGCCTTGCGGCGCTCGGCGAGCGTCGCCTCGTCGACCTCGAGCTCGATCGTCCCCGCCTCGGCGTCGATCGAAATGATGTCGCCGTCCTCGACCAGCGCGATCGGACCGCAATCGGCCGCCTCGGGCCCGACGTGGCCGATGCAGAAGCCGCGCGTCGCGCCCGAGAAGCGCCCGTCGGTGATCAGCGCGACCTTCTCGCCCATCCC
>CBHWED010000118.1:0-9979 GCA_966112795.1 uncultured bacterium
CCGTCATACCGGGATTACTGGTATCGAGGGTTCGAATCCCTCCGTCTCCGCCAGCAGGCGCCTCTCTCGCAACACCTGAGTTTACCCCCGAAGAGCCGGGCCCATCGGCCCATGCCGGAAGCGCGCTTTCTTCGTCATATGCCAGTCACATCACGACGGCAGGACACCTGTGCGAATTGCATTGGGGGGCTGTGGGCGGGATGAACCGGGTCAGCATCTTGACGACGAACGCCGGCGCCGCGCGGTTCGAGGACTTCGTTCACGGCGACACCGTGTTCGCGTTCGACCTGCTCACCGCCGAGGGGCCGCGCAAGCTCGTCGAGGGGCCCGCCTGGGCTTTCGTCGACTGGGTCATGGAAGACCTCTCGGGCCTCGAGATGTGCCGCCGCCTGCGTGCCGACGCGCGGATGCGCGACGCGCACGTGACGATCGTGCTCGAGGCCGACGACAGCGAGGACCGGCGCCGCGCGCTCAAGGCCGGTGCCGACGACTACGCGGTCGGCCCGCTCGACCGCCAGGCGATGCTCGACCGGGTGCTCGCGCTGCATTCGAGCGATCGCCAACGCGGTTCGTCGCAAATGCTCGAGGTCGGCGGGCTGCAGATCAACGTCGCCGGCGAGCAGGCGCGCTGGCATGGCAAGCTGATCCCGCTGCGGCCGAACGAGTTCCGCGTGCTGCGCTTCATGGCCGAGAACCCCAATCGCGTGCTCTCGCGCCAGGAGCTCGTCGACGCGCTCGGGAAGGCGGGAGACCCGGAGTACCTGCGCACGGTCGACGTGTGGATCAAGCGGCTGCGCTTCGGCTTGCGCACGGCCGGCGGGACGAGCGCGCTGCGCACGGTGCATGGCAAGGGTTACGTGCTCGACCTGCCTTGAGCTGATTTATCCAAATCGGTTCTTTTCTGGATTGACTTGTAGGATTTTGTTCGTGAAATGTTCCAGCCCCTTCAACAGGTGGGGCTGCAACGATGGACATCCTGGCACATGCGCGACGACGGGCCTTTTCCCTGTGGCTGCGAACCGGACGGCTGCCTAGCTGGGCGAAACCGCGTGAGGCCGAGGTCAAGTACAACCCATGGCATGACACCGACGACGGTCGGTTCACGTTTGCCGGTCATGGCCGGTATTTCGGGCGGGGGAGCGCGCGCGAGTCCGTCACGCGGATGCACGAGCGGGTTCCGGACGACGACAATGGCTTCAATGGCGGAGGCGCGTCGGGCAGCTGGGAGGCGCCGGACAATGTCGCGCGACGACGAACTCAGGCCAGAACCAGTCCGGCGCAACCCAGTGCCGAGCGGCGTTCGCCGCAATCGGTCTTGGATGCTTACGCGCGCCAGTATCGGCAGGCCCTCGACAATCCCAGGAACTGGCGTCGTGTTGAGGCGAACGGATATGTCTATCGAATCGATGCCTTGGGACGCACGAGACATGTTTCAGGCACAATCGTAGAGAACCCCGCCCAGCGTCGCTCACGAACGGTGCAAGCACGTGCGGGCGGTCTTGACCGGAGAGGGAGCGACCAAGGCGGACACTATATCGCACGCCGATTCAACGGCCCGACGGAGGCGTTCAACCACTTTGCGCAGGACGGGAGTTTCAACCGGAGGAGTTATCGGAGGCTCGAAGACCAATGGGCCGTCGCGACCCGCGCGGGCAAACGCGTCACGGTAAGTATCGTACCGCTTTACGAGGGAACTTCGCAGCGCCCGTCATTCGTCGATGTGTCGTTTCGAATTGATGGGAGACTTGAAAGCTTGAAGTTTCCCAACGAACCCCAGGGGAGGCCACATGCCAAACGCTAGGACCGAACTATTGCTGAACGAAATCGGCCAGCTTCTTGCTGAAGACACGGCCTATCCGCTCGACGGGACCCTGCTCTATGCTGAACTTGATAGCAACTTTGTTGCGCCATCGATCTACAAAGATCTCGGCGACCACATCGTCTATCGCCCACCTGATCTAGACCGGCTTGGGGAAGCGCTTCTCGATCTTTGGGAAGCCGAAGAACCTGAAAATCGCTGGGCTGAGATCGAGTATGTCGTACGAGATGGCAAGTTTAGCGCGAGTTTCACGTATCCGGATGAAATCGATCCCAATGACGATCGTTGGGACCGCCGCGATCTCGCGGTAGAGCGGCATTTCGGTAAGAAGAAGGTCGTTTATCCGCCGCCGTCGGATGACTCGGATGCGTTCGATCTGTGATGGAGGCATATCGCTGATGGCCTCCCTCCGCCCCTAAAACCAAAGCCGCCCCGCCTTGCGGCGGAGCGGCTTGCCCTCAACTCGAACGGCGCTCGCTCAGAAGGTCAGCGAGAGCGAACCCGCGAACGTCGTGCCGATGTCGTAGGTGTTGACCTCGATGCGGGTGTCGCCGGCCTGCTGGAACTCCTCGTGGCCGCGGCCGAAGATGTTGCGCACCTCGAACTTGGCTTCGAGGTCCTGGCCGTTGAGCACCTTGAAGCCCTCGCGCATCACGAAGTCGAGGCGCAGGCCCGGATCCTCGAGGATGTCGGGTTGCGGCGGGGTGCCGTTGAGGCCGCGGCTGACGACGCGGTCGCTGGCATACGTCAGCAGGAAGGTCTGCTGCGACAGCCGGTCCTGGCTCTCGATGCCGACCTGCAGGTTGACCAGGTGGTCCGACTGGCCGGTCAGCGGCGAGCCGTCGCGGAAGAAGTCGGTCGCGTCGGTCGACGACGAGGCGAACACCGCCACCGGGTCACCCGGCGCAACCTTCAGTTCTGACTTGGTGTAGGTGTAGTTGCCGACCAGGACCAGCCGCCGGCTGTCGGGCAGGAAGGCGAGGTCGAAGTACTTGGTCGCCTCGAGCTCGACGCCGTAGAGCTGCGCCTCGGGCGCGTTGGCGTAGCTGGTGGTGAAGAAGCCGCTGAACTGGGTCACGAACGATTCGATCGGGTTGTCGATCTTCTTGTAGAACAGCGCCCCCGACAGCTTCTGCTCGGGCGCGAAGTAGTACTCGAGCCGCGCCTCGGCGTTCCACAGCTCGCTGTCGACGAGCAGCGGGTTGCCCAGGTACTGGCGGTTGCTCTCGGGATCGAAGTACGGCTGGTAGATCAGCTCGCGGAACTGCGGCCGGGCGATCGTCTTCGAGGCGCTCAGCCGGGCCTGGATATCCGAAGCGACCTCCCAGGTCAGCGTCGCCGCCGGCAGCCAGTAGTCGTTCTTGAGGTTCGTCGCCGCGGTCGAGCCGCTCGGATCGTTGAACACCTGGATCGGCGTGACCGACTGCGTGGCGTTCTCGAAGCGGACGCCCGCATCGAGGCTGATCCCCGGCGCGAACTCGACGTTGACCTTGGCATAGGCGGCATAGTTCTCGAGCTCGGCGAGGAACGCCGGGGTGCTCTCGTCCTGCTCGATCAGGCCGATGTTCCAGTAGTCGATCACGCTCGGCTGGAGCAGCAGGTCCGGGCGGAACAGGCCCACGCCCGGCTCGAAGGTCGGCGGTGCGTCGAACAGGAACGCGCGGCGCGAGCTCGTGCGGCTGGTGTCGGAGAAGGCGCCGCCGACGGTGCCCTTGATGCTGTCGGTAATGTCGATCACCAGATCGACGCCGCCCGACCACAAGTCCTCGTCGAGCTCGGAGAACGCGATCTGGGCGTTGCCGTTCGCGCGGTTGAGGCGGTTGATGAAGTAGTTGCCGAACGGATCGGCCGCCGCGTTGGTGCGGACATATTCGAACGACAGCTCGTAGGGCGCGTTGCGCTGCGAATTGGCGTAGCCGACGCGCGCGTCGAGGTCGAAGCCGTCGGCGATCTCGAACTCGCCGACGAGCTGGCTGTCGATCAGCTGGCGCTCGTACCACGCGGTGTCCTGCTGCAGGAACGTGGCCGTGCCCTGATCCCTGCTGCCCTGCGCGAGGCGGGCGAGCTTGATCGTGTCGCGGATGAACAGGTTGGTCCAGCGCACGGTGTTCGCGCCGAATTCGTAGCCGAGCCCGACGAGGCCGTTGACCACGATCCGCTGGTCGGTGGTGACGCGGCGGAAGTCGGAATCGAGCGTCTCGAGATCGGCGTTGAGCGACTGCTGCTGGATCGCATCGCGGGTCAGGAAACGGTTGCTGTAGCCGCCGCCGACGATCAGGCCGAGCGTGCCGTCGGCGACGTCCCACGAATCGCCGGCCGAGAACGAACCCGAGAAGTTCGCCGGCATGCGCTTGAAGCGCTGCACGATCGCATTGCGGCCGGTGACCAGCTGGCTGGCGATCGCCTGGGTGTCGACATTGCCCGAGCTGATCCGCTCGCCGCTGTCGAAGAACGCCTGCAGCGCGGGCGGGATGTCGCGGTTGCCGTTGTCGAACCCGGTCCAGTCCGAGCTGCTGCCGAAATACTGGTAGCCGAGCTGGTAGGTGGTCTCGGTGTCCCACGAGCCGCCGAGGGTGATCGTGGCGAAAGCCTCGTCGGGCGTCGCCTTGGTCGTGAGGTTGATCACGCCGCCGCCGAACTCGCCGGGGAAGTTCACCGAATAGCTCTTCTGCACCAGCGACGAGGCGATCACGCCGGTCGGGAACAGGTCGAGCGGAACCACGCGGCGCAGCGGCTCGGGGCTCGGCAGCGGCGAGCCGTTGAGCAGCGCGAGCGAGTAACGGTCGCCGAGGCCGCGGACGTAGACGAAGCCCGAGCCGACCACGCTGAGGCCGGTGACGCGGCCGAGCGCGCCGGCGATGTTGCCCTCGCCGGTGCGGGCGATCTGTTCGGTCGAGAGGACCGAGAGGACCTGGGTCGAGCCCCGGGTCGGGTCGCGATTGACCCGGCCGGTGACGAAGATCACGTCGCCGCCCGGGACCGAGATGTCCTGGTCGCCGGCGAAGGTATCGTCGGCCGGCTGCTCCGCGCCTTCGGCGGCGGGCTGCTCGTCGGCCGGCTGCGCTTCGGTTGCAGCCGCATCGCCGGCTGCGTCCTGCGCGAAAGCCACGCCAGGATGCGTCAAAGCGGTCGAGAGCAGAAGCAGCCCAACCAGCTGCTTGCCAATGGTCATGATAGGGACCCCCTCATGAGTCTATTCCGAAACTCCAGGCAGGGCCCGGAAACGACAAAGGGAGCGCGCCCGAACGGCGCGCCCCCTTCCTCGCCTTACGAGAAGACCGGGACCGCGGTGCAGTTGCCCACGTTGGTGCCGAGGTTCGCGTACGAGCTGTTGCAGGTCCACTGGGCGGCCCAGTTCCCGGCCGTGTTCTGCACCGCGCCGATGTAGGTCGTGGTGTCGAAGAAGGCCGAGAGCGTCTTCGGATCGGTCGCCGTCACGCCGCTCTCGTTGGTGCCGTTGATGAACAGCCCGGTGAGCGTGCTGGTGAAGTCGTCGCGGTTGTTGCTCGCGCCCGCGCCGAACGCGGTCGCGACCGCGGCGGCGTTGAGGCTGCCGGTGCCGATGTACTTGGTCGCGTTGCACTGCAGGACGACCGAGCGCGCCGTCAGCGATACCGGCGCCGAGCCACCGCTCGACGAGCCGTTCATGCGGATGCACTCGTTGTTCGGCGTGATGATCATGCCGTTGATCAGCGTCGTGTCCGAGTTGCCGCGGAAGAGCGACGCCGCCTGGTCGTTGGCTTCGTTGTTCGCGCTCGTGTTCGGCTGCAGCGCGGTGAAGTTGGCGACCTTGAGCGTGGTCCGCGGCGTGTCGGCCTCGTTGCCGTTGCTGTCGATCTCGAACAGCGCGTCACCGAAGCCCGGACGCTGGATCATGAGCGCGTGCTGCACGTCGACCCGCGCGCCGGTGTCGACGTCGAGGCTGTCGTCGTCGGCGCCGGTGGCGATGTAGTACTTGAGGCCGAACTGGCCGCCGAAGAACTCCGCGCCGTCATCCGAGCTGTTGAAGCTCTGGATGTGGTCGAGCTGGGTGCCGCTGCCGATCGCCTCGGCAGTCAGCGACTGCAGCTCGACGTTCGAGCCGAGGATGAAGCCCGAGAAGCGGATCTGCACGTAGCTCATCTTGCCGGCGTTGTAGGTGTCGTCAGCGCCGCCGAACCGCGCCGGATCCGGCGCGCCTTCGGTCTGGCGCTCGCAGGTGCCGCCGGCGACGGTGCCGGTGGTGCAGTCGGTGGTCTTGGCGCGGCCGAGCAGCACGACGCCGCCCCACTGGCCCTGCGAGGTGTCGCTGTTGAGGCCGAGGATGTTGTCGCGGCTGGTGAAGATGATCGGGCGCGTGGCGGTGCCGACCGCGTTGATCTTGTTGCCGCGGTTGACCGCGAGCCACGACTGGCCGGTGCCGCCGTAGACGATCACGCCCGGCTCGATGGTCAGCGTGACGTTGGTGTCGGCGTTCATCGGCTGGGCGACCGGGCACGAGACGGTCGAAGTGGTGAAGCCCGACGGCGCGGTGAAGCCGCCGTCGCAGCCGACGTCGACGCGGCCGTTCATCTGGTAGACGAGGCCGGCGATCCGCGGCAGCGTGCTCGAGGCGCGGATCACGCGCGGCAGCGTGCAGACGCGCCAGGTGCCCTCGGGGCCGGTGATCGTGCCCGAATCGGTGAGGCCCGCCGGATCCGAGATCGTCGGGCAACCGGCGGCCGGGGTGACCAGCGCCGGACCGGTCGGGGTCGGCGTCGGGCTCGGCGCCGGGGTCGCGGGCGGGTTGATGATGACGTTGCCCCCGGTTCCCGGCGAGGCGATGTCATCGGGGCCGCAGGCGCTGAGCGCGAGCAGACTGCAGCCAAGGACGAGCGAGCGAGTAAGGTGAGTCACGGCGAACGGTCCCCTCAAAAACCGAGAATCGGATGATGCGAATTCGTGGATCGCGAATCCGCAGCTAGGACCGTGAGGTGACAGTTTCTTTGCAGGATTGTGCTTTTGTGTCGGACAGTTAGTTATGTCCGATATGTGACCGTTATGACATGACAGGTTGTCACGCGACGGTTGGATATTGCAGTTTTATGACAGTGTTTCATTTTTATTGCAGACAAGCGTGGCGCGGCGCATTCTCTCCTCATCGAACGGGATGAATTTGGGAGAATGCCATGTCCGCCACTCTGGTCCTTGCCGCGCTGGCCGCCGCCGCGCAGCTGACCTCGACCCCCGGCGCCGAGCCGACCTCGATCGAGCAGCACCAGGTCGCTTACGAGGAGATCGCCGCGGGCAAGGCCGACGAGGCGATCCGCCAGATCGAGGCGCGCCTCGCAACCGATCCCGACGACCCGGCGCTGCTGATCAACCTCGGCGCCGCTTATGCCCGCAAGGGCGACACGGCCCGCGCCGCCCAGGCGTTCGAGGCCGCGATCGCCAGCGACACCCGCTACGAGCTCGAGCTCGCCGACGGCACCTGGACCGATTCGCGCCAGGCCGCGCGCCGCGCGCTCGCGACGGTGCAGCGCGACGCCCAGCTGGCCGCGCTCCAGGACTAAGTTCGAGCCGGGCTTACCGGCCCTTCGGGACGACTGTGGGGCCCGGACGGCGCGACCGTCCGGGCCTTTCTGTTGGGCGTTCCGGCCATAAATCGGCACACTGTCATGGCGTTGTCATTTCGGGTAAGCATGCGCGGACCACTGGAGGGTCGGATGATTCTGCGTGCCGTTACCGCCGTCGCTGCCTTGGCGCTGGCCACGTTCGTCGTGGCGCCGGCCCATGCCGACGTGCTCGAAATCGGCGCGGATGGCGAAGCGCAATGGATCTCCGGGCCGAACGTCCGCCAGGTCGAGACCGTCGCCGTCTCGCAGGAACCCGTCGCACTCGTCGAGGTTCCGGCCGAGGCCGGGGTCGTCCCGGATTACGCGGTCGCCGACACCACGCTGCACGCCGCCACGGTGCCGGATGCCTATGCCGCCAAGATCGCCGAGCTCGCGGCACGCTTCGACCTCAGCCCGGCGCTGCTCGAAGCGGTCGTGTGGCAGGAAAGCCGCTGGCGGGCCAATGCGGTCTCGCCCGTCGGAGCGCGCGGGCTGACCCAGCTCATGCCCGGCACCGCGCGCGAGATGGGCGTCGACCCGAGCGATCCTTACGCCAACCTCGAAGGCGGCGCGCGCTACTTGCGCGAGCAGCTCGACCGCTTCGATGGCGATCTCGAGAAGGCGCTTGCCGCGTATAACGCCGGGCCCGGCCGGGTGATCGACGCCGGCGGCATCCCGCGCATTCGCGAAACCCAGACCTACGTCGCCTCGATCATGGGGCGGCTGTCGAACTATTCCCGGAGTCCCGAGTAGATGCGTTTGCCTGCCCGTCTTTCTGCCACCGTCATCGCCGCCGCCGCGCTGGTCGCTCCTGCCGCCGCGCACGCGCAGGATCCGGCGGGTTCCGGCCCGATCGTCGCCGCGCTCGCGTGGATGCAGGGCACGCTGCTCGGCACCGTCGCCACCGCGGTCGCGGTCATGGCGGTCGCCGCGGTCGGCTTCATGATGCTCACCGGACGGATGAACTGGCGCTTCGGCGCGACCGTGATCATCGGCTGCTTCATCCTGTTCGGTGCGGCCTCGATCGTTGGCGGCATCCAGCAGGCGGCCGGGGTCGGCTGAGCCATGGAACTGATCCGCCACCCGGTCCATCGCGCGCTGACGCGGCCGCAGATGTTCGCGGGCGTGACGATGAACTACTTCATCATCAACGGGGTGGTCTCGGCCCAGGCGTTCATCATCTTCAAGAGCCTGTGGATCCTGCCGGTCCCGTTCGTGATGCACGCGATCGGCTATTTCGCCTGCCTGCGCGAGCCGCGGATCTTCGACTTGTGGCTGACCAAGGTCAGCACCTGTCCGCGGGTCAAGAACTGGAAACGCTGGGGTTGCAACAGCTACGCCGCCTGAGCTGCGCCGCCCGCGACGGGCGGCAGGGAGTACGTGCATGACGACCAAGTGGCTCGGAGCCGCTGCCTGGAGCGCCAAGGAAGCGCACGCGGGTGACCGGCTGCCTTACGCGCGCCTGGTCGACGAGCACACGCTGCTGCTGCGCGACGGCTCGCTGATGAGCGCGCTGCAAGTGCCCGGCCTGCTGTTCGAGACCGAGGATACCGAGGCGCTCAACGCCCACGCGGTCACGCGCGAGGTCATGCTGCGCTCGAACCTCGACGCGCGCTTCGTGATGTACCACCACGTGATCCGCCGGCGCGTCTCGGTCGAGCTCGAGGCGAGCTTCGACGATCCGCTCGCGGCGCACATCGACCGCCGCTGGCGCGACAAGATCACCAGCGGCTCGCTGTTCGTCAACGACCAGTTCGTCAGCCTCGTGCGCCGCCCGGCGCGCGGCAAGGCCGGCCTCGCCGAGCGTGCGGGAAAGTGGTTCCGCAAGCGTGGCCAGGACCGGCTCGAGGCCGATCCCAAGGAGCTGCGCAGCCTGCGCGCGGCGATCCAGTCGCTCGCCGCCTCGCTCGGCGACTACGGCGCGCAGCCGCTCGGCGACTACGTCGGTCCGAGCGGGATGGTGAACAACGAGCTGCTCGAGCTGCTGTCGGCACTCTACAACGGCGAGATGCGCCCGGTGCGCAAGCCCGAGGACGAGACCGACATCGGCCGCATGCTGCCTTACCGCCGGGCGAGCTTCGGGCTCGACGCGATGGAGCTGCGCGGCTCGGCCGGGGCCGACTTCTCGGCGATCCTGAGCCTCAAGGACTACCCGGACGCGACCTCGCCCGGGCTGCTCGACGCGATGCTGCGGCTGCCGTTCGAGATGGTCGTCTCCGAGAGCTTCGCCCCGCAGGAGCGGACCACCGCGCGCGAGCGGATGGACCTCGCGCTGCGCCGCCAGCGCTCCGCCGACGAGGAGGCCATGGCGGAGCGCGCCGAGATGCTCGCCGCGCGCGATGCGCTCGGAGTCGGCTCGACCGGCTTCGGCGACCATCACCTGACCGTGCTCGTGCGCGAGCGCGACCTCGCCAGGCTCGACGACGCGACCGCCGCGGTCGCCGCGGCCCTGGCCGATACCGGCGCGATCGCGGTGCGCGAGGATACCAATCTCGAGCCCGCCTTCTGGGGCCAGTTTCCGGGCAACGAGCAGTACCTCGTGCGCCGGGCGATGATCTCGACCGCCAACATGGCGAGCTTCGGCAGC
>CBHWED010000119.1:0-9816 GCA_966112795.1 uncultured bacterium
ACGAGAAGCGCGCCGACTTCGTGCAGAAGGTGCAGCAGGTCTCGTCGGCCGACCTGGCGATGAACGGGCTCGAGCTCGAATCGGTCTCGCTGACCGGTCTCGACCAGACCTCGATCGAGCACTTCAACGCCAACAACGCGTTCGACGCCGAGGGCCTGACCAAGCTCACCGAGCAGATCGAGGCGCGCAAGAAGCTCCGCAACGACATCGAGCAGGACACGCGCGTCCAGATGGAGACCAAGAACCTCGAGGCCGACAAGAAGAGCCTCGAGATCGCGCGCGACAAGGAGTTCGCCCGGCTCGAGCAGGAGCGCGAGGTCGAGATGCGCCGCGCGGCGCAGATGGCCGAAGTCGCGCGCGAGCAGTCGGTCCGTCACCAGGAGTCCGAGCAGGCGCGGATCGAGACCAAGCAACAGATCGACGCGCAGCAGATCGAGGCCGATCGGGCGATCGAGCAGGCGCGCATCGCCCAGGCGCAGGCGCTCGAGATCGCTCGCCAGGAGCAGCAGATCGCGGTGCAGAACAAGAGCCGCGAGGAAAGCCAGGCCAAGGCTGAGGCCGATGCGGCGCGCGCCAAGGCGGTCGCGGCGGAAGAGCAGGTGACCACCTCGCGCGAGACCGAAGTCGCCGAGCGCGACAAGCGCATCGAGCTGATCGAGGCGGCCAAGGCGGCCGAGCGCGACGCGATCCGCATCAAGGTCCAGGCCGAAGCCGAGAAGGATGCGGCGACCAACCGTGCCGCAGCCACGCGCCTCGCCGCGGAAGGCGAAGCCGAAGCGGCCAAGCTGCGCGCCGAGGCCGACCGCGTGCGGTTCGAGGTCGAGGCGGCGGGCCAGCGTGCGGTCAACGAGGCGGCGAACCTGCTGTCGAGCGACCAGATGTCGCTGCAGACCAAGCTCGCGCTGCTCAAGGTCCTGCCCGAGCTCGTGCGCGAGAGCGCCAAGCCGCTCGAGGCGATCGATTCGATCAAGATCGTCCAGGTCGACGGGCTGACGCAGAAGCCCGGCGGCAACGGCAACGGCGCGGGCTACGGCGGCGGCAGCGGCAACCTCGCGCAGGACGCGGTCGCCGCAGCGCTCGCCTACCGCGCGCAGGCGCCGGTCCTCGACGGGCTGATGAAGGAGCTCGGGCTCGACGGCTCCTCGCTCGAGGGGCTCGTGGCGAGCCCCGCGGTCACTGCTCCGGTGGGTCCCCCGCCGGCGGTCGAGGACAAGCCGAAGATCACCCACGCCGAAAACGATCGCGGCGAGCCGAAGGAGTCCGAGGCGGCTGAGTAACCGCAGCGCTTCGAACAGGCTGCCGATGACCGACGTGACGCGCCTCTCGAAGCAGCTGTCGTACTGGCTGCGCCACCGGCCCGACGATGCCGGGCTGACGCTCGACGGGGAGGGCTGGGCCGAGGTCCGGGCGGTGCTCGCGGCGTTTGCCGGCGCGGATCTCGCGGTCGACCGGGCGGAACTCGAGCGGGTCGTCGGCGAGAACGACAAGCAACGCTTCGAGTTCTCGCCCGACGGTCTGTCGATCCGCGCGCGACAGGGGCATTCGGTCGAGGTCGAAGCGGCGTGGGAAGAGCGCGAACCGCCCGCGGTCCTGTACCACGGGACGGTCGCGAAAGTGCTCGACGCGATCCTCGCCGAAGGACTCCGCCCAATGGCGCGGCATCACGTGCACTTGTCCGGCGACGTCGAGACGGCGCGCAAGGTCGGCATGCGCCGCGGCAAACCGGTGATCCTCGAGATCGCCGCGCGCGAATGCCGTGCGGCCGGACATGTCTTCCACCTCTCGGCCAACGGCGTGTGGCTGGTCGACGCGGTGCCGCCGCAGTTCCTGCGGCTGGCCGAAGGGGCCTAGCCGCCGATCAAGTCGAGATACGCCACCACGTCGTTGTCGGTCGCGAGGAACAGGCCGTCCTGGACCTCCTCAGGCTGTGCCGCGGCGATCTCGAGCGCTTCGGCGAGCGGGCCGTAGAACAGCGTCTCGGCCGCGCCGCCTTCACTCTCGGCGTCGAGGAAGTAGAGCCTGACGGTGGCGTCCTCGTGCGTGGTGCGCATCAGCGTGCTGCCGGGTAGTCGATCGCGAGCACTTCCCATTCCTTTTCGCCCGCCGGCAGTCGCACGGTGCGCAAGTCGCCGACCGCGGCGCCGCGCAGTGCGCGGGCGATCGGCGCGCTCCAGCCGATCCGGCCGGCCGACGGATCCTGTTCGTCGTCGCCGACCAGCGTGATCGTGCGCTCGTCGTCATCCTCGTCGGCGATGGTCACGGTCGCGCCGAACCATGCGCGCGACGTGTCGGGCGCTTGCGCCGGGTCGATCACCTTGGCCGCCTTCATCCGCCGCGCCAGATGGGCGAGCTCGCGGTCGATCTCGCGCATGCGCTTGCGGCCGTAGAGGTAGTCGCCGTTCTCGCTGCGGTCGCCGTTGCCCGCCGCCCATGAGACGATGGCGACGATCTCGGGGCGTTCGGTGCCGAGCAGGTGGTCGTACCGGGCCCGCAGCGCGGCGAGGCCGGCAGGGGTGATCGGGTTTTCGCGCGGCTTCATCGCGGCGCGATTACCCGCGAAGGGTGTGCCCGGCAATCTAGCGCAGCAGCTCGGTGATCCCGCGCGCGCGGCCCTGGGTCGCCTTGTCGGGATGCAGCGTCTCGTAGACCACCGCGTTCTCGAGCACGCGCTGGACGTAGTTCTTGGTCTCGAAGATCGGAATCCGCTCGAGCCAGTCGATCCAGCTGATCGAGCCGTTGCGCGGGTCGCCGTTCTCGCGCAGCCACTTGTTCACGTTGCCGGGGCCGGCGTTGTAGGCGGCCACGGCCAACGGATAGCTGCCGTAGGTGTTCATCATCCGCTGGAAGTAGCCGTTGCCCAGCCGCAGGTTGTACTGCGTGTCGGTCATCAGCGAGGCCGACATGTAGGCGACCCCGAGCTTGCCCGCCTGCTCGCGCGCGGTGCCGGGCATGAGCTGCATGAGGCCCTGCGCGCCAGCGTGGCTGATGCGGTACTCGTCGAACTCGCTCTCCTGGCGCGCGATCGCGTGGACCATCGTCCAGTCGGCTTCGGGCGGGGTCTGAACGGTCGGAAAGCCGATCTGGGTGAACTGGGTGAAGCCCTTCTCGGGGGCGACGCGGCCGACCACGACCGCGAGCTCGGGCAGGTTGAACTCGCGGGCGAGCTCGCCGACGAGCACCAGCTCGCCCTCGGTTTTCGCCTGGTTGGCGAGCTGGACGTAGAACTTGCGCTTGGTCTGCCAGGCGTGGCTGCTGCTGGCGAAGACCGGCATGGTCTGCGCCAGCGGGCTGGAGAGCAGCGCCGCGCGCTGCTCGGGGGTCGGCTGCGCGGCGGGCATCGGCGGCACCGCCGGCGCGGGCCGGCCGAGCCGCTCAAGCGCGAGCAGGCCGTAGAAGTATTCGGGATAGGCCGCGGCCATTTCGTAGTAGCGGTTCGCCTCGGCCTGGTTGCCCGCCTGCTGCGCCGCACGGCCGGCCCAGAAGAAGCCCTTCGAGCGCGTCTGCGGGGTCTTGGCCGCGGCGCCGTAGCGGTAGAACAGCGGCGCCGCCGAGTTGCCGTCGCCCATGTTCCACAGCGCGCTGGTCCCGCCGAGCCACATCAGCGAGGTGTAGTCGTCGCGCAGCTTGTAGGGACCATCGAGGATCGTGCTCTCGTTGGCGAACGATTCGGCCGCACGCGCGGCGACTTGCAGCGCGCCCTGCGAGCTCGCCAGCCGCGCCACCGCGAGGTGCTCGCCGACCCACGCGGTCGGATCGAACGGTGCGGCGTTGAGCGGCGGATGCGCGGCGAGCATGGCCACCGCTTCCTGCGCGCGCCCCTCGGTGCGCAGCTCGCGGCTGCGGTTCCACAGGTAGCCGGGGTCGCTCGTCGCGCTGCCGTCGTACGTCGCGCCGTCGCCGCCCTGGAGGATCGCCAGCCGCGCGCCGAACACGGCCGCGCGTGCGGGCGACACGTAAGGCATCTGCAGCGCCGCCGCGACGGGATCGCGCTGCCACAGCAGCGCGTCCATCCGCGCGTCGTGATCGGCCGGCGTGAGCTGCGCGCCATAGCTGCTGTACAGCGTCGCCATCGCGGTCTGGCTCATCTGTCCGCCGCGCCAGGCGGCGCGCGCGGTCTCGAGCGCGGCCTGCGGCCGCATCGCGGTCAGCGCGATCGCATATTGCGCGCGGCCGGGATTGGTCAGCGGCGGGTAGCGGTCGAAGAACGCGACCAGCTGGTCGGCGGCGACGTACTGGTCGGCGAGCCGCGCTTCGGCATAGCCGCGCAGCACGTCCTGGTCGGGGAACCCGGGATAGCTGAGCAGGAAGCCCGCATAGTCCTCGAACGTGTAGTTCGGACTGGCGGTGAGCTGCTCCCAGCGGCTCACGGCATAAGCGGCCTGGCCCGACTGTTGCTGCGCGACGAGGCTGCTGCGTCCCTGCTCCCACTGCGCGAGCGCAGGGACGGGAAAAGCGACAGCGGAAGCGAGCAGGGCGGCGATGAGCGAAGCACGAACCATGCTGGACATCGTGGCAGCCTGCTCCTTATCAGGCGGTGAACGGGGCTGCCCCGACGGTTACGGTATCGCGGGAGCGACGCAAATGTTCAGTGGTTCGATTCCGGCTCTGGTGACTCCTTTTCGCGACGGAGCGTTGGATGAGGCCGCCTTTCGCCGGTTCGTCGACTGGCAGATCGACGAAGGCTCGTCGGCGCTGGTGCCGTGCGGCACCACCGGCGAGAGCGCCACGCTCGACAACGACGAGCACCACAAGGCGATCGGCTGGTGCGTCGAGCAGGCCGCCGGGCGCGTGCCGGTCATCGCCGGCTGCGGCAGCAACGACACGCGCACCGCGCTGTGGCACATGCAGGTCGCGAAGGACCTCGGTGCCGACGCCGCGCTGATGGTCGCGCCGTATTACAACCGGCCGAGCCAGGACGGGCTGCTGGCGCATTTCTCGTTCCTCGCCGAAAGCTGCGACCTGCCGATCGTGCTCTACAACGTGCCCGGCCGCACGGTGACCGACATGCAGCCGGCGACGGTGATCGAGCTCGCGCGGCGTTTCCCGGGCAAGATCGTCGGCATCAAGGATGCGAGCGGCGACCTGCAGCGCGTGGTCACGCAGCGCGTGGGTGCCGGTGCGCAGTTCTGCCAGCTCTCCGGCGATGACCCGCTCGCGCTCGCGGGCTACGTGCTCGGCCAGGTCGGTTGCATCTCGGTGACCGCAAACGTCGCGCCGCGCCTCTGCGCCGAGTTCCACGCCGCGGCGGCGGCGGGCGATTACGAGACCGCGCGGGCGCTCAACGAGCGGCTCTACCCGCTGCACAAGGCGCTGTTCGCCGACGCCAGCCCCTCGCCGACCAAGTACGCGCTCGCCAAGCTGCACGACTGGCTGACCGCCGAGACCCGGCTGCCGATCGCCCCGTGCAGCGAGCCGGGGCGCATGGCGGTCGATGCCGCGCTGGAAAGCGCCGGACTGCGCTAGACCTTTCAGCAGGTCAGGGTTCGTACGTCCTTCGAGCCATCCGGCTCGATGAAGGTGTATTCGAATTTCCATCCGCGCTTGCGAAACGCCTGCATCGTCGGGTCGGCGCTACAGACGCCACTCCGCGCGGCGGTCATGAAGCTCTCGATGTAGCGCGGGCGGTCCTGCTCCGGGACCGTCAACCGGAAACCGACCTGAATCCGCTTTGCGGGGCAATTCGCCACAGCCGTCTGGACGGCAAACACGCCGATGGTCTGGCCTTGATAAGTCGACGCATGGCTTGCGATGACGCGGCACAATTCGCGCTCGTCGAGCATGTCGAGAACCGAGGCGCCCTGGGCCAGCAGCAGGATTGCCGCAATCATGTCGGTCTACTCCGCCGGATTGTGCTCCTGCACGAAGGCCATCGTCGCCTCGAGCATCTTCAGCCGGGTGGTGCCGCGCGACAGCCAGTGATCCTCTTCGCCGAGGTCGATCAGGCGGTACGGCTTGCCCGCGTCCTTGAGCGCGTCGGCCATCTTGGTGCTTTGCTCGTAGGGCACGACGGTGTCCTCGCGGCCGTGGATCAGCAGGATCGGCGCATCGGCCTGCGCGGCATGCTGGCGCGGCGAGGCAGCCTCGAAGCCGCTCCGCGGGCCGAGCTCCTCGAGCAGCGAGCGTCGCAAGAGGCCGCGCTGGCCGCCTTCGCGGTAGTCGGTGTTGTACATCAGCGACAGATCACTGACCCCGGCAACCGCGACTGCGCAGCGGTAGAGGCCGTGCTGCAGCGTCACCCCGGCAAGCGCGGCGTAGCCGCCATAGCTCGCGCCGACGATACAGGCGCGCTTGGGATCGACGATCCCCTGCTTGACGAGCGCGTCGAGGCCGTCCGAGATGTCGGTCTGCATCTTGCGGCCCCATTCGCCGTAGCCGGCGCGAACGAAGGCATCGTCGCGGTTGGTCGAGCCGCGGAAGTTCGGCTGGAACACCGCGTAGCCGCGCGACGCGAACGCCTGCGCCCACCAGTCGAAGGCCTCCTCGTCGTACGAATGCGGGCCGCCGTGCGGGAGCATCACCAGCGGCAGGTTCTTCGCCTCGCGGCCGGGCGGCAGCGTCAGGATACCGTCGAGCTCGAGCCCGTCGGCGGCGGTGTAGCTGACGGTGCTGATCGGGCCGACCTGCTCGGGCCCGATCGCGAGCCGCTCCACGCCGATCCCTTCGGCGCGCAAGTTCGCGACGTCGACGAGGTACCAGCTGCCGCTGTCGCGATTCCCGCTGGTGCGGACGAGCACGTGCGAGAAATCCGGAGTCCAGTCGTACAGAGTGACGTCGAGGTTCCCGAACGCGCGGTAAACCTTCTTCACGATCGCTTCGTGCTCGTCGGAGAAGAACTCGGGCTCCGCCGAAGCGCCGCCGCGCAGGAAGCCGAGCAGCCGGCCTGAGGTCCGGTCGATGAACAGCCGGTCGATGTCCTCATCGGGGAGGATTTCGACCGGGGCGGCGCTTCCGTCGAGCGGGACCTCGAACCAGCGGGTGCGCTCGGTTTCGCTGTCGAGGTCGGAATAGATCAGCGTGCGGCCCTCGGCACCGAGCGAGACCAGGCCCGCGTCCCCTTGCGGCGAGACGCCCTGGGCCAGGCGCTTGTCGTCGGGGCCCTCGATCGTCCACCGGCCGGTGTTGGTGTTGATCGTGAAGGTCGCCGCCACGGTGCCGTCGGGGCCGAGCAGCCAGTCGGCATCCTGCCCTTCGTTGGCGGGCAAGGCGAGCCGCCGCGCCCGGTTGCTGGCGAGATCGACCGCGAACAGCGCCGGCCGGAAGTGCGGCGCGTAGTAGCCGGACGAGCCGTGCTGAAGCTCGATGCCGCCGAAATAGCCGGTCCAACCTTCGTTCGAGCGGCGCTGGCCGAAGCTGCCAAACACGGCGCCGACGATTGAGCGATTGCCGCGGAACACCATCGCGATCTCCTGGGTGGGATCGACGGGGATGATGAAGACGCGCGAAAATTCGTATTGGTCGGCGGTGAACCCGTAGCCGAGGTCCTCGGTCTGGCTCATCTGCATCAGCACGCGGTCTTCGCCGATCCAGCTGATCGAGCGCACCTTGATGTCGCCCAGCGTCATCGTTCGCAAGGCCCGGAGCTGGTCGTCCATGATCAGCAACTGCCGCTCGCCGCGAATCGTCGTGACCGCGGCTATGCGCGTGCCTCCGATCGACAGCGTCATGTCCTCGACTTCGGGAAGCGCGCCGTAGGCGGACAACGGCGGCGGCTCGGCGGCATGGCCGGCCGGCGACAGCACGAGCGACAGGCCGAAGGCCTGCAACAGAATCAGGAACTTGTTCAAGCGGCCCCCCTCCACGTGACCGGAACTGTCGCATCGCGGTCGCGCAAAGGCAAGCCTGTGCCCGGTCAGTAGAGCGGCGAGGGATGCTCCTTCCCGAGCATCATCGCGCCGTAGGTTTCCACGGCGGGCTGGGCGACGATCATGTGCTGGTTGAGCGTCAGCGCGTCGCGCGCGAGGCGCTCGAGCGGCGAGCCTTCGAAGATCACGTTGGCGCCCAGGAGATCGAACAGCTGCCGGGTGACCTCGGCGGCCATCCGGAAGCAGTTGACGTTGGCGAGCGCGAGACGGCCCTTGGTCTCGACCGCGGGCGTGCCCAGCTCGAGCTCGGACCAGAACTCCTCGGCGGCACGGTAGAGGAACGCGTCCGCCGCGCCCCACGCGGTCTCGGCTTTGGCGACGGCTTCGCGCGCCTGGACCGTCTCGGCCATCGGGCGCGGCGGCATGCCGGCCTTGCGGACATGGATGCCCGCCTTGGCCTCGTCGATCGCCCGCCGCGCCGTGCCGAGCGGCACCGCGGCCATCGTCGTCACCCAGTTGAAACCGCTCGAGTAGAGCGGGTCGCGGTTCGCGAACATCGCCTCCTCGATGCGCAATGCCTGGTCCTCGGGGATGAACAGGTTCTCGGCGCGGTAGTGGTTGCTGCCGCTGCCGCGCAGGCCGTGGGTGTGCCAGGTGTCCTCGATCACCAGCTGGTCGGCGCGGCAGAAGGCGAGGCGGCCTTCGGGGATGCCGCCAGGCCCGATGACGGGCTGACCGCTGTCGAGCAGCGCGCCGCCGCTCATCACCACGTCGGCATGGGTCACGCCGCTGCCGAACGGGAACCGGCCGTTGAGCATATAGCCGCCGTCGACACGCTCGAGAGTCCCGTGCGCGGTGGTGAACTGTCCGGCGGTGATCATGTCGGGCTCGGGCAGCAGCCGCGCCGAGGCGGCGGGCGGCAGGAACTCGGCGAGCAGTCCGCTGTCGGTGCCGATCTTGACGCACCAGCCGACCGAGGGATCGGCACGGGCGAGCACCTCGATCACTTCGAGGTGCTGCATGAGCGTCATCTGCGGGCCGCCCTTGGCGCGGCTGCGGCCCATGCGGAAGAACCCGGCCGCACGGAGCTCGGCGACGAGATCGGCCGGGAGCCGGCGCAGCGCTTCGATCTCCTGCGAGCGCGCGGCAATCGCCGGAGCCATCGCGCGGGCATTGGCGAGGATCTGCTCTGCCGTGAGTGAACCGGCGACCGGGCTTCCGGAACTTACCGCAGTCGCCATGTCTCTCCCTCCGGGCCTGCTCTTATCGGCCCTGTGTAAGTGCCGCCGGCGGCATGCGTCCAGCCTGCGAATGGAGTCCCCCAACGATGCGCCCAGTCCATGCAGCACTCGCGGCAGGCCTGATCGCCTGCTGCCCGGCCAGCCAGCTCGCGGCGCAGGCGACCGCCGAGCAGCGGGTCGAACTGTCGAGCTTCGATTTCACGCCGAAAGAGATCCACCTGCACGCCGGGCAGGCCTATGCGCTGGTGCTGACCAACGTCGCCTCGGGCGGACACGATTTCTCGGCGCCCGAGTTCTTCGCCGCCGCGCGCGTCGAGCCCGCCGATGCGGCGCTGATCGACCATGGCGAGATCGACATCCCCGGCAAGTCGACACGGACGATCCACCTCGTTCCGGCGGCCGGGACCTACAAGCTCACCTGCACCCACACGATGCACGCCATGTTCGGCATGCGCGGCACGATCGTCGTCGACTGACGGCATTGACTCGCCGTAGCCGCGCGGCGATCCACCGGCGATGATCCGCCCCCTGGTCGCGGCCTTCGCCGCTCTCGCCCTGGCTGCCTGCGCCAGGACCTCCGAACCCGCCGCCGACCTCGACGCGATCGCGCGCGATTACCTGCTGCTGCAGCTGACGATCGGCGAAAAGGAAGAGGGTTATATCGACGCCTACTATGGCCCGCCCGAAATCCAGGCGCAGGCCAAGACCGAGGCCGCGGCGAACGACTTGCCCAGGCTCGCCGATCGCGCTGCCGCGCTACGGGGTCGCATCGC
>CBHWED010000120.1:0-9729 GCA_966112795.1 uncultured bacterium
GCGATCGCGCCGGGCTCGATCAGCGTGACGCGGATCTTCTCGGGGATCATCTCCTTGCGCAGCGTCTCGGCAAACATGGCGACGCCGCCTTTCGAAGCGTTGTAGACGCTCTCGCCGACCGCCTTGATGTGCACGCTGATCGAGCCGACGAGGATGATCTGCCCGTCCTCGCGGCCCGAGACGCGGATGCGATCGATCGCCTTCTTGGCGCAGCCGACGTAGCTCACGAGGTTGGCGTCGATCACCTGGCGCCAGCCGCTGTCGGAGATTGTCATCAGCGGATCGGCCGGAAGCCCGACACAGGCGACGAGGATGTCGAGCCCGCCGAGCTGGCTGTCGACGAAGCGGAACAGCCGGTCGAGCTCGTCCTGGCGCGACAAGTCGCCGGCATAGACCAGCGTCCCCTCGGCGTGGCGGGTGGCCGCGGGAATGTCGGCCGAGACGACGCGCGCGCCGCCTTCGAGCATGCGCAGCGCGGTCTCGCGGCCGACGCCGCCCGCGCCGCCGGTGATCAGCACGCGGCTGTTTTCGAGTGGCTTTTGGGTCATGCCGGTCCAACCCGGAAACCGCGCTTTGGTTGCGCGGTTCAACATTCCGAGAGGATCGCGATGCCGCGCAAGCTCAAGGTTTTCCGAACGTCGACCGGGTTCCACGATGCCTATGTCGCCGCGCCGAGCCGCAAGGCGGCGCTGGCGGCGTGGGGCGCGGACGCGGACTTGTTCGCGCGCGGGGTGGCCGAGGAGGTCCGCGATCCGAAGCTCGCGAAAGCCGCGCTCGAGCGGCCGGGCGAGGTGATCCGCCTGTCGCGCGGGGACCTGTCGGCCCAGCTCAAGGCTCTGCCGCCGCGGAAGAAGAAGGCCAAGCCCGCGCCCGCACCGGCGGCCGAGCCGCGCAAGCCACCCAAACCCAAGCCGCCGCCGAAGCGCGACCGGATCGATGCCGCGGAAAAGGCGCTGCGCGAGGCGCGCGCGCGGCATGCGGCCGAGGCCGGCAAGCTCGAGGCCGAACGCGATGCGATCGAGCGCAAGCTCGCGGCGTTGCGGGCAAGGCAGGACAAGCACCTGGCCAAGCTCGAGCGCAAGCGCGACGAGGCGCGCGAAACCTATCGCCAGGCGCTCGAAGAATGGAGCGGCTGACGGCGAACGGGTCAGGCGGTGGCAGCGCTGCGCCGGGAGCCTTGAACCCCCGCCGCGTTCGTCGGTTGAAGCCATCGGGGGTGCAAGGTCGCGCGGCTGCGACAACCAGGAGGTTACCATGAAGATCAACGAATGCATGACCCGCGACGTGCGCGTCATTGCCCCGAGCGACACGATCGAGCGCGCGGCGCAGATCATGGGCCAGATCGATGCCGGGGTGCTCCCGGTGGCCGACGGCGACCGGCTGATCGGCATGATCACCGACCGCGACATCGCGGTCCGCGGGATCGGCGAAGGCGCCGGGCCTGAGGCCCGCGTGCGCGACGTGATGAGCCAGGAAGTGATGTACTGCTACGACGACGAGGAGACCGGCGAGGTGCTCGACAACATGGCCTCGATCCAGGTCCGCCGGCTCCCGGTGATGAACCACGACAAGCGCCTCGTCGGCATCGTCTCGCTCGGCGACCTCGCCAAGGCCGACGGCCAGAGCGGCCGCGCGCTGGGCGAGATTGCCCAGCCGAGCGCGCTGCATTCGCAGTAAGGCGAGCTAGGCCAGCCCGCGGCGTGGGCGGCTGCGCTTGACCGGGTCCTTGAACGGCAGGAGCCCGGTGCGCGGGCCGGCGAAGCGGGCCTCGTGCTCGTAGAACTCGGCGACGCCGGGCCATGGCACGTGGCCTTCGGTGTGCTGGTACCAGCCGAGCTTGTAGAGCGCGTCGGGGTCCTCGCCGGGGGCGGGCATCGCATCGGTCGGAGTAGCCGAGCCGAACAGCGCCCAGGCCGGCTGCGCCGCGCGCACGGCTTCCCACATGCCGCGCGGATCGACCCACGAATCGCCCTTCTCCGCCGTGCCGCTGGTGACGAACAGCGGGCGCGGGGCGCGCAAGGCGATCAGCGTGTGCGCATCGACGGGCAGGTTGGCGGTGGTCTTGCCGCCGCCGGAGTACGCCATGGCATTGGGCGTGAACCAGTGGAACTCGCCCGAGGCGGTCAGGTTTTCCCAGGTCTCGCCGAAGTTGCGGCGCATGAGCTTGGCGCCGCCGGCGCCCGAGCTCGACACGTTGGCGTCGGCAAACGCGAGGTCGAACGCGGCGGCCACGAGCACGCCCTTGCCGAAGCGCGAGTGGCCCTGCAGCGAGATGCGCTGGCCGTTGATCCGCGGGTCACGCGCGAGTTCCTCGCGCAGCTGGCTCGCACCCCAGCCCCAGGCGCGCAGGGCCCCCCAGTCGTATTGCTCGCGCGGCCAGCGGGCGAGGCCGATCACGCCCTGCTGCATCTCGGCGCCGTTGTCGGCCTGGAGCATCTGCGGACGGTAGGCGACATGGGTGAAGCCGTGTGCGAGTGCCGTGGCGACGCCGTCGGGCGGCGGCGGGCCCCCGAAGTTGGGCGTGCGGCCGCCGGGCCAGACGTAGGTATAGTCGATCAGCGCCGGCGTCGCCGCGGCTTGTGCCGGGAAGGTGATGGTCGCGTCGATCGTCGGGCCCATGCGGCCGTCGGGCGCGACGACCTGGCCGATCCACTGCTCGGCCACGGCGCCGGCCTGGGCGGTTTCGACCGGGGCCTTGGTCCAGACCACGCGGAACTGCGCGACGACCTCGGGAATGCGCCCGACCCAGTTGTCCTCGACGAGGCGGACGAGCTCGGCACGGCGGCTCGCCCATTGCTCGGGGTCGGGCGTCGCCGAGCTCGCGAATAGCGGCGGCAGGCCGAACGCGGCGACCCTGCTTTCATCGGTGTTGGCGGCGTTCGCGTCGGTCGGCGTGCCGCTCGCCCCGCGGCGCAGCTCGCCGAAGCCGAAGCGCGCGCGCTCGGCCGCCTGGACCGCGTCGGCGGTTTCCGCAGCACAGGCTGCGCCTGTAACCAGAGCCAGCGCGGCGGCGACCGCGGCAACCCAGCGTATCATCGAAGCATCCCGTCTCTCGGGAGCCCGATCCTCGTCCGTGGATGTCCTCTCCACATCCGTTGGCGGGCGTGATCGGGCCCCCCTCACTTGTCGGCTCCCGATCCCGAAGGGCTCCGACACGTCGGTGATATCGGTAAGCGCCGAATGGGTCCAGAGTATGGCCGGGCTATTCGGGAGGCGCGTTGCCGACGCACATCTCGAGCAGCGAGCGCATGTTCTGTCCCCAGGTGCGCAGCTGCTGGGCGTTCTCGGCGAGGATCACCAGATCGTGGCGGGCGTTGCCGTTGAACAGTTGCGCGACCCGCGGCGGCTCCTCCGGAATCTGTTGCGGATCGACACAGGCCACCGGCGTCGGAACCGGCACCTCGCGGATTTGCACTTCGGGCTCGCGATGCGTGCAGCCGGCGAGGACTGCCACGAGCAGGAGCGAGCGCTTCACAGGCCCGCGGCGAGTCTGATCGAACGCGGGGTGACGCAATCGGCCTTGACCAGCTTCTGCTGCTCGACCTGGTCGGCAAGCTGCGCGAGTTCGGCCGAGCGCCGTTCCTGCTCGACCATGCGCTCGTCGACGATGTCGCTGCGGACCCGCGTGTCGAGCGCGGAGGTCGCAGCGCTCATCTCGGCGTCCTTCGCGGCCAGCGTGGCCTTTATGCGCTCGGCGCGCTCGATGCGGAGCTCCCGGGCGAGGGCGTCACGCTCCTGCGCGAGCGCGGTCGTCTGCCACAAGGCAAGCGCCAGGCCCGCCAGCAGCGCGAGGCAGACCACGCCGAGCGTGGACGCAACGAAGCGCACGCGCCCGGCTGCCGCCATTTTTCCGGTCTGCTCGGTCTGGATGCAGAAACGGTCGATCTCGCTCAGCCTTCGCTCCGAAGGCTGCATGGAGGGGGTTGCAAGCATGGTACGGTCCGATCCCACCGTGGTTTTGACAGCTTACTCTTGCGATCCCGAGTCGCCGAGCCCCCATCGCCCGACCCGAACCAGTTATCGAAATCTGAAGGAACAAAGTTAAGAATTGGTTACGATTATCGTTTCATTCGGCGGGCGGATAGTCGGGAGATGTTACTAGGGACCCGCGCCAGGCGCGGGATCCCGGTCCGGCAGTGGCGAACGACGCCCTTTACAGCGTGATCACCGCTCCGCCCGCATCGGCGCTCCGGTACATCGCCTCGATCAGGCGGATGTCGCGCAGGCCCATCTCGCCCGGCGTCAGGTGCGGGCGGTTGACGCGGGCGGCCTCGGAAAAGCCGTCGATCTGCGCGGCGAACTGGGTCATCGGATTGCCCGCGCCGATCTCGCGGCGCGGCTGGTTGCCTCCGTCGATGACGAGGTTGTTGTCATCGTAGGTCGTCGCCGGCTGCATCTCGATCGATGCATTGGCGCCGAAGTAGTGCTGCCGCGAGACGTAGGGGCTGTGGCAGTACGACGACCAGCCGGTCACGTTGATGCCGCTGGCCATGGTCATGCGCCAGTCGATCCCGCCCTCGACCTCCGCGAACCGCGGGTCGTCCTTCGGGTAGGCGTAGAGCGCCGACACCGAAACCGGGCGGTCGTTCTCGAGCATCATCAACGAGGTGTTGAGCCCGTAGATGCCGATGTCGAACATCGAGCCGCCGCCGGCGAGCGCCTTCTGCAGGCGCCACTTGTGCGGCGGAAACTGGAGGTTGGCGTTGAACCCGTGGGCGTTGTGGACCGCGCGGATCGCGCCGAGCTCGCCCGCGGCGATGCGCCGCTGGGCCTCGCGGTTGGTTGGCTCGAAGTGGACGCGATAAGCGACCCCGAGCTGGCGGTTGTTGGCCTTTGCCGCGGCGACCATCCGCTCGCATTCGGCGGCAGTCGAGGCCATCGGCTTCTCGCACAAAACGTGCTTGCCGGCCTCGAGCGCGCGCACGGTGTACTCGGCGTGCAAGCCGACCGGGAGCACGATGTAGACGCAATCGATCTCGCCGTTGTCCTTCATCGTGTCGAAGTTGGCGTAGTCGTAGAACCGGCTGACGCCGTGCCGCGCGCCGAGGTCGCGCGCCTTCGCGGCGTTGCCCGAGACGAACGCGGTCATGCGCGATTGCCGCGCGTCGGTGAAGCCGGGAATGACCTGGTTCACGCCGAAGCTGCCGAGGCCGACGATCGCCCAGCGCATCTTCTCGCCCGGAAGCGCCGGCTGCGGTGCGGCGTCGCCGGGCATCGGCTGGCCCTGGGCGGTCTGCGCGAACGCGCGCGTGGCGGCGAGCGCCAGCGGCGCGGCGCCGGCAGCGGCGAGCAGGCGGCGGCGGGTGAAGTCGGTCTCGGTGGACATTGGTCTGGCTCCCCTCCCGTTGGGTAGCGCTACCATGCACGTTTCCGCGCGCCTGTCACGCCTCGGGTGAGGGGACCCATTTCATCACCCCGCCGGCGAACGGCGTCCACCAGCCGGTACGCGCGCCGGCGGCGGCGAGGGTGTTGCTGGTCCATTGGTTGCAGGTGTTAAATATCGTGTAACGGCCAGGGCTCTCGTAGAACACGTCGTGCGGGCCGTAGCCCGGATGCACGACGCGCGGCCCTTCGGGCAGCGCGCGCTGGACCGCGGTGACCAGGCGGCGGTACTCTTCGCTGGTCAGCCGCAGCGGGCGGTTGTCGTCGGACGGCGCCGGGCGGACGTAGTGCGCGACGTGGAGCAGGCCGTCGCCGCCGAACAGCGCGACGCGCAGCGCGGTCCGCGGCGATAGGTCCCACCAGGTCGGCGTGTTGAGGAACACCTCGTATTCGCCCCAGCCGACCGCGACGTGGGTGAAGTCGCGATCGGGCGCGGGCAGGTCGCTGGCAGGGAACACCGGGCGCCAGTCCATCTCGGGCGTGACCAGCGGCATGACGATCTCGGTGTGGACGCCGTTGCTGCCGATCATGATCTCGACGCCCCGATCGGGCTCGCGCCAGTCGGGATTGCGCGGGATCGACGAGCCGATCCAGCCGGACAGCGCGAACAGCCCGATCGCCAGCATCAGGGCGATGAACGCCCAGCCGACGATGCGGCCCGCGATCCTCAGATAGCGCGCCGACGCAGCCACAGGATCGACCAGTCGCCGTTGACCAGGCGCGCGGCGAGGCGGAAGCCGGCGACCCGGCAGGCGGCGCGCACCGCCGGCTCCTGCGTCGTCAGCAGCCCGGCGAGCAGCAGGTGCCCGCCCGGCCGGACCGCGTCGCCGAAGCCGCCGGCGAGCGCGACCAGCGGGCCGGCGAGGATATTGGCGATGACCAGGTCATAGGGCGCGCGTCCCGCGAGCAGCGCATCGTCGAAGCCCTCGGCGACGACCATCGCCAGCTGGCCGGGGGCGGTGCCGAGCGGGACGCCGTTGAGCAGCGCGTTCTCGACCACGACCGGCTCGCAGACTTCGTCGATGTCGCTGGCGATCGCGCGTGCCGCCGGCCACAGCGCCATCGCTGCGAACGCGAGCAGGCCAGTGCCGGTGCCGATGTCGGCCAGGTTGCGCACGACCACGCCGCGCCGCTTCATCGCGTCGAGCATCGCGAGGCATCCCGCGGTCGTCGCGTGCTGGCCGGTGCCGAACGCCTGGGCGGCGGGGATCACGAGATCGATGACCCCGGCCTCGGCGCGGAAGTCGGGGGTGTGGACGTGGAAGCGCCCGGCGCGGATCGGCGCGGTGAGCTTCTGCGTTTCGGCCACCCAGTCGGTCTCGGGCAGCTGCTCGGCGGTGAGCCTCGGCGCGCGGTCGGCGAACAGCCCAGCCACCGCGGCGCGGTCAGCCTTGCTCGGGCGGCGCGGCACGTAGGCTTCGAGCACCCAGTCATCGGGCCGGTCCTCGGCGATCTCGCTGCCGGTGAGGACGATTTCGGGATCCCATTCGTCGAGCGCCTCGTGCGCCGCGAGGGCGGCCTGGACCACCGCTTTCGGCGCGTAAGCGACGAGCTTCCAGCTCATCCGCCGGCCGCCTCGCGCGCGAGCCGCGCGTCGAGCTGCTCGCGGCCCCATTGCGCGTACTTGCGGCACGCGTCGGGATAGGCGAGCGGAGCGTCGCCGGCGAGCTTCTCGTAGAGCTGGCTCGCCCCCGGATGCGGCGTGATGACGAGGTCGCAGTCGATCTTCGCGATCGCATCGAGCGCGCCGCGGAAGGTCGCGACATAGTCGGGGTGGTCGGAGAACCGGTAGGCGTCGGCCGAGACCGCGCTGACGCTGTCGGCAAGGGCGACCTTGTGGCAGGTCTCGCCTTCGCACGTGCGCCAGGACCAGCTGGTCGATCCGGGCGCGTGGCCGGGCGTGGCATGCATGGTCAGCGTTAGCGAGCCGAGCGTGAGCGTGTCGCCGTCGTGCAGCACGCGGTCGACACGGATCGCCGGATAGGGATCGAGCAAGCCTGCCTGCGGGTCGGTCGGCTCGAGCGTGCCGGTCTCGAGCTGGCGCTTGGCCGCCGCGTTGGCCGCCACTTTGGCGCCGGTCAGCCGATGCAGCTCGGCGACGCCGCCGACGTGGTCGTGGTGCTCGTGGCTGCTGACGATCCACTTCACCTCGTCGAGCGCATAGCCGAGCTTGCGGATGTTCGCCGCGACCAGCGGCGCGGCCTCGGCCGGGCCGGAATCGATCAGGACATGTCCCTCGTCGCCGACGATGAGCAGCGCGACGATGCCGCAGGTGCCGACGTCATAGACGTTGCCGTAGAGCCGGATCGGCGGCGCGGGATCGGTCCAGCCGTCCTTGTCCTGGCACTGCGCGAAGAACTCGGGCAGCGGGGTTCCCGCGGGCAGCTCGACTTGCGCGCTCGCCGGGGCGCACCCCGCGAGCAGCATGGCGGCGAGTGCGGCGTACTTAGCGAACATAACTTGCTCCATTGGCGTCGAGCACCGCGCCGGTCATGCTCGGCGGCGCATCGAGCGTGCAGAACGTGGCCATCGTGGCGATTTCTTGCGGGGTGGCCACGCGGCCGAGCGGGATGTCGGCCAGCAGCGCGGCGCCGCCGCGGCTGTCGAGATAGTCTTCGGCCATCGCGGTGTCGGTGAAGCCCGGCGCGATCGCGAAGCTCAGGATGCCCTGGGCCGCGTAGGCGCGGGCGATCGTCTTGTGTAGCGCGAGCATGCCGCCCTTCGACGCCGCGTAGTGCCAGTGCTCGGGCGAATCGCCGCGATGCCCGGCGCGGCTGGCGATGTGCACCAGGCGGCCTTCCGCCTCGCGCTCGAGCCAGTGGCGCACCGCGAACCGGCTCAGCTGGGCGGCTGCGGTCAGATTGATCCTCAGCGTGTCCTCCCACGCGTCGAGCCAGGCGATGTCCGAGCTGTCGAGCGGATTGGCGGCGAACACGCCGGCGTTGTTGACCACCGCGTCGATCGTCCCGCCGGCGAGCGCCAGAGCCTGCTCCCACAGCGCCTGCGGCGCGGGTGGATCGGCGAGGTCGGCGGCGACGGTGTCCGCGTCCCAGGCATATGTCGCGTGGCCGATCACCCGCGCGCCGCGGGCGCGCAGCGAGTCGGCGATGGCCCGGCCGATTCCGCGGCTCGACCCGGTGACGAGGATGGTGGGCATCGTTCAAGTCCTAGCCGCGGGCGCGGCTCTGGGAAAGCGTGCTCCGCCTTGCCTCGGCATGAACAATCGCTAAGGGAAGCGCACATTCGCAATCCTCGGGACACCGCATGGCCGAACGCCCGCTCTCGCCGCATCTGTCGATCTGGAAATGGGGGCCGGCGATGCTGGTTTCGATTCTCCATCGGGTCAGCGGTGACGGGATGGCCTTCGTCGGCCTTCCGGTGCTGCTGTGGTGGCTCGGCGCGATCGCCAGCGGGCCGGTGGCCTACGAGATCTTCACCAGCTGGATGTGGGCCGACCTCGGCGCGCTCGAGTGGAGCGGCCTCGGCGTGCTCGCGTCGCTGCTCAAGATCGTGCTCAAGCTGGTCACGATCGGACTTAGCTGGGCCTTCTTCAACCACTTGTGCTCCGGCATCCGCCACTTCGTGCTCGACATCGGCGCGGGGTACGAGGTCGACGCCAACAACCGCTGGGCCGCGATCACCACGGCCGGCGGCATCGTGCTGACCGCGGCGTTCTGGGCCGCGATCGTGCTGCTGTAGGAACGGATATGGGTCAAGGAACCGCTCTCGGACGCGTGCGCGCTCTCGGATCGGCGCACGAGGGAACGCACCACTGGCTGCTGCAGCGGTTCACCGCGGCGGGCAACCTGCTGACGGTGCTGTTCCTCGTCGTCTCGTTCGTCGCGCTGCCCGACTTGTCCTACCCGACGGTGCGCGCGTGGCTCGGCCAGCCGCTGCCGGCGCTGGCGATCGGGCTCATGATCGTCTCGGTGTTCTGGCACGCGCGGCTCGGGCTGCAGGTGATGATCGAGGACTACGTCCACGGCCCCAGCCGGTTCGCGGCGATCGTGCTGCTCAACCTCGCGGCGTTCGCCGGCGCCGGCTACGGCCTGCTGAGCGTGCTGCGGATCGTCGCGGCGGTGACCAGCGAGCAGGCGGCGACCGAAGCCGCGGGCGAGGCCATGCGGGCGATGCAGGGCATGCTCCAGGGCGGCGGTGGAGGCCCGATGTGAGCGACAACCAGTCCCCGACCACACCGCCGACCACGCCCGGCGGAAGCGCGGCCCCGGCCTACAAGATCGTCGACCACACTTACGACGTCGTCGTCGTCGGTGCCGGCGGCTCGGGCCTGCGCGCGACGATGGGCGCGGCCGAAAGCGGCCTCAAGACGGCGTGCATCACCAAGGT
>CBHWED010000121.1:0-9705 GCA_966112795.1 uncultured bacterium
CAGGTGCGGCTGTTCCGCACGATCCCCGGGCTCGAGAACGCCGAGTTCGCGCGGCTCGGCGGGCTGCACCGCAACACCTTCCTCAACTCGCCGACGCTGCTCGACCGCCAGCTGCGGCTCAGGAGCGCGCCGCATATCCGCTTCGCCGGGCAGATCACCGGGTGCGAGGGCTATGTCGAAAGCTCCGCGGTCGGCTTGCTCACCGGCCTGATGGCAGCGGCCGAGCTGGCCGGGCGCGAGTGGGTTTCGCCGCCGCGCACTTCGGCGATGGGCGCCCTGCTCGCGCATATCACCGGCGATGCCGAGGCTGAGAGCTACCAGCCGATGAACGTCAACTTCGGGCTGTTTCCGCCGCTGCCCGAGGTGAAGAAGAAGGCGCGCAAGGAGGCCTACACCGAGCGCGCCAAAGCCGATTTCGGCGACTGGCTCAGCGCGGTCGAGGTCGTGCCCGCCTGATCAGCACCGGCACGCGGGCGCCACGGGCTTCGGCGCCGTGGTGGCGAATTCCTTCTGCGAGAGTTCGCCGTCCCTGTCGGCGTCGGCCTGATCGAAGCGCTGGACGGTGGTCACCGCCCATTCCTCGAACGTCAGCAGGTTGTTGCCGTCCTTGTCGAGGTCGCGGAACGCGTCGGTGCGCGTCGAGAGCATCTCGTTGCGGCTGATCCTGCGGTCGCGGTCGCGATCGTAGCGGAAGAACCGCCGCTCCTCGCGGCTCAGCTCGCTCGCTTCGGGCGGCGCAGGCCCGGTCAGCCCGGCGACATCGGCGCTCGGCAGTCCCTCGGGCTGCGTCGGCGCCGGGGCGGGCGGCGGTGCACCGCGTTCGACCTCGGCACGGCCCTGCAGCCAGAACAGGCCGATGCCGAGCAAAGCCAAAGCCGCGAAAGCGCCGAGCACGATCTTGTTCATCAGCCTGCCCTTCCCCCTTGGACCCGGCGCCTCACGCTAACGCCCGGCCAGCCCCACACGCAAGGCGAGAAGCGCGCTGCGCGGCCCCGCGAGCAAGTCTCCTCCACCGCGCGCGAGCGCGGCCGCGCCGAGCGCGGCGAGGACGGCGAGCGGGCGCAGCGAAGCCGGAAGCCGCGGTGGCGGCCCGAGCGCACGCCCCGCATCGACCGCCCGCTGCCGCTCGGCGCCTGCCGAGAGGTTGGCGGCAAGATCGGCCAAAGCCCAGATCCGTGCGGCCGCGGCCGCGTCCGCCGGTGATGCAGTGCCGAGCTCGCCCGCAAGCGCGGCGAAGGCCTGCGCGCGCGCATCGGTGAATTCGGCGATCGCCGGCGAATCGAGATCCTCGGCGAGCAGCGCTTCCCAGCCCGAAGGTAGCGCGGCGAGCGGCGCAGGGTCGCGCCAGTGGCGTAGCGACTCGAGCAGTGGCTCGCCGCGCGGCCAATCACTCGACGGCCGGCCGAGCACGTCCCGCCACCACGCCAGCCGCAGCTGCGCCACCAGCGGCTCGCGCCGGGCGCGCACGATCTGCGCCAGCCGCGTGTCGAGCGCCAGCACCGCGAGCGTTGAGGGCCGGCTACGTGCTGATGCGTAGGCCAGCGCCAGCCGCTGGGGCGGCGGCAGCATGTCTGCCGAGAGCGGACTGTCGTCGGGCACGCCGCTCGCCTGTCCCATCAGGGGCGTCGGTGTCTTCACCGAATATCATCCATAACGATCTCTTAACCCAAACCTTTGAACTTTCACCAACCACGACTTGTTAGGACCGACTCGACCTAGACCATGGTGGGGCAGATTCATGCTTGACGCGATGCGCCGCATCTCGCCGGAACGACATACCGGCGTCCTCATGCCGATCCTTGTCAACAAGGACGGCAGCATGCTGCCCATTTTCGCCACCGGGGCGCTGATCCTCGCCGCGCTGACCGGCGGCGGCGTCGACATGGCGCGCGGCTACAAGGCCGAGCGGCGTATGCAGGCCGCCTGCGACGCGGGCGTGCTGGCCGCCCGCCGCGTGGTCAACACCGAAGGCTTCGGCGACGGCCTCAGCGACGAGGTCAAGGCCAAGGCCAACGACTACTTCCGCACCAACTTCGACGCGGCCGAGCACAGCGTCAGCGACGCGGTGTTCACGACGACCTCGGACGACGAGGGCAGCACGATCAACGGCAAGGTCACCGGCAAGCTGCACACGATGATCGTGGCGGCGTTCGGGTTCGAGGAGATCGATCTCTCGGTGGCCTGCTCGGCGTCGATGGGCGTCGGCAACAGCGACATCATGTTCGTGCTCGACAACACCGGCTCGATGGCCTGGACGCCGGCCGGCAACACGACCAGCGATCCCACGGCGACGCGGATCTTCGCGCTGCAGGAAGCGATGCGCGACTTCTACGACACCGTCGAGCAGTCGATGTCGGGCGGCAACACGCGCGTTCGCTACGCGTTCGTTCCCTACAGCTCGACCGTGCGGGTCGGCCAGCTGATCCACGACGTCGATCCCGGCTACCTCAGGGACTCGATCACCCTGCCGTCGGTCGCGTTCGTGAACTGGAACACGACCACGCCGGTCGCCAGCGGCAGCGACACCAACTACACCTACTCGTCGGCCAACTACACGACCTGGTCGCACCACACGAGCACGCAGTACAGCTCGTCGACGTCGTGCAACAACGCGAAGCCGTCCGATACCGCCTGGACGAACAACGGCAGTCCCACGAGCGTGATCGACGATTATTCGATCAGGAACGACAACGGCAACCGCCTCAAGAGCCTGGTGGTGACGCAGCCGCAGCAGATGACCGACTACGAATGCCGTCAGTCGAGCAGCAAGTGGTACGTCGACAAGCGCACCGGCACCCGCAACAGGATGAACGGCGCGTGGGAAGAACAGGCGCCGATCCCGGTCGGCACCGCCAACTCGACCTTCGTCAATGCGATCTTGCAGCAGCGCACGTTCAGCACCAACAGCTACAAGAACTTCAACCAGGTCATCGTGCCGATCGGGATCAACTACAGCTCCAACCCGGACAAGATCACGAACGTCAGCTCGACCTGGCAGGGCTGCATCACCGAGCGCAAGACGACGACCGACGCGAGCTTCTCGTTCGTCTCGCTGCTCACCGGCATCACCCCGGGTGGCGCGACCGATCTCGACATCGATACGGCTCCCACGAACGACCCGGACACCCAGTGGGGCCCGCTGTGGCCGGAGCTGGCCTACCTGCGCGATGCCGCGAACGTCGCCTACGACAACCTCGATGAGGACGACTACGGCGACTCCGGCTTCCAGCAGCTCACGAGCAGCGAGATCAACGACAACAAGGCCAGCTCGGCGTGCCCCTACGCAGCGCAGCTGTTCGAAGAGATGGATTCGGGGGATTTCAACGACTACGTCGACGAGCTCACCCCGACCGGCGGTACCTATCACGACATCGGCCTGCTGTGGGGCGCGCGGCTGAGCTCGCCGACCGGCATGTGGTCCGACCTCGTGAACGAGGAGCCCTCCAACGGCGGCTCGGTCTCGCGCCACATGATCTTCATGACCGACGGCGAGCTCGATCCGGACCGCGAGACCTACACCGCCTACGGCATCGAGATCAGCGACCACCGCGTGACGCCGACCGGTGCCAGCGATGCCGACCAGCTCTCGCGTCACCGTTCGCGCTACCTGGCGATCTGCGAGGCGATCAAGGCACGCGGCATCCGGCTCTGGGTGATCGCTTTCGGCTCCGGCGTGACCCTGTCGAACGACTTGCGGACCTGCGCCTCGCCGGACAGCGCGTTCAAGGCCGCCGACGCCGCGCAGCTCAACCAGCACTTCCAGGAAATCGCCAACCAGGTTGGCGAGCTGCGGGTGATCCAGTGAGCGCCCGGCTCGCCACCCGCCGGCTGCGGAAGCTGGCCCGCGCGCTGCGGCGCTCGGAGGACGGGGTCTCGCTGATCGAGTTCGCCTACATCGCACCGGTTGCGCTGATGCTGATGTTCGGCTCGTGGGACGTCGCCCACCAGACTTACGCCCGCGCGGTGTTCGTCGGCGCGGTCGAGCGCGCGGCCCGCGAGGCCGCGCTCGAGACCGGCGACACCTCCGAGGCGGACAAGATGGTCGAGGACACGATCAGGCTCGTGCTGCCGGACGTGAAGCTCGAGACCAAGCGCACGAGCTACTACGACTTCGCCGACATCGGCCGGCCCGAGAAGTTCACCGACAATCTCGGGATCGACGCGGCGACCGGCAAGCTCAAGGTCTATCCCGGCCTGAACAACGGCACTTGCGACGACGGCGAACCCTATGTCGACCAGAACCGCTCGGGCAAGTGGGAGTCCGACATCGGCGCCGATGGCAACGGCGGGGCCGGCGACGTCGTGATGTACACGGTCACCGCCACCTACTCGCCGATCTTCAAGGTCCCGTTCGTGCCCGACCTGTGGAACCAGCGGAGCATGACGAGCACCGCCGTCAAGAAGAACCAGCCCTTCGCGGAGCAACAAGCTTATGCAACGACTGCTGGCACCTGCACGGACGAGTGACAGGCCGATGCGCGCGCTGACCCGCACGAGGGACCTCACACGCCGAGCCGCCCGGAAGGCCCGCTCGTTCCTCCGCGACCAGAGCGGGGTGACGATCATCGAGTTCGCCCTCGCGCTGCCGATCTTCGGGACGCTCGGGTTCTACGGACTCGAGATCGCCTACATGGCGTCGATCAGCACCCAGGTCAGCCAGGTCGCGCTGTCGGTCGGCGACAACGCCTCGCGGCTCGGACAGACCGACAACAGCGCGGTCGCGCCGTCGGTCGCGGAAGCGGACATCGACGCGGTGATGTTCGGCGCGATGCAGCAGGGCGCCTCGTTCGATTTCGAGGAGAACGGCCGCATCATCCTGTCGAGCCTCGAGCGCGACAAGGCGACGGGGCGCCAGTACATCCATTGGCAGCGCTGCGCCGGCGACCTCAACCGCGTGTCGACCTACGGCACCGACAAGGACGGCCACAACGGGCTCACCGGGCCCGTGCTCGAGGGGCTCGGCAAGCCGGGCCGCGAGATCCAGGCGCTCGACAACCAGGCGGTGATGTACGTCGAGGTGTACTACACCTACAAGCCGCTGCTCGCCGGCCTGTTCGTCGACAACGGCGACGTCGAGTTCAAGCAGGAATCGGCCTTCCTCGTCAGGGACGACCGCAACCTCACCGGCGGGCTCACCGGGACTGCCAAGTCGACCTGTTGAGCCGGCTTTAGCCCGAAAGTAACCGTGCCCCTTTCGAGGACGGCGAGACTTCGCTGCTAAGCGGCGAGGATGCTGTTCGGCGGATCATCGCTTCGTCGCTGGCGAAAAGGCGTTTTCGCGCGCCTGCTGCGCGATTGCGCGGGCAACACGATCATGCTCGTGGCGGCCGCACTGTTCCCATTGCTGGCGATGATCGGCGGCGGGGTCGACATGAGCCGCGGCTACCTCTCGCAGAGCCGGCTGCAGCAGGCGTGCGACGCCGGCGTGCTGGCCGCACGCAAGCGGATCGGCACCACCGCGGCGATCACCGGGGAGATCCCCGACGACGCCGCGCTTGCCGGCCACCGCTTCTTCAACCTCAACTTCGGCGACGGCGCCTACGGCACCGTCGACCGCAACTTCGAGATGACGCTCGAGGACGACTATTCGATCAGCGGCAAGGCGACCGTCGACGTGCCGACGACGCTGATGTTCATCTTCGGCCATTCGGCGATGGCGGTCGCGGTCGAGTGCCAGGCCCAGCTCGACATGGCCAATACCGACATCATGATGGTGCTCGACACCACCGGGTCGATGGCCCAGGTCAACCCCGGCGACAGCGTGCCGCGCATCCAGGCGCTCAAGACCACGGTGGCGGACTTCTATGCCCAGCTGACCGCCGCGGCCAACCCGGGGACGCGGCTGCGCTTCGGGTTCGTGCCGTACTCGTCGAACGTCAATGTCGGGCACTTGCTGCAGGACGGCTGGGTCAACACGAGCTGGGATTACCAGTCGCGCGAGCTGCACAACGAGATCGGGCCGAAGGCCGCGCCGGCCAGCCAGTGGCGCTACGACCAGTTCAAGCGCGACGTGCGCAACTGGCGCACCGAGACGCAGGGCTGCATCGAGGAGCGCGGCACTTACGAAATCGCCGACTATGCCAGTGTCGACACCAACCGTGCGCTCGACCTCAACATCGACCTGGTGCCGACCACGGATCCCAAGACCAGGTGGGCGCCGATGTATCCCGAAGGCGAATATGCGCGGTCGATGAAGTACGACGGCACCGGAAGCTTCACCAAGAACCAGAAGGTCACCACCGACGAGTTCGTCAGCCCGCTGGTCATGGGCCTGGCGGCCTGCCCGGCGCGCGCGCGCAAGCTGGCCACGATCACCCAGGCCGAGCTGACCGCCTATCTCGCGACGCTCACCCCGGCGGGGCCGACCTACCACGACATCGGCATGATCTGGGGGGCGCGGCTGCTCTCGCCGACCGGGCTGTTCGCCTCGGAGAACGGCGACCCGCGCGACGGCTTGCCGAGCTCGCGGCACATGATCTTCCTGACCGACGGCGAGACCGCGCCGCGCGACCTCGCCTATTCCTCGTACGGGCTCGAGCCGCTCGACCAGCGCCGCTGGCATCCGGGCGGCGCGTTCTCGCTCACGCAGACGGTCGAGAACCGCTTTGCCTATGTCTGCGAGCAGGTGAAGCGGAAGAACGTCACCGTCTGGGTCATCGGTTTCGGCACTGCGCCGAACCCGGTGCTCGAAGCCTGCGCCGGCCAGGGGCGCTACTTCGTTGCCGATGATGCCGAGCAGCTCAGCGACGCCTTCGCGACGATCGCCCGGCGGATGGGCGATCTCAGGGTGACCCGCTGATGCGCCGCCCCCTGCGCCCGTTCCGGACCCTGCGCAGCGACCACAGCGGCGTCGCGATGGTCGAGTTCGCGCTCATCGCCCCGGTGCTGATCCTCACGCTGCTCGGCCTGTTCGACCTCAGCTACAACATCTACGCCTCGAGCGTGCTCGAAGGCGCGATCCAGAAAGCCGGACGCGACGCGACGCTCGAAGGCGCGGCGACGCGCAGCACCGCGATCGACGACCACATGCGCGAGGTCGTGCTCAACCTCGTCCCGACCGCGACGGTCGAGTTCGACCGCCACTTCTACGCCGATTTCGACGACGTCCGCCGGCCGGAGGACTTCACCGACGGCAACGGCGATGGCCAGTGCAACAACGGCGAGCCGTTCGAGGACGTCAACCGCAACAGCCTGTGGGACGCCGACCGCGGACAGTCGGGCGTCGGCGGCGCGCGCGACGCGGTGCTCTATACGGTGACTGTCACCTACCCGCGGCGCTTTCCGTACATGACAATCATCGGCTTCAGCGACACCGTGGTCGCGCGCGCGCAGACCGTGCTGCGCAACCAGCCTTACGGGCCGCAGAACATGCCGGCGCAAGTGGGAACCTGCGAATGAGCCCGCGCCCCGCCCTTGCGGTCCTGCGACGGCTCGCCGCGGCGCGCTCGGGCGTCGCGGCGATCGAGTTCGCGCTGGCGCTGCCGCTGCTGCTCGGCGCGGGCCTGATGGGCCTCGAGATGGCCAACCGGGCGATCGTGCAGATGCAGATCAGCCAGCTCGCCGCGCATATCGCCGACAACGCCTCGCGCATCGGCGATGCGTCGGTGCTGCAGGATCGCCGGATCTACGAAAGCGACATCAACGATCTGCTGCGCGGCGCGCAGCTCCAGGGCGGCGGCCGGATCGACCTGTTCGAGCACGGCCGGGTGATCATCAGCAGCCTCGAGGTCGTGCCCGAGACCGAGGACAAGCAGTACATCCACTGGCAGCGCTGCCTGGGCAAGAAGGAGCACGTCTCGAGCTACGGCGTCGAAGGCGACGGGCTCGACGGCCGCATGACCGGCATGGGTCCGCCGGGACAGGAGGTCTGGGCATTCCCCGGCGACGCGGTGATGTTCGTCGAGATCGCCTACGACTATCAATCGCTGCTCGGCGGCAAGTTCGGGCTATTGAACGACGAAGTCTGGGCTTCGTCAGCGTTCACCGTGCGCGACAACCGCGACCTGTCGCAGATCTTCCAGCGCAACGAGAGCCAGCCCGACCCGATCGCGTCGTGCGAGAACTACAGCACCTCGACCGCGGTCAACTGACGGTCAGTCGTCGTCGGTGCCGATGAAGGCGATCTCGTCGGTCCGCGAGGCGGCAGGCTCGTCGGTGACGATTTCCAGCTTCGGGTCGTGGATCCACACGCGCCCGCTGCCATAGAGGAGGAAGCCGTAGCTGATGTGATCGGCGGCCGCGGCCACCGGGCCGATCTCGAGCATGACCGGCGTCCAGCCATGGTCGCCGCCCCACGGCTGGTTGTTGGTATTGCCGCCGTTGTGGAGCGTCTTGCTCCCCGTCCCCGCGGCCAGCCAGAAGCGCACGAGCCGCGCGTCGCCCGTCGCGGCCCAGGCCGTAAAGCGGACCCGCTTGCCGACGAACGGCGCGGAATCGACGATGCGCCTGAACTGGCCCCAACCCTCGGGATGGCCGACTCTCGAGCCGATGCACATCGGCGTTCCATCGCTCGGCGCGCGGAACACGTACTGGTCGATCCCGGTCCCGGCGCGCTGCCAGAACGTCGGTCCGGTCGTCGTCTCGCGGTCGCGGCGGAAGACGAACCTGTCGGCGCCGATCGGCACGATCTCGCTCTGCTGGCGGACGCCGTCGGCAAGGAACGCCGGGGTCGCATCCACCTCGTCTAGCGGATCGCCGGCCAGCGGGACGCACGGCGGCGCCCTGCGGCGCCCGCCGACGTTGATCTCAGAACCCGGCGAGACGCCGGTGACCACGATCTCCGACTCCCTCGCCGCATCGTCAGCGCGAGCCGGATCAGCCTGGGCATGGAGCACCGCGCCGCCAGACGCCGCGAGGAAGACGGCGGCCGCAACGGCCAGCCGCAGGGCGTCGCTTCGTTCGCAGGTCATCGCCGCGGATATTCTTCGATCGCGATCGAAGAATCAATTCCGCGCGCGAGAACTCAGCGATAGCAGACCTTGCGCGCCGCCTCGGCGATACGCGCGGCATCGATCAGCGCCAGATGCTCGAGGTTGGCCGCATAGGGCAGCGGCACGTCCTCGTTGCACACGCGCAGGACCGGGGCGTCGAGGTTGTCGAAGCCCTCCTCCATGCAGATCGTCGCCACTTCCGAGGCGATCGAGCAGGTCGGCCAGCCTTCCTCGGCGACGATCAGGCGGTTGGTCTTGGCGAGGCTGGCGAGGATCGTCTCCTTGTCCAGCGGGCGCAGCGTGCGCAGGTCGATCACTTCGGCGTCGATGCCTTCGCCGGCGAGCGTCTCGGCCGCCTCGAGCGCGAGGCCGACAGCGATCGAGTAAGCGACAATGGTCACGTCCTTGCCCTCGCGCACGATCCGCGCCTTGCCGATCGGCAGCACGTGGTCGTCGAGCTGGGCGACCTCGAAGGTGCGTCCGTAGACGAGCTCGTTCTCGAGGAACACGACCGGGTCCTCGCTGCGGATCGCCGCCTTGAGCAGGCCCTTGGCGTCCGAGGAATCGTACGGCGCGATCACGATCAGGCCCGGCACGCTGGCGTACCACGGGCCGTAGTTCTGGCTGTGCTGCGCGGCGACGCGGCTGGCGGCGCCGTTGGGGCCGCGGAACACGACCGGGCAGCGCATCTGGCCGCCCGACATGTAATTGGTCTTGGCCGCCGAGTTCACGATGTGGTCGATCGCCTGCATCGCGAAGTTGAAGGTCATGAACT
>CBHWED010000122.1:0-9670 GCA_966112795.1 uncultured bacterium
AGGTAGGCGAGGCGCGCGGTCAGAGCCGCGGTTTTCCCGGTGCCCGCGCCTGCCAGCATCAGCACCGGGCCTTCTGTGGTGAGCACCGCCTGCTTCTGCGGCGGGTTGAGCCCGTCGAGCCACGACGGCGCTTCGGAAAGGTCGGCAGGAACGTTGTCGGGGCCTTCGGTCACCGGCGAACAACTAGGGAACGCGCGATGCGCGCGCAACCCGCCAGTCGCGTGGAACACGGAACCCGCCTTTGCCGACGTTCGTTTTTTCCGCCGGACGAGCGAATTGATGGAGACAACCATGCGTACCCTCATGCTTGCAGGCGCGGCCGCGCTGACGCTCGCGGCGATGCCTTCGGCGCTGAGCGCCCAGGCCGCCGACCAGCCGACCCCGCAGACCGCCAACGAGGCCAATGCCCAGGCGCAGCCGGCCCCGACGACCACCACCCGGATCCCGGGGGCGGCCCCCGGCCAGCCCGACACCGTGGTTACCGATCACCCGGGCAACGTCACCGCACCGCCGCCGCAGGCGTACAACAAGACCTACCCGGTTTGCTCGCGCACGGTGCAGGACCGCTGCCAGCCCCCCGGCGACGGCGGCGCGCCGCGTCGCGCGCGCGGCTACCCGCCGCGCCGGCGAGCGGGGGCGGAGCGCCCCGCTCGCCGGCCGCGGCTTGACTTTCGGGTGACGCGCCCGCAGCCCTCCCGCGCACGGGAGAGTCGGAACAATGGCGTCACCAATTACCACGCATCGCCGTGTGCTGGCCGCCGCGCTGGTCGGGACTGCGGTCGAGTTCTACGACTTCTACGTCTACGCGACCGCCGCCGCGCTGGTGTTTGGCCCGCTGTTTTTCCCCGCCGAGAGCATCGCTGCGCAGCAGCTGCTGAGCTTCATGAGCTTCGGGCTGGCTTTCGTCGCGCGGCCCGTCGGCGCGATCGCCTTCGGGCATTTCGGCGACAGGCTCGGCCGCAAGTCGACGCTGGTCGCCTCGCTGCTGCTGATGGGTGTCTCGACGCTGCTGATCGCCTTCCTGCCGACGTATGCGATGATCGGTTGGGTCGCGCCGCTGCTGCTGTGCACCCTGCGCTTCGGCCAGGGCTTCGGTCTCGGCGGCGAATGGGGCGGGGCGACGCTGCTCGCGGTCGAGAACGCGCCCAAGGGCTGGGAAGCGCGCTTCGGCTCGGCGCCGCAGCTCGGCGCGCCGGTCGGCTTCCTTGCCGCCAACGGGCTGTTCCTACTGCTCGGGCTCGGCCTGACCGAGCAGGACTTCACCGCCTGGGGCTGGCGCGTGCCGTTCCTCGTCAGCGCGGTGCTCGTCGCGGTCGGGCTGTGGGTCCGCCTGCGCGTCGGCGAGACGCCGGCCTTCCGCGAGGCGCTCGAGGAGGCGCCGCCGCCGAAAGTCCCGCTCGGCACGGTGCTCGCGCGCCACTGGGGAGCGACGCTCGCCGCGACCGCCGCAGTCGTCTCGGCCTTCGCGATCTTCTACCTGTCGACCGCTTTCGCCCTCAGCCACATGACCAGCGTCCGCGGCGTTCCGCGCGAGACGGTGCTCGCGCTGCAGCTTGCGGCCAACCTGTTCCTGGCGCTCGGCATCGTGCTCGCGGCGATCGGCTCGGACCGCAGCAGCGCGCGCAAGATGCTCGCCTGGGGTGCGCTGGCGACGATCGTCGTCGGCTTCGCGTTCGGCCCGGTGCTGGCCGGCGGCTCGCTGCCGGTGCTGTTCGTCACGCTGGCGGCCGCGCTGCTCGTGATGGGCTTCGTCTACGGCCCGCTCGGCGGGTGGATGCCGGCGCTGTTCCCGGTCACGGTGCGCTACACCGCCATGTCGGTCGCGTTCAATTGCGGCGGGGTCATCGGCGGGGCGCTGATGCCGATCGCCGGGCAAAAGCTCAGCGAATGGGGCTACGTCTCGCTGATCGGGCTGCTGCTGAGCGTGGCCGGCGTGGTGACGCTGGCCGGCATTGCCATGGGGCGCCCGCCCGCGGCCGAGTGATGGTCATGCGGCCGGTTTGCGGCACCAGAACTTGTACATCGCGACGAACAGGAACGGGTCGCGCTTCTCGAACCGTTCCCACGCCTTGATGTCGCGGAACGCCGGATCCTCGGGGTGCTCCGCGCGATAGCGCGCGCGGCTCGCCGGCGTCGGCAGCCCGAACGCGAGCAGCTCGAGCCCGAACCGGTCGATCGCGCGGGCGATGCGCGGCACGTCGAGCGGATCCTCGTGCCGATGCAGCACGAGGTCGTGCACGCTCGCCAGCGAGTAGAAATCGGGCGAGCGTGCGATCGAGGGCATGCGCTCGATCAGCCGCTGGCGCGCCTCGCGCAGCAGGTCGGCATCGACCGGGCGGTCGAGCAGGTCGGCGATGTGCCGCTGCGCCGCACGGACCCGTAGCCGGGCGATCGAGCTGTAGACCATGATCTGCATCACCCCGCCGGGCCGCAGCACGCCGACGAGCGCTTCCCACCCTTTCTCGGGGTCGGGCAAGTGGTGCAGCACGCCGCTGCACGAGATGAAGTCGAAGGACTTGCCGAGCTCGGCGACGCGATGGAGGTCGAGCTGGTGGAAGTCGATATCGTGCAGCCCGAGCGCTTCGCAGCGGGCGCGGGCATAGGCGAGCGAGGTCGCGCTGAGGTCGATCGCGGTGATCTTCGCGTCGGGGAAGTTGGTCGCGCGCATCGCCGCCTCGCGGCCGGTGCCGCAGCCGGCGACGAGCACTTCGGCCGCGATCGGCAGCCCGCTCGGCCGGCCCTGGTCGAGCGCGGCGACGGCTTCGGGCACCGTGCGCGGCTCGCGCAGCGTGATCCGCGACCAGGTCGGGTAGGGCCACCGTTCGTACTGGCCGGCGACGGCGCCGGTCACCGGATCGGCGAACGCGGGGCTCGCATTGCCGACCGGCGCGGGCGGGTCGTAGGCCGGAGCGAGCGGGGTCCCGGCGAACTGCGCGCGCTCGTCTGCCGCGATCGGCCAGGTGCCGCCGTTCCCGGCCGCTTGCGCGGCGAGCGCATCGACGAGCCGCGGATGCGCGGCCCAGGCGCGCTCGAGCAGTAGCCAGCGGCGCAGCCCGGTCAGCACCTGCTCGGCCTCGATCAGCGGGACCGGGCATTCGGCGAGCAGCCGCAGGAGCAGTTCGTCCTGTTCGGCGCGCGCCGCCAGCGCCGCGGGATCGTCGGCGAGCGCTGCGAGCGGCTCGCCCTCGCGCAGCAACAGGCGCCATCCCGCCGCAGCCACGCTCCACGGCTCGACCTCGCGGTCGCCGAGCAGGGCGAGCAGGCGTTCGCGCCATTCGGGCACCGCCTGCTCGGGCTGGCGATAGAGCATGTCGGCGAGCATGACCTTGACCCGCCGGTTCGCCGGGTCGGCGGCATAGGCCGGCCAGATCTCGGCGAACGCCTCGTCCATGCGGCCCTGCTCGTCGAAGCGCTTGGCCGCCGCGATCCGTGCAGCGGCATTGCCGGCCTCGATCTCGGCCGTCGCAGGGTTGGCCGTGGTGCTCACGCGGGTTGGCGCAGCAGCGAGAGCTTGGCCTTGCCGACCTTGCGCTCGGTCTCGATCGCGAGCCTCTTCACGGTGACCACTTCGTCGTGCGCGGTCTCGAGCGCGACCCAGGTCGCCTCGCCGATCCAGCCGAGCCGGGTGAGCCGGTCAAGCGCGACCGCGCCGGCGCCGCTGCGATAGGGCGGGTCGAGCAGGATCAGGTCGTAGGGCTGGCTCGCCGGCCCGAGGCTCATGACCGAGACCGCGCGCACGTCGCAGCGCTGCTGCGCGCGCAAGTTGGCGATGTTGGCCCGCAGCGCGCGGATCGCCGCCGGATCGTGCTCGGCGAACAGGCACGAGGCCGCGCCGCGCGACAGCGCCTCGAGCCCGAGCGCGCCCGAGCCGGCGAACAGATCGGCGACGGCGAGCTCGTCGAAGCTGCCGAGCCGGCTTGCGAGCATCGCGAACAGCGTCTCGCGCGTGCGGTCCGCGGTCGGCCGCGTGGCCTCGCCCGGCGGGGCCTGGAGCAAGCGGCGGCGCCACTCGCCGGCGATGATTCTCACTTCTTCGGTCCCTTCGGTCCTCTACGGGGCGCCGGGGACGGTTTCCCGTGCCGCTTTGCGCCGCCGGCGTCGGGCCGGCCGGATTTCCTGTCACTGCGGGCGGCCGAGGACGGCTTCCCGCGCCCCTTCGCGCCGCCGGCAGCATCGGGCCGGCCGGATTTCGCGCCATCGCTAGAATGGGAGCGCGACGGACGGGGTGAGGGCCGCGCGGGCTTTGTATCGGGCGCAATCCGCGGCCGTGCCTCGGACCGCTCCGGCGGGCGCTGGCCGTCGTCATGCGCGGGCGAGCCGCCGTTGAGCACGCTGCGGAACCGATCGAGCTCTTCCTTGCGCACTTCGACCGCTTGCCCCTTGGCCAGCTCGCCGAGCGCGAACGGGCCGTAGGCGGTGCGGATCAGGCGGGAGACCTCGAGCCCGAGATGCTCGAGCACGCGGCGGACCTCGCGGTTCTTGCCTTCGGTCAGGGTCAGCTCGATCCACTGGTTGCGGCCGGTGCGGCGCTCCATGTTGGCGTCGATCGGGCCGTAGCGCACGCCCTCGATCTCGATCCCGTCCATCAGGTCCTCGAGCTGGGCTTGCGTGATGTCGCCGTAGGTCCGCGCGCGGTAGGTGCGCGGGACGCCGGTGGCCGGCAGCTCCATCTCGCGCTTGAAGCCGCCGTCGTTGGTCAAGAGCAGCAGGCCCTCGGTGTTGAAGTCGAGCCGGCCGATCGGCATCAGCCGCGGCGTGCCCGGCGGCAGCGCGTTCCTCAGCGCGGCGTAGATCGTCGGCCGCCCGGCCGGATCGCGCTCGGCGGTGATCAGCCCGGCGGGCTTGTGGAAGCGGAACAGCCGCGTGCGCTCGGGCGCGGCGACCGGCTTGCCGTCGACGGTCACCCCGCGCAGGGTGGTGAGGATCGTCGCCGGGGTCTCGATGACCGCGCCGTCGAGCGCCACGCGCCGCTCGGCGATCAGCCGCTCGACCTCGCGCCGGCTGGCGACGCCCGCGCGGGCGAGCAGCTTGGCGATCCGCTCGCCCTCGGACGGGCGGGCGGGGGATTTCGGGGTCTCGGCCATCGCGCCCGCATAGCGATGAAGCGGGCGCGGTCCAAGCCGGAGGATGTCAGTCGGGCAGCGGCTCGAGGCTGCGCGGATGCGCGTCGCGCAGCACGTTGGCGTCGCGCTCGCCGTCGAACAGCCGCCAGCCGTGCTCGTCGCGCAGCAGGGGCGCCCCGCAACGCTCGCAGCTGGTGCGGAAATTGAGCTGGTCGTTCCAGACTCGGCGGCGGTTCACCCGGTGTCGGGTGAGCCAGCAGATCACGCTCTTGAGCACGGCACCTCCGAACGTTGCGTGCCCCTCCCAGATGCGCCCGTTCTGCGCTTGTACCACCCCGGGAGGGCTTCCCATAGCTTTTTGCTGCGCTAGGTTGCGGCGCGATGACGAGGGGAGGGCCCATGGCCGAAACGATCGAGCAAACCGTTCCGGCCGAGCGCCGCAGCCTGTGGCAGTCGGTGTTGCCCTATCTCGAGAAGGAATCGCTCGCGGCGTTCGCGCTCGGCATCTCGTCGGGCTTTCCCTACGCGATGATCGGGGCGACGCTGACCACGCGGCTGGCGCAGGACGAGATCGACAAGTCGACGATCACCGCGTTCACGCTCGCGTTCCTCGTCTACAACCTCAAGATCTTCTGGGCGTGGATCGTCGACGGCGTGCGCATTCCGCTGCTCGGCCGGCTCGGCCAGCGCGTCTCGTGGATGCTCGTGGCCGGCGTGCTGGTGATCGCCGCGGTGGTCAATCTCGCGCTGGTCGACCCGGCGAACAACATCGGCGCGACGGTGATCGCGGCGGTGCTCGTCGGCGTCGCCGGGGCGACGTTCGACATCGTCATCGACGCCTACCGGATCGAGACGCTCAAGCCGTACCAGCTCGGCACGGGCTCGGGGATGAGCCAGTACGGCTGGCGCATCGGCTCGGCCGGCGCGGGCGCGCTCGCGCTGTTCGTCGCCGCGCGGCACGGCTGGAGCGCGGCCTACCTCGCCTGCGCCGCGTTCGCGCTGCCGGCGATGCTGACCGCGCTGGTCATGGGTGAGCCGGCGCGGCGCCAGGTCGTCGTCGAGCGGCGCGCGATCGCGCAGGTCTGGGCCTCGATCGCGGGGCCGTTCGTCGAGTTCTTCAAGCGCCACGGCGCCTGGCTGGTGCTGGTGTTCATCCTCGTCCACAAGATCGGCGACACGCTGGCCAACCTGACCTTCCGCCTGCTGTTCGACGACATGGGCTTCACCAACGACGAGATCGCGATCTTCGACGTCGGCATCGGCTTCTGGGCCTACCTGATCGGCGTGTTCATCGGCGGCGTCGCCTATGCCAAGCTTGGGCTCAAGCGCTCGGTGCTGATCTCGCTGATCCTGATGGGGGTGTCGAACCTGAGCTTCGCCGCGCTCGCCGCCGCGGGGCACAGCAACTGGGGCATGGCCGGGGCGATCGGGTTCGAGAACATCGCCTCGGGCTACGGCGGGGTGGTCGTGGTGGCCTATTTCTCGGCGCTGGCGGACTTGCGCTACACGGCCGCGCAGTACGCGCTGATCTCGGCCGCGGCGAGCGTGGTCGGGCGGTTCCTGACCGGCACGACCGCGGGCACGCTGATCGAGACCATGGGGTACGTGAACTTCTACCTGCTCACCACGGTGCTCGCGCTGCCGGGCATCGTCCTGTTCTGGTGGATGATGCGCACCGGGCTGGTCGACGCGGCGATGGGCACCGCGGGCACCGCGGGCGAGGGCGACGCCCGGGCCGACCCGCCGGTCTGATCAGTCGGGGATCTCGTCGTTCGCGGCGAGGACCTTGCCCGCGAGGTAGAGCGAGCCGGCGATCAGCACCGGCAGCCCGTCGTCGGGCAGGCCCTGCAGCGCGTCGGCCGTGTCGGCCGCCCAGCGCGCGCCGGGGAAGGCTTCGGCGCCGTGGCTCTCGCTGCCCTGGATCGGCACCGCGGTGACGCTGGCGAGGCGGCCTTCGAGCGGGTCGATGATCGTCGCCGGATAGCGGTTGGCGAGCATGCCGATCACCAGGTGCAGCCGCTGCCCGGCGAAATGCCGGCCGATCGCGAGGCCGGCGTCGGCGTTGTGGCCGCCGTCGAGCCAGACCTCGCGACCCGGCGCGAGCCCGGTCAGCGGGCCCTGGCCGAGCAGTTGCAGGCGTGCCGGCCACCGCGCCGCGCGGATACCCTCGGCCATCGCCGCGGCCGAGACCGTGACGCGGTCCTGGTGCCGCAGCATCGCCACCGCGAGCGCGGCGTTGTCGCCCTGGTGCTTGCCCGGGAGCTGGGGCAGCGGCAACGACAGCTCGCCGTGGCGGTCGCGGTACTCGATGCTGTCGCCGACATCGGCCCACCAGTCGTGCCCGCGCATGTGCAGCGGCGCGCCGGCGAGCCCCGCGCGGCGCTCGATCTCGAGCTCGACGTCCTCGGCATAGTTCTGCGTCACGAGCGGTGAACCCGGTCGGGCGATGCCGGCCTTCTCGAACGCGATGCGGCACATCGGCTCCTGCGGCACGCCGTCCTCGGGCACCAGCAGGAACGCCTCGTGGTCGATCCCGAGCGTGGCGATGCCGCACGCGGCCGGCTGGTCGAGCACGTTGGTCGCGTCGAACCGCCCGCCGAGGCCGACCTCGATGATACAGGCATCGGCCGGATGCCGCGCGAAAGCGAGGAAGGTGGCGGCGGTGGTGACCTCGAAGAAGCTCGGCCCGAGGCTTTCGCCGATGTCGAGCACTTCCTTGAGCAGTGCCGCGAGCTCCGCGTCCGACACCAGCTTGCCGGCGATGCGGATGCGCTCGTTGTAGCGCACGAGGTGCGGCTTGATCGCGCTATGCACGACGAGCCCCTCGGCCTCGAGGATCGCGCGCAGGTAGGCGCAGGTCGAGCCCTTGCCGTTGGTCCCGGCGACATGGAACACCGGCGGCAGGCGCTTCTGCGGGTCGCCGAGCTTGGCCAGCAGCTCGCGGATCACGTCGAGCCCGAGCCGCCCCTGCGGCAGCGACAGCGCGGCCAGCCGATCGAGCTGCGCCTGGACCGCAGGGTCCTCGGAGGCGGCGAAATCTTTCATCGGGGTTCCCCGGGGCAAACGAGAGGTTGGGTCAGCGTCCTTTGCCAAGCTCAGGACGAGCGGGTTTGTGGGTTCAATGCGCAGGTTTCAAACGCGGGTGAACCCGAATTCAAGAAAACAACATCCGCTCACGCCGAGCTTGTCGAAGGGTCAGGCCGCCTGCGCCGGTGCCAGGTAGTCGAGCAGCTTGGCGAGCGTCGCCTTGAGCTCATGCCGGTGCACGACCATGTCGACCATGCCGTGCTTGTGCAGGTATTCGGCGCGCTGGAACCCGTCGGGCAGCTGCGCGCGGATCGTTTCCTGGATCACCCGCTGGCCGGCGAAGCCGATCAGCGCGTTGGGCTCGGCGATGTGCACGTCGCCGAGCATCGCGTAGCTCGCGGTGACGCCGCCGGTGGTCGGGTCGGCCAGCACGACGATGTACGGCAGCCCGGCCTCCTTGAGCCGGCGCGTCATCACGGTCGCCTTGGGCATCTGCATCAGCGAGAGGATGCCTTCCTGCATCCGCGCGCCGCCTGCCGCGGTCACGACCACGTAGCCGCAGCGTTCCTGCAGCGCGCGCTCGGCGCCGTTACAGAAGGCCTCGCCGACCGCCATGCCCATCGAGCCGGCCATGAAGAAGAAGTCCTGCACGCCGACGACCGCGCGGCGGCCCTCGATCGAGCCGACGCCGACCTGGAACGCGTCGCAATGCGGATTGCTCGCGCGCGCCTGCTTGAGCCGGTCGGTGTACTTCTTCGAATCGCGGAACTTGAGCGGGTCCTCGCGCACCTCGGGCTCGGCGAGCAGCTCGAAGCCCTCGTCGAGCAATTGCGCGAGCCGCGCATCGGCGCCGATGCGGCCGTGGTTCTCGCACTTCGGGCACACCGAGAGGTTGGCCTCGAATTCCTTGGCGAACAGCATCTCCTGGCACCGCGGGCACTTGACCCACAGGTTCTCGGGGGTTTCGCGCTTGTTGCCGAACGGCAGCGCGTTGCGGACGCGGGTGAGCCAGCTCATGCGGCCTGCCTTTCGGCCGAATGGACTGCCGCCGCAAGAGCCGAAGTGAGCTCGCGCAGATGCTCGGGCGCGTCCTCGCCGTGCGCGCCGACCAGCTCGACCAGCGCCGAGCCGACCACCACGCCGTCGGCGACGCGGGCGATCGCCGCCGCCTGCTCGGGCGTGCGCACGCCGAAACCGACCACGACCGGCAGGCCGGTCGCCTGCTTGATGCGGTTCACGTTCTGCTCGATCGAATCGAGCTGCGCCTGCTGCTTGCCGGTGATGCCCGCGACCGAGACGTAGTACAGGAACCCCGACGAGCCCTCGAGCACGGCGGGAAGCCTCCGCACGTCGGTGGTCGGCGTTGCCAGACGGATCAGGTCGACACCCTCCGCCCGCAGCGCCGGGCCGAGCGCGTCGTCCTCCTCGGGCGGGATGTCGACGCAGATCACCCCGTCGACCCCGCAGCCCTTGGCTTCCCCCGCGAACCACTCGGGCCCGCGGCGGACCATCGGGTTGGCGTAGCCCATCAGCACCAGCGGCACCTCGGGATGGCGCTGGCGGAACTCGTCGGCGATCAG
>CBHWED010000123.1:0-9645 GCA_966112795.1 uncultured bacterium
CCATCTCGGCCTCGTCGTGGACTTCGACCAGCACGTCCATCCCGCGCTCGAGCGCGGCCGCCTCGATCTCGGCCATCTCGGCATCCTCGAGCGCCGCGACGATGATCAGGATCGCGTCGGCGCCGATCGCGCGGGCTTCGGCGACCTGCCACGGGTCGATCATGAAGTCCTTGCGCAGCACCGGCAGGCCGCAGGCGGCGCGGGCGTCCATCAGGTAGTCTTCGTGGCCCTGGAAGTACGGGGCGTCGGTCAGCACCGAAAGGCAGGCGGCGCCACCCTGCTCGTAGGCGATGGCGTGCTCGGCGGGGCGAAAGTCGGCGCGGATCAGGCCCTTAGAGGGCGAGGCTTTCTTGATTTCGGCGATCAGGCCGAAGCCGGTGCGGGCCTTGGCTTCGAGCGCATAGCGGAACCCGCGCGGCGCGCCGGCGCCGAGCGCGGCACGGTCGAGATCGTCGAGCGTGGCCAGGCCTTTGCGGGCCGCGACTTCCTCGCGCTTGGTGGCGCAGATCTCGGTGAGCTTGTCGGTCATTTCGTGCTCGCGATCCAGCAGTCGAGCAGCGCCTTGGCGAGCCCTTTGTCGATCGCCTCGGCGGCTTCCTCGGCGCCTTCGGCCCAAGTCTCGACTTCGCCTGCTACGAGCAGCGCGCCCGCGGCGTTGAACAGGACCGCATCTCGGTAGGGACCCGGCTCGCCCATCAGCAGCTTGGTGAGCTCGGCCGCGTTGTGCTGCGGGTCGCCGCCGCGGATCGCCTCGATCGTCGCGGTCGACAGGCTCGCATCCTCGGCGTGGACGCGCTGCATGCGCACTTCGCCGCCGATGACCATGGCGACCTCGTTGCCGCCCGCGAGGCTGAGCTCGTCGAGGCCCTCGTCCCCCGAGATCACGAACGAGTGCTCGGTGCCGAGCCGGGCGAGCGCTTCGGCATAGATCGGCACGTAAGCCGGGCGGGCGATGCCGACGAGCTGGCGCTTGACGCCCGCCGGGTTAGCCAGGGGGCCCATCAGGTTGAAGATCGTGCGCCGGCCGAGCGCCTTGCGGATCGGCATGATCCGACCCATCGCCGGGTGGTGCTTTCCTGCGAACAGGAAGCCGATGCCGAGGTCGCCGAGCGTCTGCTCGGCGGTTTCCATCGCCCGGTCGAGATTGAGCCCTAGCGCTTCGAGCGTGTCGGCCGCGCCGGCCTTCGAGCTCGCCGCGCGGTTGCCGTGCTTGGCCACCGGCACGCCGCAGGCGGCGACGACCAGCGCCACCGCGGTCGAGACGTTGAGCGTGTGGTGCCCGTCGCCGCCGGTGCCGCAGACGTCGATCGCGTTGGCCGGCGCGGCGACCGGGATCAGCCGGGCGCGCATAGCGCGGGCGGCGCCGGCGATCTCGGGCGCGGTCTCGCCGCGGTCGGACAGCGCCACGAGGAACGCGGCGATCGCTTCGTCGGACGGGACTCCGTCGAGCATCGCGCCGAACGCGGCCTCGGCCTCGCTCTCGTCGAGCGGGTGGTCGACCGGCGGCAGCGTTTTCACGCGCCGGCTCTTTCCAGCGCCTTGGTCTCGATTCCGCAGATCCGCAGGAAGTTGGCCAGCAGGTCGTGGCCATGTTCGGTGGCGATCGATTCCGGATGGAACTGCACGCCATGGATCGGCAGCTCGCGGTGGCGGAAGCCCATCACCGAGGAGCCGTCGAGGCCCGGGGTCTCGCTGGTGGCGTTGACCACGAGCGTCTCGGGAATGTCCTCGACGATCAGCGAGTGGTAGCGGGTCGCCGTGAACGGCGAGGGCAGGCCGGCGAAGAGGCCGGTGCCGTCATGCGTCACCGGGCTGGTCTTGCCGTGCATGAGCCCGCCGCGCGTGACGCGGCCGCCGAAATGCTGGCCGATCGCCTGGTGGCCGAGGCACACCCCGAGCAGCGGCCGGCCCGCGTCGGCAGCGGCGGCGACGAGTTCGAGGCTCACGCCGGCCTCGTTGGGCGTGCAGGGGCCGGGCGAGATCAGGAAACCCTTGGCCCCGCTCGACAGCGCCTGCCCCGCCGAGATCGCGTCGTTGCGCACCACCTCGACCTCGGCGCCCAGCTCCATCAGGTAGTGGACCAGGTTGAAGGTGAAGCTGTCGTAGTTGTCGATGACGAGGATCATGGCGCCGCCTTCGCCTCATTTGCAGGCGGTTTCAAGCTCCGCGCCGCTTCGACGGCGAGCACGCCGAGCGCTCCGGCTGCGTAGGCGATGAAGTCTTGAAGATCGAAGCCGCTGCCGAGCACCGTCCTCGCGATCGCGTTGCCTTCGAGACCGACCAGGCGCAGGATCTGGAGATACTGGCCGAATTCGATCGCCGCTGCCACGGCGAATGCGAGGGCAGCGGCAGCGCGCGCAGACAGGTCGATCGCCGCCCGGAGAGCACAGTAAACCAGGGCCACGGCGAGGGCGTCACCGAAGTAGGGGCGCACGAACCGGTCCCGAACGAAGAGCGCGATGATGACTTCGACCGCCAGCAAAGCGGCCGTTGCCAGAACATAGCCTTTGCGAAAACGGAGGGGCGAACGGAACCGTGCCGGCAGATCGCCCGTCCGCGAGGTCACTGGCCGAACCCGGCCTCGCTCGCCACCCGTGCCGCCTCGCGCGCCGCGGCCAGCAGCGCAGCGGCCTTTGCCCGGCACTCGGCGGCCTCATAGGCCGGGTCGCTGTCGGCGACGATGCCGGCGCCGGCCTGGACGTGCATCACGCCGTCCTTCACCACCGCGGTCCTGAGCACGATGCAGCTGTCGACCGAGCCGTCGGGGGCGAAATAGCCGACACCGCCGGCATAGGCGCCGCGGGTCTCGGGCTCGAGCTCGGCGATCACCTGGCAGGCGCGGACCTTGGGCGCGCCCGAGACGGTGCCGGCCGGGAAGCCCGCGAACAACGCGTCGAGCGCGTCCTTGGCAGGAGACAGCCGGCCGACGACGTTGCTGACGATGTGCATCACGTGGCTGTAGCGCTCGATCGTGAAGCTCGCGGTGACCTCGACGCTGTCGGCGGCGGCCACCCGGCCGACGTCGTTGCGGCCGAGGTCGAGCAGCATCAGGTGCTCGGCGCATTCCTTGGGATCGGCGAGCAGGCTGCGTTCGGCCTCGCGGTCCTCCTCCTCGGTCTTGCCGCGCGGGCGGGTGCCGGCGATCGGGCGGATCGTGACCTCGCCGTCGCGCACGCGCACGAGGATCTCGGGGCTCGAGCCGACCACCGCGAACCCGGGCAGGTCGAGGAAGTAGAGGAACGGCGAGGGATTCACCCGCCGCAACGCGCGGTAGAGCGCGAACGGCGGCAGCGGGAACGGGCAGGTGAAGCGCTGCGCGAGCACGACCTGGAAGATGTCGCCGGCGGTGATGTAGTCCTTGGCCTTGAGGACCATGGCCTCGTAATCGGCCGCGTCGGTCACCGGCGTGAGCGCCATTTCGGGCAGCTCGGTGTCGCGCAGCGGCGGGGGCGGGGCGAGCGTCAGCTTGCGCACGGCCTCGTCGATCCGCTCGCCGGCCAGCTCGACCGCGCGATGCGGGTCGCTTCCGTCAGCCCACAGCGGAGCGATGCAGAACAGCTCGTCGGTCAGCCCGTCGAACACCAGGATCAGCGTCGGGCGCGCGAACAGCATGTCGGGCAGCGCGAGCGCGCTTTCGCTCCTTGCGCGCGGCAGCTTCTCGACGAGGCCGATGGTTTCGTAGCCGAAATAGCCGACCAGGCAGGCGAGCGCCGGCGGCAGCGTCTTGGGCACGTCGATGCGGCACGAATCGGCCAGCGCGCGCAGCTCGGCGAGCGCGTCGCCGGGAAGCGGCTCGAACGCCGCGCGATCGTGTCGCCACGCGCGGTTGACCTCGCAAGCGTGGCCGGTCGCGCGGAACATCAGGTCGGGGTCGAGCCCGAGCATGCTGTATCGCCCGCGCACCGCGCCGCCTTCGACCGATTCGAGCAGGAAGTCGCCGCGCCCGGGCTCGATCAGCTTGAGCGCCGCGCCGATCGGAGTCTCGGTGTCGGCGACGAGCTTGCGCCAGACGAGCGCGGGCTCGCCGGCGGCAAGCCGGGCCAGCGCCTGATCGGCATTCTCGGGCAGCGGGCCGGACAGCGCCGGAACCTTATTCGGCCTGGGTGCCGGTCAGCTGCGCCCGAACCGCGGCGATCGCCGCCTCGTTGCGCTCGACGCCGATCTCGTCCTTCGCGGCCTCGACGAACTGCTGGACGTATTCCTCGCCCGAGACGCGGCCGAGCTGCTGCAGCGTCGCCCGAACCAGCGGGTCGTTGGCGACGACCTGGCCGGCCTCGATGTCGCGCAGCTGGACAACGTACCAGCCGGCATCGTTGCCCGCCTCGAGCTTCTTCACCGTGCCTTCGGCCATGCTGAAGAACAGCGCCAGCGACGGCGGCACCTGGCCCTGCCGGGCAAGCTGCTCGCGGGTCAGGTTGATCGCCTGCGGCGCCGGCAGCGGCTTGCTCTCGGCAGCCACCGCGGCGGCGAGCGGCGTGCCCTGCTTGACCCGCGCCTCGATCCGGTCGGCTGCGGCCTTGGCGGCCTTGGCACCCTCGTCGCGGCGCCACAGCGCGGTCACGTCGTCGCGGATCTCGGCCAGCGGCGCGGTCGCCGAATGGGTGATCTCGGGCACGTCGAAGATGACGAAGGTCTGCCCCGGCACGACTTCGGCCAGCTGCGGCTCTTCCTCTTCCATGTCGAAGGCGACTTCGAGCACGCGGCCGAGCACCTGCGGCACGGTCTCGCCCTGCTTGCGGTAGATGCGGCCATCGGCGGTGGCGGGCGCGGTGCTGGTCAGCTCGACCTTGAGGCTGCGCGCGACGTCGGCGAGGCTTTCGCCGTTGTCGAAGCGCTCCTCGATGTCGGCGGTGAGATCCGCGAGCGCGGTGCGGCGCTGTTCGGTCGCCAGCGTCTCGGCGATCTGGCCGCGCACCTGCTCGAGCGTGCGCGCCGGCTGCTTGTCGATCGCGTCGACGCGCAGCACGTACCAGCCGAGGCCGCCACGGGCCGGCGCGGCGAGGGCGCCCGACTGCGCGGCGAAGGCGGCCTGCGCCACAGCGGCCGAGGCATTGGTGGTCAGTTCGGCCTGCGTGATCGGCCCGATCGCGGCGGTCGCGAGACCCTTCTCGCGCGCGGCGGCATCGAGCGCGGTGCCGCCGCGGACTTCGGCGACGATCGCCTGCGCCGCGGCTTCGGTCGGCACGACGAGTTGGGTGAACTTGCGCCGCTCGACCGCGGCGTAGTTCGCCCGGTCGCGCTGGTAGCGCTGCTGGATCTGCGCCGCGGTCGGCGCGGGCAGGTCGCCGAGCACTTCCTCGCCGAAGCTCGCGAAGCGGATTACGCGGCGTTCGGGGCGGACGAAGCGGGCGCTCTTCTCCTTGTAGAACGCCTGCAGCTGCGCGTCGGTCGGCGCGCCGGTCGGCGCAAAGGCGGTGCTCGGCAGCAGCGCGATGCCGCCTTCGCGGCGCTCGCGCAGCAGCGAGGCATACTGGCGGCCGAAGCTCTGCGGCAGGACCGGCGAGAACGCGATCGGGGTCAGCAGCTGGCGCGCGAGCAGGCCCGACTCGAGATCGCGGCGGACCATGGTTTCGGTCAGGCCGCGCTGGGCGATCGCGGCGCGGAACGCGTTCTCGTCGAAGTTGCCATCGGCGCCGCGGAACGCGGTCATCTGGCGCAGCTCGCTGTCGACGAGGCGCTTGCCCGCGCGCATGCCGAAGGTGCGCGCGAACTCGGCCACCGCACTCCGCTGCAGCATCTGGTCGAGCGCGCGATCGAAGCCGCCTTGGGCAACGAAGACCTGCATGGTCATCGTCGGGTTCTGCTGGCGCATCTGCTCGAGCATGTTGTTCGCGCTGGCGGTCAGCTCCGAAGCATCGATCCGCTCGCGGCCGACCACCGCCACACGGTCACCGCCCGAAACCCCGCCGAACATGCCGGTGTTGGCGACGTCGGAGCTGGCGAAGGCGATGGCGATGACGACGAGGAACACGAGCGTGAGGAGCACGCCGACCTTCGACTTGAAGAAATTGCGGAAAAGCTGGAGCATGAAAGGCTGATTCTTCCGGCGTCTGCATGGCGCGCCGGGCCCGGTTTTTGGCCGGACCCGGCGCGTTTGAACGGGCGCTTTATCCCGCATGCGGCGCTCCCGCAACAGTCCACCGTTCAATCGGCGGGGCGTCGCAATTGCGCTTTTGACATCGCCGGTCCGGCGGACTAGCGGGCGTCGCACTCCGGGCCCCTGAGCGGGCCCCCTCACGCGAAATCAAGAACCAGGAAATACGGTCTGATGGCCCAGCGCCCCTATATCGTCGGCAATTGGAAGATGCATGGCACGCGCGCCATGCTGTCCGAGGCCCGCGCGATCGATCGCGCCGCCGCGCGGCGGATCAAGGCCGAAGTTGCGATCGCTCCGCCGTTCACGCTGATCCACGCCACGCGCAAGGAAGCCGGGCTGATCGGCGTCGGCGCGCAGGATTGCCACGCGGCCGAGGGCGGTGCGCACACCGGCGACATCTCCGCGGCAATGATCAAGGACGCCGGTGCCGGCTTCGTGATCGTCGGCCATTCCGAACGCCGCGCCGACCACGGCGAGAGCGATGCCGAGGTCCGCGCCAAGGCCGAGGCGGCGCTTGCCGCCGGGCTCAGCGCGATCGTCTGCGTCGGCGAGACCGAAGCGCAGCGCGACGCGGGCGAGGCCGAGGCGGTCGTTTCGGCGCAGCTCGAAGGCTCGCTGCCGCGCGGCGAGCACGCCGCCGAGAAGGTCAGCGTCGCCTACGAGCCGGTCTGGGCGATCGGCACCGGGCGTACGCCGACGGTCGAGGACGTCGGCGCGATGCACCGCTCGATCCGCGCCAGGCTGGTCGCAATCTACGGCGAGGCCGGGGCCGCGGTACGGATCCTCTACGGCGGCTCGGTCAAGCCCGACAACGCCGCCGAACTGCTGGCTGCCGACGAGGTCGGCGGAGCGCTGGTCGGCGGTGCGAGCCTGACCGCGGAGAGCTTCCTCGGCATCATCGTCGCCGCGGCCGAACTCGCCGAGGGCTGAGCGCAACTTGCCCTGAGGCCCCTGCGCGCCTACATGCGCGCACACACTGCCCAGTGAGAGTCTGAGACCGTATGTCGCTTTTCATTTTCCTCACCGTGATCCAGGCGATCGTCGCCGCGGCGCTGGTCGGCATCGTGCTGATGCAGCGCTCCGAAGGCGGCGGGCTCGGCATCGGCGGCGGGGGCAGCCCCGGCGGGCTGATGAATGCGCGCGGTGCGGCGGACTTCCTGACCCGCACGACCAAGTGGCTGGCGGTGATCTTCGTGATCCTCGCGATCGTCCTCGCCGCGCTCGCGGTGGACGTGACCACGGGCAGCGAAGTCGACGAGACTCTCGACCGGACGGTCGCTCCGGCGGGCGATCCGCTCGGGGGCCAGGGTGCCGCGGGCGACCTCAATGCCCCGGTGGTCGACGCTCCGGCGCCGACCGCGACGGGCACGCCGGCTCCGGCCGACGATCCGCTGGCGGGCGCCGACCAGTAAATTCGCGCGCCCCGGACGGGGCGTTCATCGCATCGTTGTGAAATTCGCCGGATCGGCCCTTGCGCCGAATCCGCCGGCACGCTTAAGGCTCGTCTCCCATGGCGCGGTATATATTTATCACCGGCGGCGTGGTTTCCTCGCTCGGCAAGGGTCTCATGGCGGCGAGCCTCGCCGCGCTCCTGCAGGCGCGCGGTTACAAGGTCCGCATCCGCAAGTTCGATCCCTACCTCAACGTCGATCCGGGGACGATGAGCCCCTACCAGCACGGCGAGGTCTACGTGACCGACGACGGGGCCGAGACCGACCTCGATCTCGGCCACTACGAGCGCTTCACCGGCGTCTCGGCGCGGCAGGCCGACAACGTCACCTCGGGGCGGATCTACCAGACGATCATCCAGAAGGAGCGGCGCGGCGACTACCTCGGCGCCACGGTCCAGGTGATCCCGCACGTCACCGACCAGATCAAGGAATTCGCGCTCGCCGAGCCCGAGGATCACGATTTCATCCTGTGCGAGATCGGCGGCACCGTCGGCGACATCGAGAGCCTGCCGTTCATTGAGGCGATCCGCCAGCTCAGGAACGAGCTCGGCCGCGAACAGACCTGCGCCATTCATGTGACACTGGTCCCCTACGTGGCCGCGGCCGGCGAGCTCAAGACCAAGCCGACGCAGCACTCGGTGCGCGAGCTGACCAGCCTCGGCGTCCAGCCCGACCTGCTGCTGTGCCGCACCGAGCATCCGCTGCCGGCGAGCGAGCGGGCCAAGATCGCGCTGTTCTGCAACGTGCGGCCCGAAGCCGTGATCCAGGCGCTCGACGCCTCGAGCATCTACGCCGTGCCGCTGCAGTACCATGCCGAAGGGCTCGACCAGCAGGTGCTCACGCACTTCGGGCTCGAGGCGCCGGCACCCGACCTCTCGCGCTGGGCCGATATCGTCGACCGCTACGAGAACCCCGAGGGCGAGGTGACGATCGCGGTGGTCGGCAAGTACGTCGGCCTGCCCGACGCCTACAAGTCGCTCAACGAGGCGCTGGTCCACGGCGGCATGGCCAACCGGGTCAAGGTCAACATCCGCTGGATCGACGCCGAGATCTTCGAGCAGGACGATTCGGAAATCGCCGCGCAGCTCGAGCCGATGCATGCGATTCTCGTGCCCGGCGGGTTCGGCGAGCGTGGGTCCGAAGGCAAGATCGCCTCTGTGCGCTTTGCGCGCGAGCGCAAGGTGCCGTTCTTCGGCATCTGCCTCGGGATGCAGATGGCCTGCATCGAAGGCGCGCGGAACACCGCGGGGATCGCCAACGCCTCGTCGACCGAGTTCGGCGAGACGCCCGAGCCGGTGGTCGGCATCATCACCGAATGGATGAGCAAGGAGGGGCTCCAGCAGCGCTCGACCGAAGGAGACCTCGGCGGGACCATGCGGCTCGGCGCCTACGACGCGGTGCTGTCGGGCAATAGCCACGTTTCAACGATTTACGGCGGCGCGACGGCGATCTCCGAGCGCCACCGGCACCGCTACGAGGTCAACTCGGCCTATCGTGAGCCGCTCGAGAAGGGCGGGCTGGTGTTCTCGGGCATGTCGCCCGACGGGCTGCTGCCCGAGATCGTCGAGCGTCCGGACCACCCGTGGTTCGTCGGCGTGCAGTTCCATCCCGAGCTCAAGAGCCGGCCGTTCGAGCCGCATCCGCTGTTCGCCGGGTTCATCGCCGCGGCGCTGAGGCAGTCGCGCCTGGTGTGATTTGCGCATCGCGGCCGGCGGTCGCGACTGTCGCATTTTGGGATTCCCCCACAGAAACCGCTTGCCTTGCCCCGCCGGCAAGTCGTAGCCGGGCACGTTGGTCGCAGCGTAGTCGCGCCGACGCCCATTGCGGCGCCAGGGAGCGGGCGGAGCGATCAGCCGAAGGGAGCATCATTAGACCGGCCGCACGCGGTGCGGTGCGCAGGGGCACAGAGTGCCGCCAAGCGTCCGGTTCGGTCTTGCCACTTCGATCTGGCCGTCTTTTGCGACCCGGACGGTCACGTTGAATGGCAGGTCGGCGCACCTGCGTCGAGGGGGGGGGACCCGCCACGGTTCCGCCCCCCAAACGGTTTTGCCCCGGCAATCCCCCTCCCCCCGGGAGGGGGCCGGGTTGCCGTGCTTA
>CBHWED010000124.1:0-9612 GCA_966112795.1 uncultured bacterium
ATCTTGCCGCGCTCGAACAGGTCCATCAGCCGGCCCGGCGTCGCGATCAGCACGTCGACGCCCTCGTCGAGCGCCTTGACCTGGTCGCCCATCTGCACGCCGCCGATCAGCAGCGCCATCTTGAGATCGTGGTTCTTGCCGTACTTCTCGAAGTTCTCGGCGACCTGCATCGCCAGCTCGCGGGTCGGCTCGAGGATCAGCGAGCGCGGCATGCGCGCGCGGCGGCGGCCGTGATGCAGGATGTCGATCATCGGCAACACGAAGCTCGCGGTCTTGCCCGTGCCGGTCTGCGCGATCGCGATCAGGTCCTTCATCATCTGGACCTGCGGGATCGCCTGCGCCTGGATCGGCGTCGGCTCGCTGTACCCGGCAGCTTCCACCGCCTGCAGCAATTCGTTGGAGAGGCCGAGGTCGGCGAATTTCATGGCGCTTGCAATGTCCGGATCGGGAGCGGGCGACCCACTCGTGCTTCGGGCAGGCTCCTGCGAGCCCCCGCGACGCGCGCCCGTAGGCCGCGCGCCGGGCGAAAGTCAAGGAATCCTGTGTATCAGTCGCGCACGGCGACGAGCCGGTGGAGCTTCGCCACCTTGCAGTTGGCCCCGGCCCGCGACTGCAGCACGTCACGCTTGGCGCAGATCTGCCCGTCCTCGCTGCGCTCGACGTAGAACCCCGAGTAGTAATCGCGCGCGCTGCAGGCGCGCTCGAGCTCGACGCTGACGATGTTGCGGTCGCGCATGAACAGCAGCAGCCGGTTGCGCTGCGGCGACGGCTGGTAGGCGGCGATCCCCGAGAGCGCGACGCAGCCGCGCAGCCGCTCTTCCTCGTACTGCGTCTGCGTGGCGCTCTGGCGTCGGAAGTCGGCCATCATCTGCTCGCGCCGCGCGGGCGAGGCCGGCGAAATGCGGATGATCACCCGCTGCTCGATCCGCACCTGGCCGAATTCCTGCGGCCGGCGCGCCTGCTGCAGGACCTCGAACGGCTCGGCGGGAACGGTGTCGAACCCCTTCGGCGGGCTGACCCGCCCGGCCGCCTCGTGCACGGCGCCATCCTCCGGGCTCGCCGGCAGGCCGCCGGCCACCGCCGGCAGCAGCAAGGCAAGCGGGGAGAGGAAAGCAACCAACGCGTTCATCGAGACCTGGGCCTGCTCCGTTCCGGACCGCACGGCGGCTGGCCCACGCGTTCTCTCTACCGCAGCTGATTGAATGCTCGCTTAACTCGGGATTTGCCCTTTGCAAGCCGCCGGACGCGCTGGCAAAGCGCGGTCATGAGCCAGACCGATGCGTTCCTTGCCGCCGCCGCCGCGCTCCTCGGCGAGCGCGGGCTGACCCGCGACCCCGAGCTGGTCCAGCCGTGGCTGACCGACTGGCGCGGCCGCTTCACCGGGCGGGCGCTCGCGCTCGCCTCGCCGGGCTCGACCGCCGAGGTCGCCGCGCTGGTCAAGCTCTGTGCCGAGCACGGCATCCCGGTGGTCCCGCAAGGCGGCAACAGCGGCATGTCCGGCGGCGCCACGCCCGACGACACCGGGCACGCGATCGTGCTCTCGCTGCGGCGCATGAACGCGATCCGCCGGCTCGACCCGCAGGCGCGCGAGGTGACCTGCGAGGCCGGGGTGATCCTGCAGACGCTGCACGAGGCAGCCGCGGCCGAGCACTTGCGCTTCCCGCTCACGCTCGGCGGCAAGGGGTCGGCGACGATCGGCGGGCTGATCTCGACCAACGCCGGTGGTACCCAGGTCCTGCGGCACGGCTCGATGCGCGCGCAAGTGCTCGGGATCGAGGCGGTGCTCGCCGACGGCAGCGTGTTCGACGCGCTGACGCCGCTCAAGAAGGACAACCGCGGGTTCGACCTCAAGCAGCTGCTGATCGGCTCCGAGGGCACGCTCGGGATCGTCACCGCGGCGACGCTGCGGCTGCTGCCGGCGCTGGCCGACCGCGCGGTGCTGTGGGCCGGGCTCGGCTCGATCGCCGATGCGCGGACCCTGCTGCTCCATGCCGAGCGGGTCGCCGGCGATGCGCTCGAAGGGTTCGAGGTCATGCCGCGCCACAGCCTCGCCGCGGTGCTCGCGCATGTCCCCGGCTCGCGCTCGCCGCTCGCGGGCCAGCACGAGTGGAACGCGCTGATCGAGCTCGCCGCCGACAGCGCGCACGCCGCGGCGCTGCCCGAGCTCGCGCGCACGCTGCTCGAGAGCGCGTTCGAGGCCGGACTGGTCGAGGACGCGACGATCGCCGCCAACGAGGCCCAGGCCGAGCAGTTCTGGCTGCTGCGCGACGAGATCGCTCCGGCCGAGCGCGCGCTGGGCCCGGCGATGCAGCACGACATCTCGGTTCCGGTGGCGCGGATGGCCGAATTCGTGACCGAGGCCGTGCCGGCGCTCGAAGCCCGCTTTCCCGGCGTGACCGCGGTCGCCTTCGGCCACCTCGGCGACGGCAACGTCCACTTCCACGCGCTTGCGCCAAAGGGGGCGGTGCGCGGCGAGTGGGAGGTCGAGGTGGGCAAGCCGATCAGCATGTTCGTGCACGACCTCGTCACCCAGTGGGGCGGCTCGATCAGCGCCGAGCACGGCATCGGCCAGCTCAAGCGCGACGAGCTCGGCCGGCTCGGCGATCCGGTCCAGCTCATGATCCTGCGCAGCGTCAAGCAGGCGCTCGATCCGCAGGGCCTGCTCAACCCGGGCAAGCTCGTGCCTGCCGCCGCCTGACGGGTTGCGCCCGGGTTCGCGCCCCTATAAAGCGCGCGCCCATGCGCGTGGGGAGCGCCCGGTTCCACACGCGATCAGCCTACCGGAGAGAGAGATCATGGCCAGCGCGCCGCAAGCCCAATTGCCCCTGTTCTACAACGACCTGATGCCGCTCAACAGCCGCGATCACGGCACCTGGAGCGCCCGCACGGTCGACAAGGCTTCGTGGATCCGCAACCAGCACGCCATCCCGCTGACGGTCGACGAGTTCACCCAGGCCCAGCGCGACTTCCCGATCGTGTTCTCGGCCGGCGACAACCCGGTGCCGCTGGCGCTGATGGGCCTCAACGAAGGCGTCAACGTGTTCTTCGACGACGAGGGCAAGCAGGTCGATGACTCGTACGTCCCGGCCTACATCCGCCGCTACCCGTTCCTCCTCGCCCGGCTCCGTCCCGACGCCGAGGAGATGTCGCTGTGCTTCGACCCGTCGAGCGACCTGCTCGGCGAATACGCCGACGGCCAGGCGCTGTTCGCCGAAGGCCAGCCGAGCGAGCACACCAAGGGCCTGCTGAGCTTCTGCGAGCAGTTCGAGCAGGCGGGTGCGCGGACCCAGCAGTTCATGGAAGAGCTCAACACCGCCGGTCTGCTGATGGACGGCGAGGTCGCCATCCAGCAGAACGACAAGCCCGACCAGCCGTACGTCTATCGCGGCTTCCGCATGGTCAACCAGGACAAGCTGCGCGAGATCGAGGCCGACAAGCTCAAGACCTGGGCCGAGATCGGGTTGTTGCCGCTGATCTACGCCCACCTGTTCTCGCTCGACCTGATGCGCGTGATCTTCGCCAAGCAGACGGTCCAGGGCAAGGGCCCGGGCGCCGCCAACGGCGCAGCCGCTTCCTGAGCACGCTCGGGAATCACCCTCCCGCGGCGGGAGGGTGATTCCCCGCCCCCTTGAAGCGTGGCGAATATCGACTAAATACGTTTGGTCCGGTCGGCGCTTCCCTCATGGCCCGGCCGGATAGGTGCGCTTCGGCGTACCTCCTCCCTGAACCTTGGCCACCTCGTGCTTGCACGAGGTGGTCTTTTCATTTGGGCAGCTATTCCGCCGCCTGCGGGAGGCTCCGGCCCGTGGCGAGCTCCTCGGCCATCCGCCGCACCAGACCCGCCAGCACCCGCACCACCGCCGCCATGCCGGGGCCCGGCTCGCGCAGCTGCGCGTCGAGATAGGTTGAACGGCAGACTTCAACCTGCATGGCGTGGATCCCGCGCGTGCTCGCGCCGTGCCGGTCGAGCACGTAGCCGCCCGCGTAAGGCCGGTTGTGCGCCACGCGCCGGCCGGCGAGCGAGAAATGGTCGATCGCCGCCGCGCTGAGCGACGCGTCGCACGAGGCGCCGAACCGGTCGCCGACGACGAAATCGGGCGCCGCGTCGTGACCGCGCTTGGGCCCGAGCGGCGGCATTGAGTGCAAGTCGATCAGCAGCGCCGCGCCCCACCGGTCGCGCAACTGCTCGAGCCCGGCGGCGAGTGCCGCGTGATACGGCTGGTGCACCTGCTCGATCCGCGCGGTGAGCTCGTCGTGCGTCAGGCGGCGGCGCCACAGCTCGCCGAGGCCCGGCAGGCGGCGCGGGATCAGGCCGAGCCCGCTGCGGGCGCGGCGGCCGGCGGCGTGGCGCACGCGGCGCTCGGGCGGACCGCCGACGACCATGTCCCAATCGATGTCGTCGGGCGCGCGGTTGAGATCGAGCACCGCGCGCGGCGCCTGGGCGACGAGCAGCGCCGCACCGGTCTCACGCGCGACCGCTTCGGCGAGGAGATCGACGAACCGGTCCTCGAGCCGCAGGCACGAAGCCGCCTGGTTGCGCATGATCTCGGCGAATTCGCCCGGATAGGCGCGCCCCGCGTGGGGCGCGGCGAGCAGCACCGGCACCGGCGCCGGATCGCGCAACGTGAGCGTGAAGGCCGCCTGGCTGCGCGGCGTGCCGGGGATGCTGCCCCCGCGCCCGCCTGGAGGTTTTCCGCGCGATTCGCGCGTTGCCGGACCCTTTTCCACCATCTGGGCAAGCTGGCCGCTATTTGCATCTGTGTCAAAGCTGGCCACGTCGTATATTGGACGAGAATCTTAAGCGCGCGAGGGGTATATGGGAGCCTCACGCTGCTTACGAGCAAACGGGGGGAAATCATGATCCGCATCCTGCTGGCAGAAGACGACGAGGCGATGCGCACTTATCTCGCCCGCGCGCTCGCGCAGGCCGGATATGCGGTCGACGCGGTCGATCGCGGCACCGATGCGCTGCCGCTGCTCGAGGCGCAGGACTACGACCTGCTGCTGTCGGATATCGTCATGCCCGAGATGGACGGGATCGAGCTCGCCCAGCGTTGCGCCGAGATCAGCCCGCAGACCCGCGTCATGTTCATCACCGGCTTCGCCGCGGTCACGCTCAAGGCGAGCCGCGAGGCGCCGCGGGCGAAGATGCTGTCGAAGCCGTTCCACCTGAAGGACCTCGTGCTCGAGGTCGAGCGGATCTTCGAGGACCAGATCACCGAGGCCTCGTTTCGTCCTTGAAGATCGCGCGCCTGCCCCCTTGCCATGGGGTGCCGGCATCGCTAGATGGCCCGCCTGCCCCGCACCCCGGGGCGGCTCGGATGGTTCGGGCGTATAGCTCAGTGGTAGAGCACTGTGTTGACATCGCAGGGGTCGGAAGTTCAATCCTTCCTACGCCCACCATCAGGAACCCCGCAGAAATGCGGGGTTTTTCTTTGTCCGCGGGACTCGCGACGGTGAACCGCGCCGCTGCGGCCACGCACCCACGGGCATGACCGATTCCAGTGGCACCTCTTCGGGCCTCGACCGTTCGATGGTCGTGACGAAACCCGAACCGCGCATCACCGCCATCGCCACCGCCGTCCCCGCCAGCGAATGCAACGGCCGGTACACCGACTGGGCCCGCCGCCAGCTCGGCGAGCGCGAGGCCGGCCTGCTCGACCGGATGCTGCAGCGCTCGGGCATCGGCAACCGCTACACCGTGCTCAGCGAGGACGACACCCACGAGGCCGCGGGGAGCTTCTACGCGCGGCCCGATCCGCCGAGCACGGCCGACCGCATGGCGGTCTATGCCGACAAGGCGCCCGAGCTCGCGCTCGAGGCGATCGGCAAGCTCGGCGATCTCGCCGGGGTGACGCACCTCGTCGTCGCCAGCTGCACCGGGTTCACCGCGCCGGGGCTCGACCAGGTGATCGCGCGGCGGCTCAAGCTCGCGCCGACCGTCGAGCGGGTCGTGATCGGGTTCATGGGCTGCTACGCGGGCGTCACCGCGCTGCGCACCGCCGGGCATATCGTGCGCTCGGATCCGTCGGCGCGCGTGCTCGCGGTCGCGGTCGAGCTGTGCAGCCTGCACCTGCAGCCGACCGACCGGCTCGAGAGCCTGCTCGCGATGGCCCAGTTCGCCGACGGCGCGGCCGCCGCGCTGGTCACTGCGGACGGGGCCGGCCTGGCGCTCGGCGAAGGGCTGTCGATGACGCTCGAGGAAAGCCATTCGCTGATCACCTGGACGATCGGCGACACCGGGTTCGCGATGGAGCTGTCGGGCGACGTGCCGCTCCGGCTCGGCGAAGCACTGGCCGACGAGGCAGTCGCCACGGCGGTCACCGCGGGCCAGCCGGTCGAGGCGATCGAGGCCTGGGCGGTGCATCCGGGCGGCAAGTCGATCGTCGACGCGGTCGAGCGCGGCCTCGGCCTCGCGCCCGAGAAGGTCGCCGCGTCGCGCAGCGTGCTGCACGACTGCGGCAACATGTCCTCGGCCACGGTGCTGTTCGTGCTCGAGCGGCTGATGGCCGACAAGCCGGCCAGCGGCATCGCGCTCGCCTTCGGACCCGGGCTGGCGATGGAAGGGCTGCGCTTCGGCTGGACCGGGGACAATGGCGGGTAGCCTCGCCGAGCGCCTGCGTGCCGACGAGCTGATGGACGATCCGGCGCTCGACCCGGCGACCTTTCATGCGGTTCTCGCCGACCTCGCCAAGGTCAACCGGGTCACCTTCGCCTATCGCCCGACGCTGGCCTTCCTTGGCCGTGCGGTCGGCCGGCGCGAGCGGTTCCGCCTGCTCGACGTGGGCTTCGGCGACGGCGACATGCTGCGGCAGGTCGCCCGCTGGGCCGCGCGGCGCGGGATCGACGCCGAGCTGACCGGGATCGACCTCAACCCGCGCAGCGTCGCCGCGGCCGAAGCCACCGCTTCGCCCGGCGCGCCGATCCGCTACCTGACCGGCGACTTCGCCGAGCTCGCCGGCGCGGGGTTCGATTGCGTGATCTCGAGCCTCGTCGCGCACCACATGAGCGAGGAAGAGCTCGCGGCGTTCCTGCGCTTCATGGAGCGCGAGGCCGCAGCCGGGTGGTTCGTCAACGACCTGCACCGGCACGGTTTCGCTTATGCGACCTGGCCGCTGCTGGCGAGCGCGATGGGCTGGCACCGCATCGTCCGGCTCGACGGACACACCTCGATCGCGCGCAGCTTCCGGCCGGCCGAGTGGAAGGCACTGCTGGCGCGCGAAGGCTTGGGCGAAGCGCGGGTGCGGCGCTGGTTCCCGTTCCGGTTATGCGTCGAACGGTACCGCTAGTCCTCGGCGCCGGGCCCGCCGGCAGCGCCGCCGCGATAGCGCTCGCCGAGGCCGGTCGGCCGCCGGTGCTGCTCGATCGCGACGCCGAAGTGCGCGACCAGCTGTGCGGCGGATTCCTCAGCTGGCGCACGGCCGAGCAATTGCGCGCGCTCGGGGTCGAGCCCGCGCGGCTCGGCGCGCGGCGGGTCGAGCGGCTCGCGCTGATCGCCGGCGAGCGCGAAGCGGCGCTGCCCCTCCCCGCCCCGGCGTTCGGCCTGTCGCGCCGCGCGCTCGACACCGCGCTGCGCCGGCGCGCACTGGCGCTCGGAGCCGAGCTCGAGGTCGACACGGCGCGGAGCGTCGAGGGCACCACGGTGGTCGGGCGGCGGCGCACCTGGGCCGGCGAGGCGCTGTTCCTCGCCACCGGCAAGCACGACGTGCGCGGGCCCGGGCGGCCGCGCAAGGCGCGCGACCCGGCGCTCGGCCTGCGCATTCGGCTGGCGGCGAGCCCGGCGCGCGAGGCGCTGCTCGGCGGGCGGATAGAGCTGCACTTGTTCGCCGGCGGCTATGCCGGGATCGTGCTGCAGGAAGACGGCAGCGCCAACGTCTGCCTCGCGGTGCGCAAGTCGCAGCTCGCGGCGAGCGGCGGCGACCCGGTGGAGCTGCTCGCGGCGCTCGCTGACGGCCAGCCGGCCTTCGCCCGGCGGCTTGGGGACGACTGGCGCGGACGGCCGGTCGAGACGGTCGGCGCCGTGCCCTACGGCTGGATCGCCCACGAGACGCGGCCGGGCCTGTTCCGGCTCGGCGACCAGGCCGCGGTGATCCCCTCGCTGGCCGGCGAGGGCATCGCGATCGCGCTCGCCAGCGGAGCGATGGCCGCGCGGCATTGGCTCGAGCACGGGGCCGAGGGGGCCGAGCGATACCAGCGGGAGCTGGCGGCGCGGGTCACCGGCCCGATCCGCACCGCCAGGCTGGCCTGGGCGCTCGCCGAGACACCGCTCGCCGCCAGGCTCGGCCTCGCCCTCGCCCGGCGCGTGCCGCCGGTGGTCGGCTGGCTGATGAGCGCGAGCCGCATCGTCCCCGACGCCCCGCTTGCGCAGCCGCGTGCCGCTCCGTAAGGACGCCGCGAAACACTCAGGCAGGACGCTCCCCGCATGGCGAAGATCAAGGTCGTGAACCCCGTCGTCGAGATCGATGGCGACGAGATGACTCGGATCATCTGGCAGTGGATCCGCGAGCGGCTGATCCTGCCGTACCTCGACATCGACCTGAAGTACTACGACCTCGGGATCGAGAAGCGCGACGAGACGCGCGACCAGATCACCATCGACGCGGCCAACGCGATCAAGGAGCACGGCGTCGGCGTCAAGTGCGCGACGATCACGCCCGACGAGGCGCGCGTCGAGGAGTTCGGCCTGCACGAGATGTACAAGTCGCCCAACGGGACGATCCGCAACATCCTCGGCGGGACGATCTTCCGCGAGCCGATCGTGATCTCGAACGTGCCGCGGCTGATCCCGGGCTGGACCGACCCGATCGTGGTCGGCCGCCACGCGTTCGGCGACCAGTACCGCGCGACCGACTTCCTCGTCCCCGGCGCGGGCACGCTGCGCCTCGTGTTCGAGGGCGAGGACGGCCAGGTGATCGACCGCGAGGTCTACCAGTTCAAGGCCTCGGGCGTGGCGATGTCGATGTACAACCTCGACGAATCGATCCGCGACTTCGCCCGCGCGAGCTTCAATTACGGGCTCGACCGCGGCTGGCCGGTCTACCTCTCGACCAAGAACACGATCATCAAGGCCTACGACGGGCGCTTCAAGGACCTGTTCCAGGAAGTGTTCGAGAGCGAGGGCTTCAAGGAGAGGTTCGCCGAGGCCGGGATCGTCTACCAGCACCGCCTGATCGACGACATGGTCGCCTCCGCGCTCAAGTGGAGCGGCAAGTTCGTGTGGGCGTGCAAGAACTACGACGGCGACGTGCAGTCGGACCAGGTCGCGCAGGGCTTCGGCTCGCTCGGGCTGATGACCTCGGTGCTGATGACGCCCGACGGCAAGACCGTCGAGGCCGAGGCCGCGCACGGCACGGTCACCCGCCACTACCGCATGCACCAGCAGGGCAAGGCGACCTCGACCAACCCGATCGCCTCGATCTTCGCCTGGACCCGCGGGCTGATCTACCGCGGCCGGTTCGACAACACCCCCGAGGTGGTGCGCTTCGCCGAGACGCTCGAGAAGGTCTGCATCGACACTGTCGAGAGCGGCAAGATGACCAAGGACCTCGCGCTGCTGATCGGCCCCGACCAGCCGTGGATGACCACCGAGCAGTTCTTCGAGGCGATCGTGCA
>CBHWED010000125.1:0-9557 GCA_966112795.1 uncultured bacterium
TCGTTGAGCGCGGTGGCGTCGATCGTGATCGTGTCCGGCGTCTGGTCGGTGTCCTCGCCGCCGACGGCGGTGCCGCCATTGTCGCGCACCTGGAAGGTGAAGCTGGTGTAGCCCGCGCCGTTCTCGTTGGCGTCAGGCGTGAAGGTGAGCAGCCCCGCGGCGATGTCGGTTGCGCTGACCGCCGTCCCGGCCGCGATCGCCGTGCCGCTGAGCTCCAGCGTGCCGTCACCTGGCAGCGTGGTCACGATCACCTCGAGCAGGCTGTCGGCGGGATCGGTGAACCCGAAGTCCGCTGTTCTGAACACGAGCGTGCCGTCCTCGTCCACGGTCAGCGTCTTGTCGGCGCCGGCCGGGGCCTCGTTGACCCTGAGCACGTCGAACGTCAGCGTGTTGGCGGTCGGATCGGTGTCGACGCCGCCGTTGGCGGTGCCGCCGTCGTCGCGGACCTTGAAGCTGACCGTGCCGACATCCTCGCCGAGCAGGCCCGGCGTGGCTTCGAAGGCGACGCGGTTGCTGCTGAGCTGCGCCGCGGTGAAGGTCGTCGTCGGGGCAACCGCGTCGCCGGCGTCGAACCCATTGCCTTCGTCGTCGTAGTAGAGCGTGCCGCCGGTCACTCCGGTGACGGTCACCTCGCTCAGCGCGTTGCCGTCCAGGTCGGTGAACCCGAATACGCCCGGCGTCAGCAGGAACTTGATCCCCGCGGGCATGTCGATGTCGAGATTGGCTCCGGCGGGCGCGTCGTTGACCGCGGTCACGGTGACCGTCGCCGTCGCCACCGCGGTATCGTCGCCGCCGAGGTCGGTGCCGCCGCCGTCGTTGAGCGTGAACACGATCTCGCGCGTCGCCGCCGGCGCGTCCGAGGTCGTGCGGTAGCGGATCGCCTTGACGATATCGTCGACGACATGCTCGGGCGTGGTCGCGACCGAGCCGACCGGCAGGAAGCTGATCACCAGCGGCGCGCCGTTGCTGCCGCCGGTCCAGGTGGCGACGATCCCCGAGCCGCCGACGTCGATCGCGTTGGGTCCGATGATCGTGACCATGCCGCCCGTGACCAGCGTGAGCTGGTCGCCCGCATTGGCACCGGTGACCGCGACGGTCAGCGAGCCGCCGTTGTACGGCAGCAGGTCCGGATCGTCCGAGGTCGCCGTCGGTGCGAGCGCGATCGGCGCCGCGCCTTCGGTATAGCTGCGCGCGACGTCGACCCCGGCGGTGCCGCTGTCGAGGTCGAACAGCGGCTCGCGGTTGATCTCGGGCGTGTCGGTTACGGTGATGAAGCTGTCGACCGTGGTGGTCTGCGCGTCCGCCCCGCCGCCGTCGGTCAGCGTGAAGCGCACCGTGCGCGTGCCTTCGGTCGGATCGACCTGGTCGAGATTGGTGTAGAGCAGCGCGTTGAGCAGCATCGTGACGCGCGCCGCGGTGGCGTTGCCGTTGAAGGTGATCGCGATGTCGTCGACCACCGTGCCGTATTCGAGCGGCATCTCGCCGATCACCACGCCGTCGACGATGACGTCGTTGAAGCCGTTGTCGTTCTCGCCGTACAGCACGCTCTCGTCGAAGTAGATCAGGTCCTCGCTCGTATCGCGGCCGATCAGCGTGATCGTCAGCGAGCCGCCGTCGAAATTCGCGTTGTCGTCGCTGACCAGCGCGTTGCCGCCGAGATCGACCACGACCGGCAGGCTCTCCTCGACGTAGGCGACCGTGTCGCCGGCGAGGTCGGCGATCGTCGGCGCCGCGTTGCCGCCGATGGCGAGCGCGATCGCCTCATAGTCGTTCGTCCGCGCGTCGCTGCCGGTGGCGTGGTCGGACACCATGAAGGTGAACCCGCCCGGGCCGGTGTAGCCCGTCTCCGGCGTGAAGATCAGCGTCGCCAGCGCCGCGTTGATGTCGGCGAAAGTGCCGCCGATGAACAGGCTGCCCGGCGGCGGCGCGCTGAAGATCTCGCCGCCGAGGTTGGTCATGTCGACGGTGCCGATGATCGGGTCGGGATAGTAGGTGATGCCGGTGTCCGAGCCGAGCGACAGCGTGCCGTGCGAGGGCATCAGCGAGACCGTGTAGACTTCCCCGGGCGCGCCCGCGTCGGCGTCGCTGATCGACAGGCCGACGATGGTCCTGGCGGTGTCGACCGGAACGGTGGTCGTCGTCGGCGTGTTGATCGAAACCTGGGCGTTGGACACAGATGCTCTCCGCGGCCAGGGTCAAGCGCACGCACCGCGCCCCCCGGGCCCCGGGCGCGTGCTGTCGGCAATGTCGGTGTCATCCCCCCTCGAGGCGACCGCCGTTAATCGTGTTTGCACGGAACAAGTGCAAAGGAAACGATCTCTTGCCGCCTCGGGTGTTAACAATTTGCGCCGGGCGCCCCGGCCCGCCGAAGAGCGCCGTCCGGCCGGTCAGACGAACATCGCCGCGTTGTCGATGAGCCCCGCGGGGGCGACCATTTCGATCAGGTAATCGGCGCCGTGCTGGTAACCGGTGACGCCGTTGGCATCGACCACGAGGAACGCGCGTCCGGCAAGATCGCCGCCGGTCGCGGTGGCGACGGCGGCCTGGTGGCTGGTCAGCGCGATGAACGCCCCCTCGAGCTCGGTGGACAGGCTCGCCGCGTGGAGATCGCCGCTGACCGGCGCTGCGAAGCCGCTGACCGCGAACGGCAGGTCGATCGTGTCCGCGCCGTCGTCGAAGCCGACCAGCCGGTCGACCGCCGCTCCCGAGGACTGCGCCGCGCTGTCGTAGTGGAAGGTGTCGCCGCCCGCGCCGCCGGTCAGCGTATCGCCGCCGAGCCCGCCCGAGAACCAGTCGGCACCCGCGCCGCCGGTCAAGGTGTCGCCGAGCGCGCCGCCGGCCAGCCTGAGGCTGCCGTTGCTCTCCGCGCTGCCATCGACCGCCAGCGCGGTCGCGAGCGCGGATCCGTCGACGGTCACCGTCTGCCCCGCGCCGACCAGCGAGTCCGCCAGCGTCAGGTCATAGTGCGACAAGGCGCCGCCGCCGCCGGCGATCAGCGCGATCACCTCGATGTTCTCGATCGCCGTGCCGTCGAGCGTCAGCGTGTAGTCGCCGTCGAGCGCGAGCTGGTCGTTGCTCCCGGCGCCGCCGTCGACGTGATCGAGGGCGGAATCGAACTTGCCCGGCCCGAAGGCAATGCGGTCGTCGCCCGCTCCGGTGGTGATCGCGTCGGGCCCGCGTCCGCCGAACACCCGGAACGCCCCGTCGGTCTCGGCCGAGCCGTTGAACACGAAGCTGTCTTCCGTCCCGAGGTTGCCCGCGAACACGGTGAGAACGCCGCCGGCAGGCACGTTGGCGTCGACCGTGGTCACCTGGTAGTCGAACCCCGGCAGCAGCGCGAGCACCTCGACCCCGGTGATCGTCCCCGGCCCGAGCACGAGCGCATGGTCGCCGGTATAGTCGCCCTCGAGGCCGATCTGGTCGTTGCTCCCGGCACCGCCGTCGACGGTGTCCTTCGAGTTGAATAGCGCGCCGAAGTAGAACGCGTCGTCGCCGGCGTCGCCGTGCAGCGTGTCGTTGCCCGAGCCGCCGTCGAGATAGTCGTTGCCGTTGCCGCCCTCGAGCAGGTCGTCCCCGCCCGAGCCGAGCAGCCTGTCGTTGCCGCCGAAACCGCGGATCGTGTCGTTGCCGTCGGCGCCGGTCAGCTCGCTGTCGTTGGGGAAGTCGGGATCGGATATCGGATCGTCGAGCGTGATCCCCGCCGGCGCGTAGTTCGGATTGGGCACGCCGAGGTTGTAGGCCGACAGGTTCGCATTGGGCGCGTTCTGCAGCACGTAGCGCATGCCGCTGGCCGGATGGTCGATGATCGTGTCCGACCCGTTGGCGCTCATCACCAGCACCCCGGATCCGAACGGATCGGCGCCGTAGATCGACAGGTCGAGCTGGTCGCCCTGCTCGCCGGCCGAGAAGTTGATCACGGTGATGAAGCCGTTGCCGGTCGAGATCATCTCGATCGTGTCGCGGCCGCTGTCGAGATTGATGGTGAAATAGCCGGTCGAGATCCGCAGCATGTCGTCGCCCGTGCCGGGGTTCACGTTGCCGCCAGACTGACCGTTGACCGTGATGTCGTCGTTGCCCGTGCCGCCGTCGATCGTGACCATCCCGCCCGTGCCCGACGCGACGATGACATCGTCGCCGCCTTGCCCGACCAGCCAGCCGCCGCCGTTCGTCAGGGTGATATGGTCGTTGCCATGGCCCGGCAGGCCGGTGCCCTCGCCGGACACGTCGCCGAAGATGTTGAACTCGCCGCCGGAGACGATGAAGGTGTCGTCGCCGAGACCGCCGGTCATCCACTCGGCGCCGCTGCCGCCGCCGCCGGTGCCGGTGATGGTGTCGTTGCCGTCCTCCCCGTGGAGGTAATCGGCGCCCGCGCCGCCGTCGATCCGGTCGTCGCCGTCGCCGCCGTAGATCTCGTCGATGCCGTCGCCGCCGTCGATCGTGTCGTCGTCGGCACCGCCGTCGATCAGGTCGTCGTTGCCGAGGCCGTTGATCGTATCGTCGCCGGCACCGCCCTCGAGCACGTCGGCGCCCGGGGTGCCATTGATCACGGTGCCGGCGGGATCGGGCGGCGGGGCCGCCGCGGTGATCTGCAGGACGTTCGAGCCGGCCGCCGTTTCGCCGAGCACGAATGCCCCGTTGGCGATGGTCAGCGTGTTGTCGCCGAAGCCGTTGCCGTCGATGTCCGCGACGACGAAGGTCTGCCCCCGCCAGGAGTACGTGCGGTATTCCCCGGCGACGCCGTGGAAGCTCGCATCGCCGATGAAGATCTTCGGCGGGGGCGGAGCCCCGAAGACCGGCGGAGCGAAGTTCAGTCGGTCGTCGCTCGCCAGGTCGAGGATCGTCAGCCCGGTGAACTGGAGCGTGGCGAACATGTAGGTGTCCGCACCGTCGAGGCCGGCAACCACGTCGCCATCGGCGAAGCCGGTGAAGGTGTCGGCTCCCGTGCTCCCGATGATGACGTCGGAGTACTGGGTCGCGGAAATCTGCAGCCCGAGGTCGAACAGCGCCGCGTTGACGAACAGGCCCCCGCCGAAAGGGCTGCCGTTGATCGCGTACTGTTCGAAGTCGCTGGCAAGGACCGTCTGCAGGGTCGACTCGAACAGCACGAGATTCCCCGTGCGCGTCACCACGAGCGGCGCGCCGGCCGTGGTCGAGGCTCCGACGAGCAGGAAGTCCGGCCCGGCCGCGCCCTCGAATATGCCGTTGCCGGCCGTGACGATGACGATGTCGCTCTCGGCACCGCCGGTCAGCAGATGGTTGCCGCGGCCGAGGTTCAGCTGCAGCGTGGCGCCGGTGAACGCGCTCGCATCGAAGGTGACGTTGTTGTCCAGGTTATCGGTGAAGTAGACGCGCTCGAGGTTCGAAAACGTCGTGTCGAGCGTGCCGGACCCGTCGGTGAAGCTGGTGCCCGTGAGCACGTAGCTGTGCGGCCCGGTTGCGAGCGCCAGCGCGGTCACGCTGCCGTTCAGGCGATCGTCGCCGTCGCCGCCGTCGATGGTATCGTGCCCGGCGCTCAGGGTGATCGTGTCGTTCCCGCCGAGCGCCGAAATCTGGTCGTCGCCGGTCGTCCCGGCGAGCGTCTCGCCGGCGTCGGTCCCCGTAATCACCGTCATGGTCTGATCCCCCCGGCCGGCGCCCCCCGGTGCCGGTAACGCTAACCTAGATCACACGGCGGTGAAGGCAAGCCTGCCGGGATCAGAGGTCCGGCAGCACCTGCTCGGCAAACCCCCACCCGGCGAGCGCCTTGCTTTCCGCGCGCTTTATCAGGACCTTCGCGTCTTCGATGTTGAACGGGTGCGCGTCCTTCATGTCCTTGAGCTCGTCCCACGCGATCGGCACCGCGACCGGCGCATTCTCCCGTGCGCGCGCGGAATAGGGCAGCACCGCGGTCGCGCCGCGCTGGTTGCGCAAGTAGTCGAGGAAGATCCGCCCGGTGCGCTTGGCCTTGCTCATGTTGGCCGTGAAGCGCTCGGGCTCGGCCATGGCCAGTGCCTCGGCGAAGCGCTTGGAGAAGTCCTTGTGCGCGTCCCATGAGTGCCCGGTGGCGAGGGGCACGACCACGTGCACGCCCTTGCCGCCCGAAAGCATCGCGAAGCTCGCCAGGCCGATGTCGCCCAGCCGGTCGCGGATGTCCTTGGCCGCCTGCTTCACCGCCGCGAAGTCGAGCCCCACGTCGGGGTCGAGGTCGAACACCATCCGGTCGGGCGCCTCGACGTCGCTGGCCTTGCTGCCCCAGCCGTGGAACTCGATTGTGCCCATCTGCACGCAGGCGAGCAGGCCCGGGGCGTCGTCGATGTAGAGGTAGTCCTCGGCGTGCCCGTCCTTCTCGGTGATCGGCACGTGATGCACGTGCGGTCCGAACGAGCCGGAATCGTGCTTCTGGAAGAAGCACTTCTTCGCCCGCCCTTGCGGACAGCGCACGAGGCTCACCGGCCGGCCCGCGGCCCACGGCAGCATCAGCGGCGCGACCGCCGCGTAGTAATCGGCGAGCTCGCCCTTGGTCTGCCCGCTTTCGGGGAAGATCACCCGCTCGCGGTTGGTGATCTTGACGCTCTCTTCCTCGGGCACTTCGGCGGCAGTCTCGGGCACGACGTCCTCCGCTTGCTTGTCCGACCGCAGCCCGACGAAGCTGCCGTGGCGCACGTTACCATCGGCGGTGAACTCGCTGAAGGCGATCTCCGCGACGAGCTCGGGCTCGAGCCAGGTCACCCCGCGGCTCTCGGGCCGTCCGACCTCGGCCGGCGCGGTCTTGCGCTCGACCTTGGCGAACCGGGCGGCCAGATCGCGCAAGGAATCGGCATTGAAGCCGGTGCCGACATTGCCTTTGTAGACCAGCTTGCCGTTCTCGTTCTGCGCCAGCAGCAGCGACGAGAACGGCCGCCCGCGCGCGCTCGACTTCTTCCAGCCGATCACGACGAACTCCTGGCGCAAGGTGCACTTGACCTTGACCCAGTTCCTGGTCCGCTCGCCGCGGTAGCGGCCGTCGATGGTCTTCGAGATGATCCCTTCCTGCCCGGCCCGGCACATCGCCGCGAACAGCTTCTCGCCGGCGCCGATCACGTGGTCGGCGACGTGGATCGGCGGCTTGGCCCCGGCGAGCAGCGCCTCGAGCCGCTCCTTGCGCTCGATGTTGGGCAGCGAGGCCAGGTCCTTGCCGTCGAGTTCGAGCAGGTCGAACGCGTGCAACGACAGCCTGTCGCCGTCCTTCTGGCTGCCGTGGCCGCGCTTGAGCACGGTCTGCAGCGCCGAGAAGTCGGGATTGCCGTCGGCATCGTAGGCGACGATCTCCCCGTCGATCAGGCACGACGGCAAGTCGAGCGCCTGCAGCCGCGTCACCAGCGGCGCGAACTTGTCGCTCCAATCGAGCCCCTTGCGCGTATAGACGCGCACCTCGCTGCCGGCGCAGGCGACAAGCGCGCGGTAGCCGTCGAACTTGATCTCGTGCAGCCAGCCGTTCCCCGCCGGCACCGCGTCGACCAGCGTCGCGAGCTGCGGCGGGCGGAACTTCGGCAGCTTGGTCGGCCCCTTGCGCGCGCGGCCCTTGCCGACCGTCTTGTTGCGCTCCGCGGCCTTGGCCATGACCTCGGCGAACGCCTTGCCGCGCTTGCCCTTGAGCGACCACTCGCCCTCGGCATCGGCCGCGATCGCCCCCATCGCGCGGCCCGTCAGCACCGAGGTCAGCCCGTGCTCGACCAGCGGATCGCCGGCCTCGGCATAGTCGTCGTCGAGCTTGCGCAGCAGCCAGTTCTCGCGCTTCTCCCCGGGTCGCGCCTTGAGCCGGATCAGCAGCCACTCGCCCTTCATCCGCTCGCCGTGGAGCACGAAGTGCAGGTGCCCCTTGTCGATGTCCTTCCAGCTCTTGCCGGCGACCGGCTCCCACCACCCGCGGTCCCACAGCATGACCGTGCCGCCGCCGTATTCGCCCTGCGGGATCGTCCCCTCGAACTCGGCATAGGCCAGCGGGTGGTCCTCGGTGCGCACCGCGAGCCGCTTGATCTCGGGATCGGGCGAGGGCCCCTTGGTCACCGCCCAGCTCTTGAGCACCCCGTCGGCCTCGAGCCGGAAGTCCCAGTGCAGCCGCGTCGCCTCGTGCTTCTGCACGATGAAGCGGTTGCCCGCGTCGCTTGTGGCGCGCTTCCCCGAAGGCTCGGCGGTCTTCTTGAAGTCGCGCTTGCGGTTGTACTCGGCCAGCGGGTCGCGTGCGCTCATCGCGTGAAGTCCTCGTCCGGGAACCACCGCCGCTCGGCCAGCCCGAGCACGGTCAGCATGATGACCGAGATCGCTGAGCCGATCACCACCAGCGGCCACTGCGCGGCCCCGCAGGCGATTCCGATCACCGCGGTCAGCCACAAGTGCGCCGCGGTCGTCAGGTTCTTGACCCGCCCCTTGCTGAACACGATCAGGCCCGCGCCGACGATGCCGATGAACGCCCCGGTCGCCTCGAAGATGCGCAGCGGATCCATCCGCTGGCCGTCGAGCTCGTTGTACAGCGCGATCATCGACACGGTCATCGTCGCCGCGGCGAAGCAGATCAGCCCGTGCGTGCGCAGCCCGGCGGCGCGCCCACGCGCCTCGCGGTCGATGCCGAGCATGAGCCCGACGACCGCCGCGGCCCCGAGCCGCATGATCAGGTCGAGGTCGATCCAGTGCACCAGGACCGGCTCGTTGAGCTCCATCAGGCGCGCTTCCTCGCCGGCGCCGCCTTCTTGGCCGGCGCCGCCTTCTTCGCCGCCGGCTTCTTCGCGGCCGCGCTCCTCGGCGCGGTCTTCTCGCCGCCGACCGACTTCTTCAGCGCCGCCATCAGGTCGATCACGTTGCCGCCGCGCGCCGTCTCGGGCTCCTCGACGTCCTCGAGGATCTTCTTGCCCTTGGCCTTGCGCTTCTTCTCGATCAGCGTCTTCAGCGCATCGACATACCGGTCATGGAACTCGCCCGGCTCGAACGGCGCGCTGCGCTGCTCGATCAGCGTCGTCGCGAGGTCGAGCAGCGCCTTGTCGGGCTTGGTCGCCGGGATGTCCTTGAAGTACCCCTGCGCCGCGCGCACCTCGTCCTCGTAGCGCATCGTCTCGAGCACGATCCCCTTGCCGCACGGCTTCAGGCTGACCAGCGTCTCGCGCCCGCGCACCGAGATCTGCCCGATGCCGACCTTGCCCGCCTGCCGCATCGCCTCGCGCAGCACCACGAACGCCTCCTCGGCCAGGTCGTCGGCCGGGACCACGTAGTAGGGCTTCTCGAAGTAGAACACGTCGATCTCGCCGGCATCGACGAACTGCACGAGGTCGAGCGTGCGCCGGCTCTCGACCTTGGCCGCCTCGATCTCGTCGTCCTCGAGCAGCACGTAGTTGCCCTTCGACACCTCGAACCCCTTGACGATCTCGTCGCGGTCGACCGGCCCGATCCCCTGGACCACCTTCTCGTAGTTGATCCGCTTGCCGCTCGGCTCATGGATCTGGTGAAACGCGATCGCCGCGCCGGACTTGGTCGCGGCATAGACCTCGACCGGGATCGACACGAGCGCGAGACGGATCTGGCCTTGCCAGTAGGCGCGGGCGGGCATG
>CBHWED010000126.1:0-9546 GCA_966112795.1 uncultured bacterium
GCCGCGCGCCGAACGCTTCGCAAGCAAACCTTCTTGCCTTCCGGCGCGGATGGGACAATCCTGCGCGGCAGGGATCGCCTTGGACTCCGGACGGGACAACCAAGGGGAAGGATATGGATGCCATTGGCCAAGGCACGCGGGCGATCGCGCTCGTAGGCCCCGCCGGCGCCGGTAAAACCAGTCTGGCGGAAGCGCTGCTTCATGCGGCCGGGGCGATTCACCGCCTCGGCTCGGTCGAGGCGGGCACCTCGCTCGGCGATGCCAGCCCGGAAGCGCGGGCGCGCGGCGGATCGACCGAGCTCAACCTCTTGCGCTTCGACTGGGGCGGCGACAGCTACGTGCTGCTCGACGCGCCGGGCTCGCCGAGCTTCGCAGCCGACGCGGCCTGCGCGCTCGATGTCGCCGATCTCGCGCTGGTGGTGATCAGCCCCGAGCCCGAGCGCGCCGCGCTGGCCGAGCCGATCCTGCGCGAGCTCGAGGCCAACGGCGTGCCGCACGCGATCTTCGTCAACAAGATCGACAAGGCGCGCGGCACGATCGAGGCGGTGCTCGAGGCGCTGCAGCCGATGAGCAAGCCGGCGCTGGTCGCGCGGCAGATCCCGATCGCCAGCGGCGAGGAAGTGACCGGGTTCGTCGACCTCGCGCTCGACCGCGCCTACAAGTACCGCGCCGGCCAGCCGTCGGAGCAGGTGCCGATCGCCGACGACCTGCAGGAAAGCGAGAGCGCGGCGCACTTCAAGATGCTCGAGCACCTGGCCGACCACGACGACTACCTGCTCGAACAGTTGCTGACCGACCAGGTCCCGGACCTCGAGACCGTGTTCGGCGACATCAAGCGCGAGACCGCCGATGGCCTGATCGTGCCGATCTTCTTCGGCTCGGCGCTCAACGGCTTCGGCGTGCGGCGGCTGCTCAAGGCGCTGCGGCACGACACGCCGGCGCCTGAGACGACCGCCAGGCGGCTCGGTGGCGAGCGCGCCGCGGCCGAAGTGTTCAAGATCTCGCACGGCAGCACGATCGGCCGGCTCGCGCTCGCGCGGGTGTTCGGCGGCACGCTCGCCGAGGGCGCCGAAGTCCACGGCGCCGACGGCAAGCCGCAACGCACCGGCTCGCTGTTCGCGATCCAGGGCGGCGCGACGAGCAAGCTCGCCAAGGCCGGACCCGGCGAGATCGTCGGCATCGCCAAGGCCGACGCGGTCGACGCGGGCCACTGGCTCGGGCTCGGCGGCCCGGTGCCGGCGAGCGACGGTGCGCGCACGCCGCCGGTGGCCAATTCGGCGCTGTCGATCGCGGTCAAGGACCACAAGGACGAGGTCCGCCTTTCGGCCGCGCTCAACAAGCTCGTCGAGGAAGACCCGGGGCTGTCGTGGGAGACGATCGAGGAGACGCACGAGACGCTGCTCCACGGGCTCAGCGACGAGCATCTCCAGGTCGCGCTCGAGCGCCTCAAGCGGCGCTACGGCGTGGCGGTGAGCGTCGGCCAGCCATCGGTCGCGTTCCGCGAGACGATCCGCAAGCCGGCGAGCCAGCGCGGACGGCACAAGAAGCAGTCGGGCGGCCACGGGCAATACGGCGACGTGGTCATCGAGCTGCGCCCGCTCGCGCGCGGCGAGGGCTTCCAGTTCGAGGACAAGATCACCGGCGGGGTGATCCCGCGGCAGTACATCCCGGCGGTCGAAGCCGGGATCAAGGATGCCATGCTCAAGGGCCCGCTCGGGTGCCGCGTGGTCGACGTCGCGGTTTCGCTGGTCGACGGCTCGTATCACAGCGTCGACAGCTCCGAGCTCGCCTTCCGCACCGCCGGGCGCATGGCGATGAGCGCGGCACTCACCGCGGCCTCGCCGTACCTGCTCGAGCCGGTCGCCCACGTGACGATCCACTCGCCGGGCAGCGCGACCTCGCGGATCACCTCGGCGCTGTCGAGCCACCGCGCGCGGATGCTCGGGATGGAGCCGCGCGAGGGCTGGTCGCGGTGGGAGACGATCGAAGCGCTCGTGCCCGAAGCCGAGCTGCGCGCGTTCGGCACCGAGCTGCGCTCGTACAGCCAGGGCATGGCGAGCTACGAGGCGCGGCACGACCATCTGGCGGAAGTCAACGAGAAGCTCGCGCAGTCGCTGGTCCAGCAGGTGCACGAGCCGGCCTAAGGGACAAATTAGGGTAGCTTGTTGCCGAGAGTTAACGGCTGATATGGCTTAAAGGCACGGCGCCTGTCGGTGATGGGCGTCGTGAGGGGATTGCGATCGGCATGCTGCCAGGGATCCGCATCGGGATGACCGCACTGGGCGCGGCCGCGGGCTACGTGGCCTGCACGGTCGTCGGCACGGTGCTCAGCGTCCCGCCCGATGGGTTCGCGATCATCTGGCCGGCGACCGCGTTCCTGATCGGCGTGCTCATGGTCCTGCAGCCGCGGGACTGGTGGTGCATCGCCGCGATCGTCCCGGCCCACTACCTGCTCGCGGCCGTGCTGCAGCCCGACGCGCCGCTGGTGGTGGTCACGACGCAGGTCGTGGGCAATCTCGCGCTCGCGTTCGCGACCACGCTCACCGTCCGCAGGGTGATCGGGCCGGACATGCGGTTCGACACGTTCGCCTCGGTGCTCCAGTTCGTCCTGATCGCCGGGATCGTCGTGCCCGGGGTGGTCAACACGGCGATCATCGCGGTTCACCTGGCCACCGGGTGGACCGACGACCTGTGGCGTTCGTGGCAGCAATGGATGCTCGCCGGGTTCGCGCCGACGATCATCATTCCGCCGGCCCTCGTCCTCGGGTTCAACGGCGGGCTGACCGGGCGGTCCGCCGCACCCGTCAAGCTGCGCCTCGAGCTGACGGCGATCGCGCTGATCCTGCTCGCCATCGGCATGATCGCCTTCGAAGGCATCGTCGATCTCGAGTATGGCACGGCGCCGTTTCTCGCCCCGTTGCCGGTGCTGATCTGGGCGGCGGTGCGGACCGGCGTCGGCGGCACTTGCGTCGCGTTGCTCGCGTTCATCGCCGGCATCGTCGTGCCGGCGCTCGGGCGGGCCGGTCCGTTCACGCCCGGCGGCCCGCTCGAGGATGTCGTGGCGTTGCAGGTGTTCCTCGTCTCGCGCTCGGTGACCGTGCTGCTGCTGGCCGCGCTGATGGACGAGCGGCGCCGCTCCGCCGAGCTGCTGCGCCAGTTCGCTGCGGGGATGCAGGTCGCCGCGGGGGCGACCGACACCGGGCTGTGGCGGTGGGACGCGGTGACCCCGCGACTGTGGCTAACCGCCAACTGCCGCGCGATGTTCGGATTGCCGGACGAGGCGACCAACACCCCGTTCGACTTCCTCGACGCGGTCCACCCCGAGGACCGCGGCGTGGTCGGCGAGGCCATCGCCCGGGCGCTCGCCGACGGGGCGCAGATGCCGGTGCTCGAGTTCCGCCTGCGCACGCGCGGCGAAACCCGCTGGTTCGTGCTGCAGACGCGCACCGAATGCGACGATGCCGGACGGCCGATCAGCATCAGCGGCGTGTTCCGCGACATCAGCGACCGGATCGAGGCGCGCCTCGCCGTCGAGCGGCTCGAGGAGCGGCTCGCCACGCTGCAGGACGACGAGCGCCGGCGCATCGCGCAAGAGCTGCACGATTCGACCGCGCAGCACCTCGTCGCAGCCAAGTTCCAGCTGCTCACCTTGCGCAAGCAAGTCTCCGCCGAGCTCGAGGAGCTCGTCGACGAGGCTTATCGGTCGCTGCGCGAAGCGACGGCGGAGATACGCACTTTTACCTATCTGCTGCACGCCTCGCAGCTCGACGAGGAGGGGCTGTGCGCGATGCTGCGGCGCTATGTCCCGGGCTTCGAGCGCCGCACCGGCATCCAGACGGCCTTGCGGACGAGCGAGCGGGCCGACGAACTTCCGGGCGAAGTCCAGCAGGCCTTGCTGCGGATTACCCAGGAGAGCCTCGGCAACACCCAGCGCCACGCGGGGGCGACGCGCGCCACGGTCGACCTGCGCTGCATCGCGAACTCGGTCCATCTCGTGGTGTGCGACAACGGCAAGGGCATGGGGCAGGCGGAAGGCGAACGGCTCAGCGAGCGCCTGCGGCTGGGGCTCGGCGTTCGCGGGATCACGGTGCGGGTCCGGGCGACCTGCTGCCGCAATTGCGGCGACTGCGGCGAAGGCGGGACCGCAATCCACGTCGCGGTCCCACTCCAGGCGGACTTCCCGGCGAGTTCGCGCGGGATCGCCAACATCGCCCGCGAAGCGCTCGGCGCCGGGCGAGGGTAAGTCCCGCTATCGCGTGGCTTCGGCCAGCGCGTCCATCGCCGCGACCGGGTTGCCGGGGCCCGAATTGCGATTGGGAATAAACTCGTTGAGCACGTTGCGCTTGGCGAACAGCCAGCGGCCGTCGAGCTTGACCAGCTCGTCCTCGTACTCGCCGTAGGTGCCGATCTTGGGCTGGTCGCCTTCGCCGTGGTTGGCCATCTCGAGCCACTGCGTGCGCGCCCAGGCGCGGTCGCCCTCGACGCGGACGACCGACTGCAGCACGATGTGGCGCAGCTTGGCGGGCTTGCCGTCGGCGGTGTGGTAGAACCGGCCGATGCCCTCGGCGAACTTGGTCACCGCCGTGCGGATCGCATCGCGGCCCTTGCTGGTGCCGCTGGCGAACGTCAGCTCGCCGTCGGGGGCGAAGGTGGCGACGTAGGCGTCCCAGTCGGCGTAATCGATCGCGAACAGGTAGCGCGCCATCAGGTCCTCGATCTCGGCGCGGTCCTGCGCGTAAGTCGGGGAATAGTTGACTTCGGCCTGCGCCGGCGCCGCGGCGACCAGCGCGACGGCGGCGAGCGCGGTCAGGCATTTGAACATCGGATCAGTCCTCCCAGTCGGCGTTGGCGCGCGAGATCAGGTAATGGTGAACGGCCTCGGCCTGCTCCTGCGAGAGCACGTCGCCGAAGCTGGCCATGCCGTTGGCCGCGCGCTGGCCCTCGAGCACGATGGCGAGGAACGCGGCGTGGGTCTGCGGCGACATGTGGCGCAAGTCCTTGACCCCGCCGCGCGCGGCGTTGCCGTGGCACAGGGCACAGTTCTCGCCGTAGAGCCGCTCGCCGAGCGCGACCTGGTCGGGCGTGCCGGTCGGGGCTGGTGGCGGGCTCAGCTCGGGAACCTGCATCGAGGCCGGCGGCATCGGCGGCAGCTGCGCGGTGCCGCCGAGCTTGAACACCAGGAGGCGCGGCTTGGACAGGAACAGCTGGGTGTAGAGCGAGCGTTCGACATGGGCGAGGCCGCCGCCCCAGCCCGCGTTGACCGCGATGTACTGCTCGCCGTCGACCTCGTAGGCGATCGGGGCGGCGATCGGGACCTGCTGCACCGGCATTTCCCAGACCTTCTCGCCGGTGTCGGCGCGGTAGGCCGCGAACGTCGTGCCGATGGTGCCCTGGAACACGAGGTTGCCGGCGGTGACGAGCACGCCGCCGCTGCCCTTCTGCGCGACCGGGCCACGCCAGACCTCGGTCTGGGTCACTGGGTTCCACGCCGAGAGCCAGCCGCGCGAGTGCGCGTCGGCATACTCGGCGATCGTCTTGCGCTCGGCGTCGTGGCCGGTGAAGGCGGTGCCGAGCCCGCCGCGCGCCGGGTCGAAGGTCTCGGCCGCGGCGTAGGCCATGTAGGTCTCGGTGACGGGCACGTAGACGAGGCCGGTCAGCGGGCTGAACGCCATCGGGTTCCAGTTGTGCGCCCCGCCAGCGCCCGGCGAGACCATCACCGGCGTGGTGCCGTAGCGCGCCGCGGGGTTCTCGATCGGCCGGCCGGTCGCCATGTCGACGCCGCTCGCCCAGGTGATCGGGACGATCTTCTCGGCCGAGATCAGCTCGCCGGTGGCCCGGTCGAGGACGTAGAAGAACCCGTTCTTGGGCGCCTGCATCAGCACCTTGCGGGTGCGCCCGCCGATCCTGATGTCGGCGAGGATCATCTGCTGGGTGGCGGTGTAGTCCCACTGCTCGCCGGGCACGGTCTGGTAGTGCCAGGCGTATTCGCCGGTATCGGCGCGGAGCGCGACGATCGAGGTCAGGAACAGGTTGTCGCCGCCGCCGGGGCTGCGCCACTTGTAGGCCCACGGCGAGCCGTTGCCGACGCCGATGTAGATCAGCTCGAGCTCGGGATCGTACGAGATGTTGTCCCACACGGTGCCACCGCCGCCGGACTTCCACCACTCGCCGGTCCAGGTCTTCGCGGCCGTTTCCATCGCCGCGTTCTCGAACCCGTCGGCCGGATTGCCCGGGACCGTGTAGAAGCGCCACAGCTGCCGGCCGGTCGCGGCGTCGTAGGCGGTGACGTAGCCGCGCACGCCGATCTCGGCGCCGCCGTTGCCGATCAACACCTTGCCGTCGAACACCCGCGGGGCGCCGGTGATCGTGTAGCCCTTCGAGTTGTCGACCGTGAGCGTCGACCAGACCGGCTTGCCGCTCTTGGCGTCGAGTGCGATCAGCCGGCCGTCGAGCGTGGCGACGTAGATCTTGCCCTGCCACGCGGCGAGCCCGCGCGAGACGATGTCGCAGCAGGCAAGGCGGCCGAAGCGCAGCGGGACTTGCGGATCGTAGCTCCACAGCACGCGGCCGGTCTTCGCGTCGTAGGCGGTGACGATGTTCCACGGCTGGACGTTGTAGAGCACGCCGTCGATGACCAGCGGGCTCGCCTCCATCCCGCGCTCGGTGTTGATGTCGGCGTACCAGGCGAGGCCGAGCCGGCCGACCGTGCCGACGTTGATCTGGTCGAGCGGGCTGAAGCGCTGCTCGTCGTAGGTGCGACCAGGGGCGAGCCACTGGCCGGGCTCCGGGGCGAGAAGACGGGCGTGGTCGACGCGGGCGGGAGCGTCTTCAGCCGAGGCGGGTGCGACAAGCACGGCAAGCGTCACCGCACAGATCAACCGCGCCAGCTCCCTTGCCAAGTCCACCCGTCGTCCCCGCGAAAGCGGGGATCCCGCTCTCGCCTTCAAACGCGGCGCAGAAAGAAGAACGGGGTCCCCGCTTTCGCGGCGATGACGGGGAAAGGACTGAGTATCGCGTGAGGCGAGCGGGCGGAGCGTCATCGATTGCCCTTCACGATCACGCGGTCCTCGAACAGGCGTGCGAGCACGGCTTCGTCGTTGCGCTCGTAGAACAACTCATCCGGGTCCCGGCCCTTCGCCGCGGCCAGTGCCGAGACGCGGCCGCCGCCGAGGACGAGGGTGTCCGGCTCGATCTGCGCGATCGGGTCGGCGAAGGCCTCATCGGCGGTGACGATCTCCCAGCCATCCGCCTGCAGCGCGGCGACGACGTCCTCGATGAACAGCGCGTTGAGGTCGGTCTCGTGCAGCAGCATGACGTGCGCCGGCGAGCGGCCGAGCGTCTCGCGGGCGATGCGGTCGTAGAAGTCGGCCGCCTGGACCGCGGTCTCGGCGTAGAACTGGCCGAGCGCGCGAAGGTCGATCTGGCGCTCGTCGGCGATCGCCTTGCGCGCGAGGTCGTCGATCGCCCAGTCGTAGAAATCGACGGTGACGTAGCCGTTGCCGAGGCCGCGCTGCTTGAGTGCCGCGCGCACCGCGTCGCGCCGCTCGAGATCGTGGCCTTCGTCGAGATAGGGGAAGCGGTACCACGGACGCCGGCCGGCGCGGCCTGCAAGCCAGGTCTCGGTCTTGTCGAGGTCGGCGATGTAATCGGCCGCCGTATTCTCGGATAGGTGCGTGTGGCTGCGCGAATGGTTGGCGATCACGTGGCCCGCGTCGACGTAAGCCTTGATCCGCGCCTCGCCGTTGGCGCCGTAGTCTTCCTCGAGGTTGCCCGAGGTGATGAAGAACGCCGCTTGCGCCACGCCCGCTTCCTTGAGCGCGGCGATCAGCGCGATCGTACGCTCGTCGGGCGTCATGAAACTGCCCTGGAAGCGCGGCACGTCGTCGAAGCTCAGCGCGATGCGCTTCTGCTCCTGCGCCGTCGCAGGCGCTGCCGCGAGAACCAGCAGAACCGCCAGGCCCAAGCGCCTGGCCAGGCCGGCGAGGCTCATGCGGCGGTCGCGCCGGGAATCTGGCTCGCGTCGGCCCAGAAGCCGTGGACCTGGCCGACGACCTTGAACGGCATCTTCACGCGCGCGACCGGACCCGCGGCAATGTCCTTGGTGTCGACGAAGATCAGGTCGGAACGGCCACCCTCCTTGGTGCTCGCGCCGATCCCGACGAGGTAGCCGTCACCCTCGGGCGCGTCCTTTGTCCGCGGGACGAAGGTCATCTCGCTGAGCTGGTAGTCGGGTACCGAGACGAGCTCGGTCTTCTTCTCCTGGTGATCGACGATCCACCAGCCGCCGCGCGGGCCGAAGCCGTTGAGGTAGCCGTAGCGGTACTTGAGCGTGTGATAGCGGTCGTCCTGCCGCGCGAGCACGCCCGAGACTTCGGGGAAGATCGTCTCGACCTCGTAGCGGTCGTTGGTCCGGCTCGACAGGTCGATCGTGAAGCGGCGCAGCAGCCCGGTCGACTTCGCCGGATCGAACGGCCCGCTCTTGCTCGGGAAGAACGGGAACTGGTTGCCCTCGCCGCCGTCCCAGTCGACCGTGACCTTGTCGCCGTCGGACCAGCCGCCCATCACGTGGGTGCAGAACAGGTTCGCCCCGCGGAACCAGCGCAAGTCCTTGCCGTCGCCGCCGCGGCGCATCACGCCCATGTAGCAGGGGGTGTTCGCGTCGTAGCTGAAATGGACCCCGCCGGCGCGGATGCGATCCATGTCGGAGACCATGTTGGTGAGGTAGAGCACGATGTGGTTCTGGGTGACCACGAAGTCGTGCATCATGCCCGCGTAAGGCGCCTGCACGGTGGTGCTCCAGTTCACGGTGCCGGTCTTGTCGGCCGAGAACACGAAGATGTCCTTCGAGAGGAGCCCGCCCGCCTCGTAGCCGAAGCCTATATATTCGCCGGTCAGCGGGTCGATCTTCGGGTGCGCGGTATGCGTCTGGCTCTGCAACTTGCCGCCGAAGGTGTAGTAGTCGTCGATCGTCTCGAGCGTCAGCGGGTCCATGTAGACCGGCGGGCTGTCCTCCTTGAACACCAGCAGCTTGCCGTGGTGCAGGAACAGCTGGGTGTTGGCGGTGCCACGGCTGAGACCGGCGACGCTCGGATCGTCGGTGAACGGGTTGCGGTACATCCCGAACAGCGAGCGCCGCGCTTCGTGCTGCGCCTTCCACCGCTGCGTCTTCGCGTAGCGGGTCTTGTAGTCGACGTGCCCATCCTTGATGCGGAACATCGACACGTGGCCCTCGCCGTCGAACGCGATGTCGCCGGCGTACTTCTCGGGCTTGGGATACTGCGGGTCGGGCCCGACGCGGTAGAACACGCCGTCGATATCGGGCAGCGTGCCTTCGACCTCGCAGTCGTAGAGATCGATCTCGGCGCGGTTGTTGGTGCCTGGGGCGCCGCCGCCGAAAGCCTGCGGCGTGTTGGGGAAATCGACTTGCGGTGCCGCGCCTTCCGCTGCGCGCGCCACGCCCGGCGCGGCAACGCCCGCGAGCATCGCCCCGGTGCCGACCGCGGCCGCGCCGAGGAACCCGCGCCGATCGCTCACGACGCCATCCGC
>CBHWED010000127.1:0-9520 GCA_966112795.1 uncultured bacterium
CGCGGATCGTGACCATGTCGTTCATCGAAGCTGCACTCCTACCGGTCGATTGCCCGGGCCCATAGGCCCGTGCCGGCCCCTTGCAAAGCGCGCACCCGGCGACCACTTGCGACAACAGGGACCATTGCCGGGTGCGAACGCAGGCCTTAAGGCCACCCCGGCGTTATCGACATGAGATCAAAGCAGTGACCATCGTTCAGGACCGGCCGCCCGCCGGAGACGAGGCCGACCGGGCCACCCAGGCGCGACGGGCGATGATCGACAGCCAGCTGCGCACGAGCGGCGTCAACGCCGAGCCCGTGCTCCAGCGCATGGCTGCGGTCGCCCGCGAGCGGCACGTGCCCGAGGCCGCGCGCGGCTTCGCCTACATCGACCGCGCGATCGCGCTCGGCGAGGGCCGCTACCTCGCCGCGCCCGTGGTCCACGGCATGATGCTGCAGGAAGCGCGCCCGGCACCCGACGACAAGGTCCTGCTGGTCGACGGCGGCAGCGGCTACCTCGCCGAGCTGCTGCGTCCGATGGTCGGCATGCTCGAGGTCGTCACCCCGGCCGAGGCCCTGGCCGCGAAGAAGGGCGGCGCGTTCACGCTGCTGGTGATCGACGGCGCGATCGAGCAGCTGCCCGACACGCTCGGCAAGCGACTCGCCGACGGCGCCCGCGCGGTCGCCGGCCTGGTCGACAACGGCATCACCCGCCTCGCCATCGGCCGCAAGGCCGCGGGCACGCTCGCGCTGCTGCCGCTGGCCGAGCTCGGCATTCCGGTGCTTCCCGAATTCGCCGCACCCAAAGGCTGGAGCTTCTGACATGAGCGGGAGGGCGCTTCGCTGGATGCTGGCCACTGGGGCATGCCTGGCCACCGTGCCGGTCGCGGCGCAGTCGGTTGCGCCGGTCACGACTCCGGCCCCGGCCGCCGGCCCGGACGCCCCGGCCACGGGCGAAGGCATCGTCGATACCCTGCGCGAAGCGCTGGCGATGGCCTACCGCACCAATCCGACGCTGCTCGCGGCGCGCTCCAACCAGCGCGCGACCGACGAGAACGTGCCGATCGAGCGCGCCGATGCGCTGCCCTCGCTCGATGCCAGCGCCGTCGCCAACCAGTCGGTCTACGAGAGCGCCAGCACCGGCGCCCCGGTGCGCAACGCAACCGCGCAGCTTTCGCTCGGCGTGCCGATCTATGCCGGCGGCGGGGTCAGGAACGGCATCCGCGCCGCCGAGACCCGCGTGCTCGCCGGCCGCGCCGACTTGCGCGGCACCGAAAGCTCGGTGTTCAGCCAGGTCGTCGCCGCCTATCTCGAGGTGATCTACCAGGAAGCGCTGGTCAGCCTCGCAGTGAGCAACGTCCAGGTGCTCGAGGTCAACCTCCAGGCGACCAGCGACCGCTTCGAGATCGGCGACCTGACCCGCACCGACGTCGCCCAGTCCGAAGCCCGCCTCGCGCTGGCCCGCGGCGAGCTGCGCACCTCGCAGGCCAACCTCGTGCGGGCCCGCGAGAACTACATCGTCATGGTCGGTGGCGCGCCGGGCGAGCTCCAGCCGCCGCCGCCGCTGCCCGGCCTTCCCGCAGATCCCGACACTGCGGTCGACGTGGCGATGCAGGACAACCCCGACCTGATCGGCGCGCACGAACGCGCGCGCGCGGCGGGATACGACATCAACGTGGCGCGCGCGAATCGCTTGCCGCGGGTCGATGTCACCGCCGGTGCCGACTACCAGACCTACCTCGGCTCGCTGCCGGGCGGGTCGAGCGCGGTGCTGGCCAACTCGTCGCAGGGCGCCACCGCGGGCGTGCGCGCGACGCTGCCGATCTTCCAGGGCGGGCGCGCCGGTGCGCTGATCCGCCAGTCGCAGGCGCGCCAGTCGATCGCGCTCGAGAACGCGATCGCCACCGAGCGCGACGTGATCGCCACCGTCCGTGCCGCCTATTCGAGCTGGCGCGCGGCCAACGAGATCATCACCTCGACCCAGACCGCGGTCGAGGCCGCCGAGCTCAGCCTCGAGGGTGTCCGCGCCGAGCAGACCGTCGGCAACCGCACGATCCTCGACTTCCTCGATGCGCAGCAGGAGCTGCTGCGCGCGCAAGTCCAGCTCGTCACCGCACGGCGCAACGCCTATGTCGCCGGCTTCACGCTGCTCGCGGCGATGGGCCATGCCGAAGCCCGCGACCTCGGGCTCGAGGAGTTCGGTCCGCTCTACGACCCGACCGTCAATTACGACCGCGTGCGCGGCAACATCTGGGACTGGTCGAACGACCCGAACCCCACCACCGTGTCGACCCGCACCGTTGACATCCCGGCGCAGGACGCGGACATTTCCCAGGTCCAGACGGTCGAGTAACCACTCTGAAGATTTTCGGGCGCGGTTCGAAGGACCGGTTTTCTTGGGGGCAACGCACGATGCGGCACGAAGGCGAACCCTCGGTCGAGGAAATCCTCGAATCGATCAAGAAGGTCATCGCGCGCGATAACCGCGAAGCGCTGCAGGCCGAGCGTCGCCGGCGCGAGAGCGCGGGGGTGATGCTGACCCCGGGCAAGCCGACCGACCACGACGGCAACGAGCTCGACGACGACGAAGTGCTCGAGCTGAGCGAGGCCGGCGAGCTCGTCGAAGCCGCCGAAACCCGGCGCCAGGAAGGCCTGACCACCGAAAGCGCCGCCCAGTCGATGCGCGAATCGCTCGCCGCGCTGGCGATGATCGCCGAGCCGAGCGCGCCGCCGCAGATCGTCCGCTCGGGCGAGACCTCGCTCGAGGAGCTGACCCGCGATCTGCTCCGGCCGATGCTCGCCGAGTGGCTCGACAAGAACCTGCCCGAGATGGTCGAGCGCCTGGTCAAGGCCGAGATCGCCCGGATCGCCGGCAAAAAGGGCTGAGCGCAAGTTCCCATCCGATGAGCGCCGCTGACATCGACCCTGACATTGCCGGGGCACGCCGCGCGCTGGCCCAGATCGGCGGCGACGCGATCGAGCGGCACATCTTCCTCTGCGCGATGTCGGAGAAGCAGAGCTGCTGCTCGCGCGAGACCGGCGAGCAGGCGTGGGCGTTCCTCAAGCGGCGCCTGCGCGAGCTCGGGCTCGTCGCATCGGCGAAGAAAAGCGGGGTCCAGCGGACCAAGGCCGACTGCCTGCAGATCTGCATCGGTGGTCCGATCGCGGTCGTCTGGCCCGACGGCGTCTGGTACCACTCGTGCACCGAGCCGGTGCTCGAGCGGATCATCCAGGAACACCTGATCGGCGGCGTGCCGGTCGAGGATTACCGGCTGCGGTCGTCGCCCTCGGGGGTCTGATCGCGATCTCCGTCGGCCACCGACTCGTCGTGGCCGGTCCCGCTCGACAGGAACACCAGCCCCATCAGCGCCGACATCAGCATCGTCGCGAAGCCGACGCCGAGCGCGGTGGCGATGTAGAAGTGGATCGAGACCGGTTCGCCGCGCACGTAGATCATCGCGACGAATAGCAGCACCACGACCAGTGTGACCCCGAACATCAGCCGCATCAGCCGCTTGAACCGCGCCCAGGCATGGGCGGCGATCTTGGGGTCGTCGAGCGGCGAGTGGCGGGTCATGGCAGCCACATGGGGCCTGCGCCGCCTGCTGGCAACGTTTGGCCGCGCCAGGACGACCGGCGATTTGGTTAAACCCCGCATTCCGTGGCATATTGCGGCACGACATGCGGAGAGTCGCGATGACGATTGCCCGATTGATCGCCGGACGAGACCAGCGGATCGTCCATTGCTCGCCACAGGAAACCGTTCGCGAAGCCGCCGCGCGGCTCGCCGAACACCGCATCGGCGCGATGCCGGTCGTCGACGGCGGCGAAGTGATCGGCATCTTTTCCGAGCGTGACTTGCTCTATTGCGTCTCGCGCCACGGCGGGGCCGCGCTCGACCTGCTGATCGAGGCGGTGATGACCGCGCCGCCGATAACTGCCGAGCCCGAATCGACCGTGCGCGACGCGCTCGAGGTGATGACTTTGCGACGCATCCGCCACCTGCCGGTGCTCGAGGGCGGCGAGCTCGTCGCGTTCGTGTCGATCGGCGACCTCGTCAAGCACCGCCTCGAGCTGGTCGAGCACGAGGCGCAGGCGATGCGCGATTATATCCGCACCGCTTGAGCCGCGGCCCCGTGCGCCCTACATCGCGCGCATGGCACAAGTGCTGACCCTGACCCACGCCGCCGCCGACCGTATCGGCCTGATCGCCCGCAAGCAGGGCAAGCCGGCGATCCTGCGGCTCTCGGTCGAAGGCGGCGGCTGCTCGGGCTTCCAGTACAAGTTCGATCTCGCCGATGCGGCCGAGGCCGACGATTCGGTCAGCGAGACCGCCGGCGTGAAGCTCGTGGTCGACCCGGTCAGCCTCGAGCTCGTCGAAGGCAGCACGGTCGATTTCGTCGAATCGCTCGGCGGCGCCGCGTTCAAGGTGGAGAATCCGCAGGCCGCCTCGGGTTGCGGTTGCGGATCGAGCTTCGGCATCTAAAGTCCGCCCCGAGAGGACGGGCACGGTGCGGATCGCTTCATTCAACATCAACGGGATCAAGGCGCGCCTGCCGCGCCTGATCGAATGGCTCGAGGAAACGCGTCCGACGGTCGCCTGCCTGCAGGAGATCAAGACCCAGGACGAGGGCTTCCCGGCCGACGAGTTCGAAAAGATCGGCTACAAGGCGATCTGGCACGGACAGAAGGGTTTCAACGGCGTCGCCATCCTCGCCGACGGAGTCGAGCCGATCGAGGCCGGCCGCGGGTTGCCGGGCGACCCGGAGGACGTCCAGGCGCGTTACATCGAAGCCGATGTCAACGGGGTCAGGGTGGTCAACCTCTACCTGCCCAACGGCAACCCGCATCCGGGGCCCAAGTTCGACTACAAGATCGCGTGGATGGCGCGGCTGCGCACGCGGCTCGGCGAGCTGCTCGCGCAGGAGATCCCGACCGTCGTCGTCGGCGACTTCAACGTGATCCCCGAGGACAAGGACGTCTGGTCGGTCCAGGCGATGGCGCCCGACGCGCTGATGCAGCCGGCGTCGCGCGACGCCTACCGGCGCATCCTCAACGACGGCTGGACAGATGCGATCGACACGCTGAACCCGCGCGGCGGCGTGTGGACCTTCTGGGACTACCAGGCCGGCGCATGGCAGCGCGACCACGGCTTCCGTATCGACCACCTGCTGCTGTCGCCCGAATGCGCCGACCGCATGGTCGCCGCCGGGGTCGACAAGGCCTACCGCGGCCGCGAGAAGGCCAGCGATCACACCCCGGTCTGGGTCGAGCTGTCGTAGGCGCGAGCAGCCCCCTCCCCTTGGGGGAGAGGGCCATACCTCTCAGCGATAGAAGATGTGCGAATCGATCGCCGCGAGCTTGACCTTGCGGCGCGCCCAGCTCGGACTCACGTAGCGCGCGTGGAAATAGAGCGCGTCGCTCGCCGAGCTCTCCCAGAGATCCTGGTGGGCGATCTGGGCGATGGCGCAGGCGCGGGTCCACGCCAGCGAGCTCTCGTTGGGCGAGGGAATGCGGCCGCCGCGCACGAACGAAAACTGGCCCGGCTGGGTCACGACCGAGCAGTAGTCGCTCGGATAGTGGCCCGAAGTCGTGCGGTTGATGATTACTTCGCCGACCGCGAGCTGGCCATCGAGCGGCTCGCCGCGCGCCTCGAAATAGATCGCTTCGGCGAGGCATTGCATGTCGCGCGACAGCGGAACGTCGGCGGGAATCGTCGCGACCAGCTCGGAGAGCGAGGCGACATCGGGGGTGGGGGCAGCGTCGGGAAGCGGCTGGGCGACTTCCTCGGCGTAGAAGCGCGGCGCATCGGGTGCGGCCGGCTCGATCGCTGCGGGCGGCGGCGTGATCGCCGTGGCCGCTTCTGTTTCAGCAAGGGCGCCGCTTGCCTGGGCGCCGAACAGGGTAACACAAATCATCATGGCCGCGGCAATCGCCCCGGTGCGTCCCGTCATCGTCATGGAATTGTTTGCTCAAGGCGGTGAGTGCCCACGTCGCAGGCCCGGGGACGCGGCTGCCTTTGGCAGCTCGGATGCGACCCAATCGGACGGCCTGCCGGCCACTCCCCGTCTGCGCGCCAACCGGACGGCTGAAATGCCGCCTGCGGAAAGCCTGCGCTATTGGAGAATTGACCCGCGACCTAGAGATCGCGCCCTAGGGGTCAAGCAAAGGTTCCAACCTATGCGATGAACCGTTCTGCATCCGGGATATCCAGTTCCACGATCCAGAGATCGTCGTCCTGGCGCCGGCGACGATCGCACCAGTCCCAGAATTCCTTAGGGTTTTCGGGGTCTTGCTTGCGGGCAAGAGTCCATGTTCGAGTGCCGTCGGGCTGCGGCATACGCTCGAATGCTGCGGCATTCTCGCCGTTGTCGCAACAAACGACAAGCAGGGTGCCCGCATCGCGCTCGCCTCTTGCGATGACCATGGCGAAGCCGCCTGCGGCCTCAACCACGCGAATCAGGCCCGCGACTTCGAGATGTGCGGGAAGACGGCCGTCCATCGGCTCACTCCGGCGGGCGATAGCCGGCGAGGCCGGACAGCGCGATGTGCGAGCGCATGAAGGTGCCGGTGCCGCGGCCGATCTCCTCGCCCTCGGCGTCGACCAGGTGGGATTCGGCGATGAACACCCGGCGCCGCCCGCTGATCCAGCGGCCTTCGGCGACGACTTCGCCGGCGCGGATCGGCTTGGTGAAGTGCAGGTTGAACGCGGTGGTCAGCAGGAAGCGGTCGCTGACCATCGTGTTCGCGGCGTAGAACGCCGCGTCGTCGAGCATCTTGAAATAGATCGTGCCGTGCGCCGCCCCGGCCGCGTGGTGAACGCGCTCGTCGACCGTGAAGCGGATCCGCGCGTGGCCTTCGCCGAGGATCTCGAGCTTCGAGTCGAACAGGCGGTTGACCGGGGCCGAGGCGTAGAGCGCCTCGAGCGCGCGGTAGTGCACCGCCGCTCCGCTGGCTCCCGCTTGTGGCACGAGCTCAGGCGGCGTGGCGGTCCGCGGCATTGGTCAGCAGGCCGTAGAGCGCTTCGGCGTCGGGCGCCTCGCTCAGCGCTTCGTGGACCCGCTCGTCGCGCATCAGCCGCGAGATCGCCGCGAGCGCATGCAAGTGGGTCGCGCCGCTGTTCTCGGGCGAGAGCAGCCCGAACACGATGTCGACCGGCAAGCCGTCGGCCGAGGCGAAGTCGGCCGGCTGGCGCAGCTTGAGCAGCGCCGCGACCGGACGCGAGATTCCCGGGATGCGCGCGTGGGGGATCGCGACGCCGCGGCCGAAGCCCGTGCTGCCGAGCCGCTCGCGCTCCTCGAGCTGCTCGAGCACCTGCGCGGCGTCGAGGCCCCAGCTCTGCGCGAAAGTCTGGCTCAGTCGGTCGAGAATCGCCGGCTTATCAGCTGCATCGATGATCGCGACCGCTTCCGGCCTGATCGAATACAAAGGACTCATCTGTGCTCTTGTCTCATTGTGTTCTTGAATGCTCGTCCGGGGGGCGCAGCGCGACCGTCGCACCCTGCCGTTCGAGTCATCAAGGAGATGATAACGTCATCGGGGGCACCGGTCCAATCTCGGAACTGCCCGCCTCAGGAAGGTTCGACCCATCCGATCGACCCATCGCCGCGGCGGTAAACCATATTATGGCGCCCGGTTCCAGCATTTTTGAAGAACAGCGCGTTGGTGTGCCGCAGATCGAGCAGCATGACCGCGTCGGAAACGCTGACCACCGGAATGTCGGTGCGCGTCTCGGCGATGATCGGCGGCGCGTCCGACAGCACTTCTTCGTCGGGTTCTTCGGCGGCGAACACGGTATAGGCCGCCTCTTCTTCGCGGATCGCGTGATCGGCCTGCGCGTGCCGGTCCTTCAGCCGACGTTTATAACGACGAAGTTGTTTCTCGACCCGATCCGCCGCCTGATCAAACGCCAGGTGTGCGTCCTGCGCCAGGCCGTGACTCTTGAGAATCAGGCCCTGGTTGACGTGGAGCACGATGTCGCAGGCGAACGCGCCCGCGGGCGCCTTGCCGAACGTCACGGACGAGGACATCGCCCGACTGAAGTACTTGTCGCTGATCGTGCCGAGGCGTTCGGTCGCATGTTCCTGGAGAGCGGAACCGGTATCCATCTGGTGGCCGGACACGCGAATATCCATGGGCTGGGGTCCTCCTACTGATCTCGTGCGCACCCCGGGCGCCGATCCCGAGATTCAGCGCGCCCAGAGCGGTGAGTCAAACGATTCCATGAAGGCTTTGTGCCGCGCCAATTCTTCCGCACTCGCAGAATGGGGCCGCGGTGGGCGGAATTCGCGATGGCGCGGCCGGAACACCGCGACTTCGATCGTCGCCGGGCCGGACTCCGCCGCGAGCGCGAGCCCGATCTGGCGGCCGCCGGTGAGCTCGACGTAGACTTGCGCGAGCAACTCGGCGTCGAGCAGCGCGCCGTGGAGAACGCGATGGCTGCGGTCGATGCCGTACCGCACGCAGAGCGCGTCGAGCGAATGCTTGGCCCCCGGGTGGCGGCGTCGGGCGAGCACCAGCGTGTCGATCATCCGCTCGAGCGAGACCTCGGGATGACCGCAGGCGCCGAGCTCCCAGTTGAGAAAGCCGAAATCGAACTGCGCGTTGTGCGCGACCAGCGGCGAATCGCTGATGAACTCAAGCAGATCGACCACATGCTCGTGGAAGCACTTCTTGTCGGCGAGGAACGCGTCGTTGAGGCCGTGCACCCGCTCGGCCTCGATCGGCATCGACCGCTGCGGATTGAAGTAGGCATGGAACGTGCGGCCGGTCGCGACGCGGTTGACCAGCTCGATACAGCCGATCTCGACCAGGCGGTCGCCGGTCGAGGGATCGAGGCCGGTGGTTTCGGTGTCGAAGACGATCTCGCGCATGGGGTCGATTATCGGCCGCCGGCTGGTGCCGCGCAAGCTCAGCCGGAAAGCTTGTCCACCAAGGCTCTGACCGCTGCGTCGGTCTCCGCGAGGCTCGCGCCGGTGTCGATCAGGTAATCGGCCCTCTCGCGCTTCTCGGCGTCGGGCATCTGCAAGGCGAGGATCTGCGCGAAGCGCGCAGCGGTCATCCCCGGACGCGCAAGCACGCGCGCGCGCTGCACTTCTGGCGGGGCGGTGACCACGAGCACCGCGTCAACTTCGTCAACGCCGCTTTTCTCGAACAGCAGCGGGATGTCGAACACGACCAGCTTCGCGCCGGCGTGGGCAAGCAGGAACGTCTCTCGCGCAGCGCGGACGGCCGGGTGGACGATGGCCTCGAGCCGGGCCAGCGCCGCCGCGTCGTCGAACACCGCCGCACCGAGCTTGGCGCGATCGACGCCGTCGCGCCCGGTGGTACCTGGGAAAGCGTGCTCGATCCCGGCCAGGAGTGTTCCGCCCGGCCCCTGCATCCGGCGCACTTCGGCGTCGGCGTCGAACACCGGCACCCCGCGAACCTCGAACATGTCCGCTACGGTCGACTTGCCCATCCCGATCGAGCCGGTGAGCCCGACGACGAACGGTCTGCTCATCCGCCGAGAAGAGCCCGCAGCTCGCAATCGCGGTCGT
>CBHWED010000128.1:0-9440 GCA_966112795.1 uncultured bacterium
CCCCGGCGGGGAGGGGGTCGGGGGGTGGGGGAGCGAGGCCGAACGGCCTCGCGTCCACCTGACCTGTGAAGAGCCACCGGCGCGCCCAGCCAGCGGCGGCGCAGCCGCCCGTTTTCTCATGCAAAGACGCAAAGACGCGAAGAGCCTCGCATCACACGCAGCATCTTCGCGTCTTCGCGTGAAATCATCTCAGCTTCGCCGCAAAGCGCGGCGCCACCCCTCGGCGCGCACTCTTGAATTCAGATCATGTTCATGCTATGTTCCCGCTCTCCAAACCGCGCTCACCGCAACGAGCCCGGAAGCCCACCGCCAGCCGCAAGGCGACACTTTGGAGGCAGCAAGGTGACGGTTTCCCCTGCCAAGGCGACAGTTTTCCGGCGCAAGCTGACGCGTCTCCCGCACAAGCTTACGGTTCCAGCGGTTTTTGGCCTTTGGACACTGTCACAAGTGTCTCACCGCCCGCAGCGCGACTCGCTCGCGATGCGTCTAGTCCTGCTTCGGAACCGGGTTCTCGATCGGCGGATCGCCCGCATGTGCCGCCGCATAAGCCTCGGCCGCGCGCAGCACGCGCATCATGTTGCGGCTGGAAATCTTCTCGAGGTCGGCCTGCGAATAGCCGCGCCGGGCAAGCTCGGTGAACAGCGCCGGATAGCCGGCGACGTCCTCCATCCCGACCGGCCCGCTGTCCATCCCGTCGTAGTCGCCGCCGATGCCGATGTGGTCGATCCCGGCGATCTCGCGGATATGGTCGACGTGATCGGCCATCGTCGCCGCGCTTGCCTTCGGTTCGGGATATTGCGCGTCCCACTGCGCCATCGCCGCATCGACCGCCTCGGGCTGGCCCTGCCACAGCGACTTGAGCGACGCCTGCTCGGCCTCGCGCCGCGCGTACCACTGGCGCCGCTCCTCGCTCAGGTAGCCGGGCAGCCCGACGACCATGACGATCCCGCCGTTCGCCGCGAGCCTGGCGAGCACGCTGTCGGGCACGTTGCGCGAGTGGCCGTTGATCGCCCGCGCGCCCGAGTGGCTGAAGATCACCGGTGCCCGCGCCACGTCGAGCGCGTCCATCATCGTCGCCTCGCTGACGTGCGACAGGTCGACCAGCATGCCGAGCCGCTGCATCTCGCGCACCACGTCGCGGCCGAACTCGGTCAGCCCGTCGTGCTCGGGCGCCGCGGTGGCGCTGTCGGCCCAGGCGGTGTTCTGCGAATGCGTCAGCGTCATGTAGCGCGCGCCGAGGTCGTACATCTGCCGCAGCACGCCGAGGCTGCCGTCGATCGAATGCCCGCCCTCCATGCCGATCAGCGAGGCGATCTTGCCCTGCTTCATCGCCCGTTCGACCTCGTCGGCGGTCAGCGCCAGCGCGAGCCTGTCGGGGTAGCGCGCGATCAGCCGCTTGGTCACGTCGATCTGCTGCAGCGTCGCGACCACCGCCTCGGGCTCGGCGAGGTCGGCATCGACATAGACCGACCAGAACTGCGCCCCGACCCGGCCCTGCGCGAGGCGCGGGAAGTCGGTGTGCATCGGCTTGGTCCCGCCCTTGCCGTCGGGCTCGGCGCGGGTGTCGTTGAAATCGAACCCCGCGAGCACGTCGCCCCGGCGGGCGCGCAATTGCTCGGGCACGTCGTTGTGCCCATCCCACACCGGCGCCGCCCTCAGCGCGGCCTCGGCCACCGCCTCGGGGCTGTCGGCCGCTGCGAGCGGGGAGGCCAGGACCATGAGGCCGAGGCCGAGCATCGCTTTGTTCATCGTGCCCCCTTCACGGTCTCGGCCAAGGTCATCGCCGCAGCCGGATTGCGGTGCTTGGCGCCGGCGATCATGAAGCAGAACACGTCCCCGCCCCTGCCCTCGCTGGCTGCGGGATCGCCGGCATACGGCAGATCGGCAGGCGCCTCGCCGCGCTCCCACGCACGGCACAAGGCCGCGATGCGCTCGAGCTCCGCCGCCGGATACCCAGCCGCTTGCGCATCCTGCGCATTCTTCGAGCGGATATACGCGAAGTCCGCCGTGCGATCCGCGATCAAGGTGCGGCCCTCCTGCTCACACCACACGATCGCCACCCCGGCCGCGCGGCACAAGTCGACGAATTGCGTACAGGCGAAGCTCTCGTGTCCGATCTCGAGCGCGTGGCGCAGCGGCAACCCGTGGTGCTCCTTCGGCAGCAGCGCGAAGAACGCGGCGATATCCTCGGCCTCGAACTTCTTGGTCCCCATGAGCTGCCATAGGATCGGCCCGAGCCGGTCGCCGAGCTCCTCGATCCCCTGCGCGAAGAACTTGCCGAGCGATTCACCGGCGCTCGCCAGCACCTTGCGGTTGGTCACGTAGGACGAGCCCTTGACCGCGAACTGGAACCCCTCGGGCGTCGCCTCGCGCCACTTGCGGAAGCTCTCGGGCTTCTGCAGCGAATGGTAGGTGCCGTTGATCTCGATCGCGCCGAGCTGGCGCGAGGCCCATTCGAGCTCGCGCTTCTGCGCGAGGCCTTCGGGATAGAACGTGCCCTTGCGCCAGTCGGGATAGACCCAGCCGCCGATGCCGGTACGAATCATTCGCTACCTCCGTGCGAAACGGGCGGAACCGACCGCCCGCCGCGCAATTCTTGGTTGAACAGGTGGCAATACGGATGCTTCCCCATGGCTGTCGAAGCAATCTGGAACGAGCAGGTCATCGCCCATAGTGACCGCACCGTGGTGGTCGAGGGCAACCACTATTTTCCGCGCGAGGACGTCGACACCTCGGTGCTCGAGAAAAGCCCGACGACCACCGAATGCCCGTGGAAGGGCACCGCGCATTACTATACGCTCGAAGTCGACGGCGAGCGCAACCCGGACGCCGCCTGGTACTACCCCGACCCCAAGCCGAAAGCCGAGGCGATTCGCGACAGGATAGCGTTCTGGAAGGGCGTCGAGGTGGTCGAGGCGTGACGCCGGTCAAGCAGCTGATCGAGGAGCTGCGGCTGCTGCCGCATCCCGAAGGGGGCTGGTATCGCGAGACCTGGCGCGCGCCGGCGCCCGACGGAGAACGCGCCGGGGCGACCACGATCCTGTTCCTGCTCGAGGCACACCAGCGCTCGCACTGGCACCGCGTCGACGCGGCCGAGATCTGGCTGTGGCACGCGGGCGACCCGCTGCTGCTGTCGCTCGCCGCCGGCGACGAAGGCCCGGTGCGCGACGTCCGGCTCGGCCCCAACGTGCTCGCCGGCGACTGCCCGCAATACCTCGTCGCGCCCGACGAATGGCAGGCCGCGGCGCCGCTCCCGGGCAAGCGCGGCTTCACGCTGGTCTCCTGCGTGGTCGCGCCGGCATTCGAATTCGACGGCTTCACGCTCGCTCCGCCGGAGTGGCACCCAGGGCGGAACTAGGCGTGTTGTCAAACGCTTGAGCCTCGGACGGGGTTCGAGGAGCGTAGCGTGAGCAAGACCCTGGCCGATATTTCCGAGGCGATGAAGGACATCGATTTCTGCATGCTGGTGAGCCGCGCCGAGGACGGCTCGATCGGCGGCCGCCCGATGAGCAACAACCGCGAGGTCGAGTACGAAGGCACCAGCCGGTTCTTCACCTGCGACGACACCCGCATGGCGCGCGACATCGCCCGCGATCCCTCGGTCGGGCTGACCTACCAGGGCAAGGCTGGCCTGCTCGGCGTGGTCGGCAAGCCGGGCCTGTTCATCCACGTCGAAGGCGAGGCCCGGCTGGTGCGCGACAAGGCGCGGTTCGCGGCACACTGGGACAAGAGCCTCGACCGCTGGTTCGAGCAGGGCATCGACACCCCCGGACTGGCGCTGATCGAGGTCGCCGCGAAGCGCATCCACTACTGGGACGGCGAGGACGAAGGCGAAGTGCGGCTCCCCGCGGCCGCCGCAGCCTGAGGCGCCGCTCGAGCATGGCGAAATCGCCGCTTGCAGTTGACCCAACGTCAAGCGGCATAAGCGCCGCATGCCCGATTCGCTCGACATCGCCGAAGTCGCCCGCCTGACCGGCCTCACCTCGCGCGCGCTGCGCTTCTACGAGGCGCGCGGGCTGGTCACCCCGCTGCGCACGGCGTCGGGCCGGCGGCACTACGGCCCCGGCGAGCTCGAACGGCTGCACCAGATCGTGGCGATGAAGCGCGCCGGTCTGACGCTCGCGCAGATCCAGCGGCTGACCGCCGCCCGCCCGCTCGACTTGCGCAGCATCGTCGAAGCGCAGATCGCCACGCTCGCCGAGCGCGAACGCGCGATCGCCGGTGCCCGTACGCTGCTCGAGGAAATCCTGTCCCGCATCGATCGCAGCGAGCCCATCGATGTCGCGACCTTCTGCTCGCTGATCCGGCAAGGAGAGACGACGATGTCTCAGGACACGATGAATGCGCTCATGGAACGCTACATGAGCGCCGAGCAGAAGCAGGCGTTCGACCGCTCGGTCGCGGCGCTGCCCCCCGACTTCGACAACGAAGCGCACAACGCCCGGTGGAAGGACTTGAGCGAGCGGATCAAGGCCGCGCTGCCGATGGACCCCGCGAGCCCGCAGGCCCAGGCGTTCCTCGCCGAATGGGACGAGATGATCCGCCCGTTCCTCGCGGTCGCCTCGCCCGAGATGCTCGAGGGCGTGCACCACTTCAACGAGCGGATCGAGGAATGGGACGGCGAAGCGGACTCGCCGTTCGATGCCGAGGTCTACCGCTTCCACCAAGCCGCGCACGAAGCGAGCGAGCGGATGCAGGGCTGAGCGACAATCCTCCCCGAGCATGCTCGGGGAGGATCGAGCTTACTTCGCTTCCTTGCCTGCGACGCCGTAGGTGATCGCGGCGTTGCGGGTCTTCTGGAAGTCCTCGACGCTCATGCCCTTCATCGCCGCGTAGATGTGGATGTTGCCGACGCCGGTCACCGCGCCGAGCTTCTCGAGCATGAAGAAGATGACGCCATGGCGGATCATGCCGATCCAGTCGCGCTTGCGGATGAGGTCGCGTTCCTCGTCGGTCAGGTCGGCCTTGGCGAGCGTGCCTTCCTCGTCCTCGCGGAACGCCTTGCGCACCTCGGGATCGACCAGCGAGTGCAGGAAGTGGTTCATCCGGAAGCCCTGTACCGAGCGCTCGATGGTGAACGGGTAGGTGCCTTCGAGCTTGTCGGCGCCGGCGTAGTCCCACTCCATGCGCGCGCGCAGCGCCTCGTCGCTCTCGGCCGGAGCCTCGTCGGAGACTTCCTCGAGGATCATGCTGACGATCGGAGTCATCGACGGCAGGAAGTAGGTCTTGTGGGTGACCTTGACCTCGGTCGCCAGCGCCCCGCGCATCAGCATCCACATCACCACTTCGGCGCCTTCCCAGCCGCCGAGCTCGGCGAGCTTGGCGATCGGGTAGTCGAGCAGGCCCTCGGGATCCTTCTCGAGCCGGTCCATGAACTCCATGTCCCACTCGGTGTTGTTGAACCCGTTGCGCTCGCCGTGGACCTGGTGGCTGAGGCCGCCGGTGCCGACGATCGCCACCTTGATGTCCTCGGGGTACGACTGGATCGCGCGGCGCAGGCTGCGGCCGAACTTCCAGAAGCGGCGGGCCGACGGCAGCGGCACGGTCAGCACGCCGCAGGCGATCGGCAGCAGCTTGGCCGCCCAGCCCTTGTCGTCGTGGTCGAGCAGCACCGACAGCGGCGAGAACGCGCCGTGGTCGAGATTCTTGCCCTGGAAGTAGCTCAGGTCGAACTCGTCGGCGACGAGCGCCTTGGCGACGTGCTGGGCGAACTTCGGGTCACCCTGGATGCGCGGCAGGTCGCGCGGGCCGCCGCCTTCGTCGGCCGGGCCGTAGCTCTCGCCCACCCCCAGCGCGAAGTGGCTGTAGTGGTCGAAGAACGCGGTCATGTGGTCGTTGTAGATGTAGACCAGCACGTCGGGCTGCTTCTCGCGCAGCCATTCCTGGACCGGCTCGTAGCCCTCGAAGATCGGCTTCCACACGGGATCGTCGAACTTCTTCGCGTCCTTGGCGAAGGCGATGGTGGGCGTGTGCGACGTGGCGATGCCGCCGACGATCGTGGCCATGGGTCCGGTCCTCTCAAATGCCTGGCGCGCCCGGTCGGCGCTGGTCCTCATCTCGTGTGCACGATGGCATGTGAGCACGCATTGCCACAAGTCAAATTACGGATGCGTGAAGATTTCGCGTATCCGAAACGACAGCGGGCGGAGCCGCCGAAGCCGCTCCGCCCGCCACACGATCCTGCGCGCGTCGGTCCGGCGCGCGGCAAGCTCAGCTCAGCTGCTTGGAAACCAGCGAGGTCAGCTGGAACATCGTGATCTGGTCCTTGCCGGTCACTTCGGCCAGCTTGGCATCGGGATTGATGTTGCGCTTGTTGACCGAGTCCTGCAGCCCGTTGGCCTTGATGTAGGCCCACACCTTCGAGGTCACCTCGGCGCGGGTCAGCGGGCCCTTGCCGACAACGGCTTCGAGCGCCGGCGAGAGGTTGACGGGCTTGTTCAGCGCATTGTTCTTGGCGGCCATGGTACTTTCCCTTTCCTTGCAGTCTTGACGCGGGTCACTCCCCGTCGCCCTCATCCCAGTCATCGTCCTCGCTGCGCGCATACGTGCCCGTGAGCACCGCGGTCGCGAGGACATGCCCTCCCATCGCCTCGATCAGGTCGGCACGGGTCGCGCCGGGCATCAGCGCCAAGGGTTGATCGAGAGCGAAGAGCTGAAAAACGTAATCGTGCGGCGCCTGGCCGGTCGGCGGATCGGGCAGCAGCCACTCGGAATTGCCGAACGCGTTCTTGCCCACGCGCGGCGGCGCCTCGCCTTCGAGCAGCTGCCCCTTCTGCGGCGCGAGGCCCCAGACCAGCCAGTGGCAGAACGGCTCGGCCCCCTGTGCGCTCTGGGGCGCGTCGGGATCCTCGACCACCAGTGCGAGCTCCTGCGTGCCGGCGGGCGGCGCGCTCCACTCGAGCGGCGGGGCCACCGCATCCTCTTCCTCGGCGGTGAAGCTCGGGTCGAGCTCCTCGCCGTTGCGGAACGCGGCCGAGCGCAGCGCGAAGCCGTCGCGATGCAGCGCGTCGGCGCTGCCGAGCCGGGCGACCGCGAGCCGCGCATGGCCTTCCCGCGCATCGGGCAGCGCCGTGCCGAGCCAAGCGGGGACGGGATCGAGCATTGACGGCTACTTCTCGCATTTACGCCTGAACAAGGGCGTGGCTGTGCCTCTTCCCCCTGAGGATGGCAAGGCCGCCCCGGGGAGATTCTGTCGAAGATTTGCCGACGGTTCGCCTCGAAATCGTGGAAAACCCGCTCCGCGAGCGCGTTCGCTTGCCTCCCACAGGGGTCGCCGGTACCGTCGCGGCGGGTCGTAGGATGTACTTCATTGACGGGACTGGTGTTTTCGATTCGCGGCAAGAGGCTGGGTCTCGCTGCCGGATGCATGGCTATGCTCGCCGCTTGCGGCGGTGGCGGTGGTAGCAGCGGGAGCACTCCGGCACCCACGCCTGCCCCGGCACCCGCGCCTGCTCCGACGCCTGCGGCGACCAGCGCGGCCTGCACCTTGCGCGCGCGGCAGGACTGGGCGCTCGCCCAACTCAACGAGTGGTACTTGTTCCCGACGCTGCTCAACACCGCGGCCAACCCGGCGAGCTACGCCACGGTCGAGAGCTATATCGACGCCCTCACCGCGCCCGCACGCGCGCAGAGCAAGGACCGCTACTTCACCTACCTGACCTCGATCGCCGAGGAGAACGCCTACTACAATTCGGGCGAGACCGCCGGCTTCGGCTTCCGCCTCGGCTACGACTATTCGGGCGGCCGGGTGTTCGTGATCGAGGCGTTCGAAGGCACCCCCGCGCTCGCCAGCGGCCTCGACCGCGGCACCGAGCTGGTGCAGATCGGCAGCCAGAGCGTGAACAGCCTGATGGTCTCCGGCGGGCCCGCAGCCGTGATCCAGGCGATGGGCCCCGACACCGTCGGCACCGCACGCGCATTCGTCGTCCGCGACCTCTCCGGCGTCCAGCGCACGGTCAACCTGACCAAGGTCGATTTCGAGATCGATCCGGTCTCCGACCGCTACGGCGCCAAGGTCATCACCGACGGCGGCCGCCGTGTGGGCTACCTCAACTTGCGCAACTTCATCGGCCCCGCCGAGCCCAACCTGCGCGCCGCCTTCGCCCAGTTCAAGGCGCAAGGGGTGACCGAGCTGATCGTCGACTTGCGCTACAACGGCGGCGGGCTGATCTCGATCGCCGAGCTGTTCGGCGACCTGATGGGCGGCGGCCACGCCGGGCAGGTGTTCGACTACATCACCTTCCGCGATTCGAAGGCGAGCGAGAACGAAAGCTACGCGTTCCAGACCCAGCCGGAGACGATCCAGCCGACCAAGGTCGCCTTCATCGGCACCGGCAGCACCGCTTCGGCAAGCGAGCTCGTGATCAACGGCATGGTCCCCTACCTCGGGGCCAACATGGCGCTGATCGGCAGCAACACGTACGGCAAGCCGGTCGGCCAGGTCGCACTCGACAAGCCCGAATGCGACGACCGCCTGCGCGCGATCGCGCTCAAGACCGAGAACGCCAATCACCAGGGCGAGTACTTCACCGGGCTTGCCTCGACGGTCGGAAAGACCTGCCGCGCGAGCGACGACATCGGCCACCAGCTCGGCGACCCGAACGAGGCGATGGTGCGCGTGGCGCTCGACTTCCTCGCCGGGCGCGCGTGCACGGCGATCGCCGCGACCGCGGCCGCGGGCAGAGCCGCGTCCCGCACGGCTGCGACTGCGGGACGTCAGGTGCTGCTGCCCGAGGTTCCGCAAGGCACGGTCGAGCGCGAGGCGCCCGGGGTGTTCTGAGGAGCGGCCGAAGCGGGAACCGGCCTGACGGCCGCACCGTTTGCCGCTCATGATCCGCAAGCTCGCTTCGGGCGAATACCGCCTGTATTCGCGCAAGACCGATCCCAAGACCGGCAAGCGCCGCAACCTCGGCACGTTCGACAGCAAGGAAGCGGCGCAGAAGCACGAGCGCGAAGTTCAGTATTTCAAGCGCCACTGACGCGCCTTATCCTCCGCCCGGGCAACGAGGAGCGGGCATGACGGGCACAGTGAGGCGCGTGGTCACCGGCCACGACGCAAGTGGTAGATCGGTGGTCATCTCGGACGGTCAGCCACCGCAGGACCATCCGATGCAGGGACCGGCGATCGGCGCCGACTTCTTCGAGATCTGGAGCACGCCCGAAGCGGTGCCGCCGCTCGCCTCGCTGCCCGAGAGCGAGCCCACCGCCCGCCCCTTTACGATCATGCCGGCATCGGGCCACCTGATCCGCATCATCGACATCTACCCGCCGAGCATGGGCGGCCAGCGCACCGTCATGCACCGGACCCGCACGCTCGACTACGCAATGGTGATCGAGGGCGAGATCGTGCTCGTGCTCAGCGACAGCGAGGTCGTGCTCGGCACGGGCGAGGTCGTCGTCCAGCGCGGGACCGACCACGCGTGGGAGAACCGCACCGACAA
>CBHWED010000129.1:0-9426 GCA_966112795.1 uncultured bacterium
GCAGCACGAGGTAGTCCTCGGTCACCCCGAAGTCGTGCATCATGCAGTAGTAGGGCACCTTGAACCACTTCTCGCGGACCAGCTCGCCCTCGGGGCTGACTTCGTAGTAGGTCACGTCGTCGGTGCACAGGCCGCTCGCGGCATAGCCGATGGCGATCATGTTGCCGGTCGCGGGATCGATCTTCGGATGGGCGGTGAAGGTCTGCCCGGTCATCTTGCCGGCGAACTTCTCGTAGCCGACGGTTTCCATCGTCGCCGGGTCCATGACCAGCGCCGGCGAGTCCTCCTTGAGCGCCCAGAGCTTGCCGCCGAACGGGAAGGCGTTGGTGTTGGCGGTGCCGCGGATCGCGCCCCTGACCGCCTCGTCGTCGGTCAGCGGGTTGCGGTAAGCGCCGAACAGCGCCTTGCCGGCGGCATGCTCGAGCTTCCACTTGTCGGTCTGCGCCCAGCGCTGGCGGAAATCGCACTGGCCGTCGTGGAAGTGGAAGCGGGTGATCATCCCGTCGCCGTTGAACGAGATGTCGTCGCCAAGGCGCGGGGGGAACTGCGGGTCGGGCTGGACGCGGTAGAACGCGCCGTCGAGCTCCGCGGGAATCGTGCCGGTGTGCTGCAGGTCGGCGATGTCGGCCTCGATCCGGCTCGGGGTGTTGAAGCCGGTGAAGCTCGGGGTGTCAGGGAAATGCGCCATCGGTTTCCTCTCTTCGCGCGCGCCGCCTTGTTGCACACGATTGTATGCTCCACTAACGATTAGGCAAGCAGCTTGGGACTGGATAGCCGCGCGTGGCCGCACCGACTTTGACCGACGACAACACGGATGACGGCGAGGACCTCGGCGGCCTCAACGACATTCTCGGCCTGCGCATCCGCCTCGCGCACGGCGCGGTGTACCGGCATTTCACCGAGACCTTCGTCAACCTCGACCTGACCCAGAAGCAGGTCTCGTCGCTGTGGCTGGTCAACGACAACCCGGGCATCTCGCAGATCGAGCTCGGCGGGCGCCTGCGGATGGACCGGGCGACGACGATGACCATCGTCAACCGGCTGCAGGAGCGGGCTTACCTGCGCCGCGAGCGCTCGACCAGCGACGGGCGCAAGCAGGCGCTGTTCCTGACCGACGAAGGGGCCGCGGCGCTGGCCGAAGCCAAGCGCTGCATCGCCGAGCACGAGGCCTGGCTGAAGGGTCGCTTCAGCCCCGCCGAGATCGAAAAACTGGTGGAAATGCTGGCGCGAATCCACGAATGAGTGCGCGCTCCAGGGAGAGGACGAGAGAACAATGGCCGGACCGGCAGCAGGTACCAACCCGATCAAGGTGATCGACGACAACCCGATGAGCGGGCGTCAGTGGATCGTCGTCGTGCTGATGATCTTCCTCAACGCGCTCGACGGGTTCGACGTGCTGTCGAGCGCCTTCGCCGCGCCGGGTATCTCGAACGAATGGGGCATCCCGCGCTCCGAGCTGGGCATCGTGCTTTCGGCCGAGCTCATCGGCATGGGCTTCGGCTCGGTGATCCTCGGCGGGTTCGCCGACAAGGTCGGTCGCAAGCTGGCGATGCTGCTGTGCCTCGTGATCATGGCCATCGGCATGTACATGGCGCACGACGCGAACGCGGTCTGGCCGCTGACGGTCTGGCGCTTCATCACCGGCCTCGGCATCGGCGGCATGCTCGCGGCGACCAACGCCGTCACGGCCGAGACCTCGAGCAAGGAAGGGCGCAGCCTGGCGATGGCGCTCTACGTGATCGGCTACCCGGTCGGCGGCGTGATCGGCGGCTTCGCCGCGCAGAGCTGGCTGCTGGTCGACTACGACTGGCGCGCGGTGTTCCTGTTCGGCGCGGTCGTCACCGCGGTCATGATCCCGCTGGTCTACCTGCTGGTGCCCGAGACGCCGGCGTTCTACGCGGCGCGCCGGCCCGAGGGCGCGCTCGACAAGATCAACCGCTCGCTGCGCGCGCTGCGGCAACCGCCGATCGACGCGTTGCCCGAGATCGAACCGTCGGCGCCAAAGCCCAAGGTGACCGAGATCCTCTCGAACCCGCGCCTGCGGCCGGTCACGCTGCTGCTCGCGTTCGGCTACCTGTTCCACACCATCACCTTCTACTACATCCTCAAGTTCGCGGTGCAGATCGTCGCCGACGACGGCTTCACCCAGCCCGAGGCGGCCAGCACGCTGACCTGGGCCAACGTCGGCGGCGCGGTCGGTGGCTTCCTGTTCGGGTTCCTGCTGCGCAAGTGGGACATCAAGGGCCCGCTGATCGCCTGCGCGGTGCTCGGCTCGGCCGCGGTGGCCTACTTCGGCCTCGGCGCCGACACGCTGTGGGCGTGGCGCGTCGCGACGTTCCTGACGATGTTCTTCCTCAACGCCGCGATCGTCGGCTACTACGCGGCCTTCGCCCGGGGCTTCCCGGCTTTCGCCCGCGCGACGGGCACCGGCTTCGTGCTCGGTGTCGGCCGCGCAGGCGCAGCGGGCTCGCCGATCATCGCCGGGTTCCTGTTCTCCAACGTGTTCGGCGGCGGCAACGAGCATCTGCTCGCGGTGTCGTCGATCATGGCGATCGGCGCGATCATCGGCGCGTTGCTGGTGTGGATGCTGCCGCTGCGCGATCCCGACTACGAGGACCCGTCGATGGTCCCCGCCGGCCAGCCGATCGACTAACCCCCAGCTCGGAAAGTACCCCCTATGAAGACCCGTGCCGCCGTCGCCTTCGCGCCCAAGCAGCCGCTCGAGATCGTCGAGCTCGACCTCGAGGGGCCGAAGGAGGGGGAGGTGCTGGTCGAGATCATGGCCACCGGCATCTGCCACACCGACGCCTACACGCTCGACGGGCTCGATTCCGAAGGCCTGTTCCCCTCGGTCCTCGGCCACGAGGGCGCGGGGATCGTGCGCGAGGTCGGCCCGGGGGTGACCTCGGTCAAGCCGGGCGATCACGTGATCCCGCTGTACACGCCCGAGTGCCGCAAGTGTAAATCGTGCCTCTCGGGCAAGACCAACCTGTGCACCGCGATCCGCGCCACGCAGGGCAAGGGGCTGATGCCCGACGGCACCTCGCGCTTCAGCTACAAGGGCGAGACGATCTTCCACTACATGGGCTGCTCGACGTTCTCGAACTTCACCGTGCTGCCCGAGATCGCGGTCGCCAAGATCCGCGAGGACGCGCCGTTCCAGACCAGCTGCTACATCGGCTGCGGGGTGACCACGGGTGTCGGCGCGGTGGTCAACACGGCCAAAGTGCAGGTCGGCGACAACGTCGTCGTGTTCGGCCTCGGCGGCATCGGCCTCAACGTGATCCAGGGCGCCAAGCTCGCCGGCGCGAACAAGATCATCGGCGTCGACATCAACCCGGCGCGCGAGGAATGGGGCCGCCAGTTCGGCATGACCGAGTTCCTCAACACCAAGGGCATGAGCCGCGAGGAGGTCGTGGCCAAGGTGGTCGAGCTGACCGACGGCGGCGCCGACTACACGTTCGACTGCACCGGCAACACCGAGGTCATGCGCACCGCGCTCGAGGCCTGCCATCGCGGCTGGGGCACGAGCATCATCATCGGCGTGGCCGAAGCCGGCAAGGAGATCGCCACGCGCCCGTTCCAGCTCGTGACCGGCCGCAATTGGCGCGGCACGGCGTTCGGCGGGGCCAAGGGGCGGACCGACGTGCCCAAGATCGTCGACTGGTACATGGACGGCAAGATCGCGATCGACCCGATGATCACCCACGTGCTCACGCTCGAGGAGATCAACAAGGGCTTCGACCTGATGCACGCGGGCGAGAGCATCAGGAGCGTCGTCGTCTACTGAGCTTTCGGCGCCCGCGAGCCCGACCGGTTACGGGCGTCGAAATTTTCACAAGGGCGAAACATTCGGCTATTTGAAGAATCGCTCTTGTGCGTCTAAGGACCTGACCACAGGAGAGAGACTCATGTTTACCCACGTTTTCCTCGGCTCGAACGACATCGAGAAGAGCCGCAAGTTCTACGACGCCACGATGGGCGTGCTCGGCCTGCAGAATGTCGCCCCGCCCGAAGCCGGCCGGCTGATCTATCCCAGCGCGAGCGGCACCTTCATCGTTGCGCCGCCGTACAACGGCGAGGCCGCGACGGTCTCGAACGGCCACACGCTCGGCTTCTCGGCCGCTGACGACGCCACCGTCGACGCCTGGCACGCCGCCGGCCTCGCCGCGGGTGGCACCGACGAAGGTGGCCCCGGCCCGCGCGAAGCCGCGCCGAACAACGCCCGCGGCGCGTACCTGCGCGATCCGGACGGCAACAAGGTCTGCGCCTTCAATATGGGCCATTGAGGCATCGGGGCAGGCGCGTGACGCTCGAAACCATCAGCGAAGCGAAGAGCTTCGGCGGGGTCCAGGGGGTCTATCGCCATGCCTCGGCCGTGACCGGCACCGAGATGACCTTCGCGGTCTTCGTCCCCGAGCATGCCTCGGGGGCGAAGCTGCCGGTGCTGTGGTATCTTTCCGGCCTCACCTGCACCCATGCCAACGTGATGGAAAAGGGCGAGTACCGGCGGGCCTGTGCCGAGCACGGGATCGTGTTCATCGCCCCCGACGCCTCGCCGCGTGGCGAGGACGTTCCCGATAACGAAGCCTACGACTTCGGCAAGGGCGCCGGGTTCTACGTCGACGCGACGCAGGAGCCGTGGGCCAGGAACTTCAAGATGCGCTCGTACATCGAGAAGGAGCTGCCCGCGCTGGTGGGCGAGCACTTCCCCGTCGACATGGAGCGCCAGGGGATCACCGGCCACTCGATGGGCGGCCACGGCGCGCTGACGATCGCGCTGCGCAATCCGGGCCGGTTCCGCTCGACCAGCGCGTTCGCGCCGATCGTCAGCCCGATCAATTGCCCGTGGGGCGAAAAGGCCCTCGGCGGCTACCTCGGCAGCGATATTTCCGACTGGCGCAACTACGACGCCTGCGCGCTGATCAAGCAGGGCGCGCGCCTGCCCGACCTGCTCGTCGACCAGGGCACGGCGGACAATTTCCTCGATAACCAATTGAAGACGCATTTGCTGGACGAGGCCTGTCGCAAGGTGGATATGCCCGCCACGATCAGGCTCCAGGAGGGGTACGATCACTCGTACTTCTTCATCTCGACCTTCATGGCCGAGCACGTCGCCTGGCACGCTGAAAGGCTGAAGAAGTGAGTACCAGGGAAGAGAGAGTCGCCGCGATCGTGGCCGAGCATGCCGGCCGCGAGGGACCGCTGCTGCCGATCCTGCACGATGTCCAGCACGAGCTCGGCTGCGTCGATGCCGCAAGCGAGGCGCAGATCGCGCTGCTGCTCAACCTCAGCCGGGCCGACGTCCACGGCGTGGTCAGCTTCTACCACGACTTCCACGCCAAGCCGGACCCGCGCCCCGAAGTGCAGATCTGCCGCGCCGAGGCGTGCAAGGCGCGCGGCGTCGAAGCGCTGATCCCGGCCGCCGAGAAGGCCGCCGGCGAGCGCGTCAAGCTCAGCACCGTCTATTGCCTCGGCCTGTGCAGCGCCGGCCCCTCGGCGCGCGTCGGCGACCGGCTGCACGCGCGGCTCGATGCCGCGAGCCTGACCCAAGTGATCGAGAACGCCCGATGATCGTCCGTATTTCCGATGACGCCCTGGCCCGCGCGCTGGGCGCCGACGAGCTCGCCGCCGCGTTCGAGCGCAAGGGCCACGAGGTCCACCGCACCTCGAGCTGGGGCATGCACTGGCTCGAGCCGCTGGTCGAGATCGAGGGCATGGGCTTCGGCCCGGCGCATATCGGCGACGTCGACGCGATCCTCGACGGCAACAGCGAGAAGGCGATCGGCGAGATCGTCGAGCATCCGTTCATCGCCCGCCAGCAGCGGCTGACTTTCGCCCGTGCCGGGCGGACCCGCCCGACCAGCCTCGACGACTACCTCGCCACCGGCGGCGGCGTCGGGCTGCAGCGCGCGCGCCAGATCGGCCCCGAGGCCGTGCTCGAGGAAGTGCTCGCCTCGGGCCTGCGCGGCCGCGGCGGCGCCGGCTTCCCGACCGGGATCAAGTGGAAGACCGTCGCCCAGACCCCGGCCGACCAGAAGTACATCGTGTGCAACGCCGACGAGGGCGACAGCGCGACCTTCGCCGACCGCATGGTCATGGAAGGCGATCCGTACCTGCTGCTCGAAGGCATGGCGATCGCCGGCCTCGCGGTCGGCGCGACCAGGGGCTACATCTACGTCCGCAGCGAGTACCCGGATTCGATCCGCAAGCTCAACGAAGCGCTCGTCCAGGCCGGCCCGATCATCGCGCCGTTCGCGATCGAGGTCCGCGTCGGTGCCGGGGCCTATGTCTGCGGCGAGGAGACCTCGCTGCTGAACTCGCTCGAGGGCAAGCGCGCCGAAGTCCGCGCCAAGCCGCCGCTGCCGGCGATCGAAGGCCTGTTCGGCAAGCCGACCGTGGTCAACAACGTGCTCACGCTCGCGGCCATCCCGCACATCCTCGAGGAAGGCGGCTCGTCGATCTACGACAAGCTCGGCGTGTCGCGCTCTAAAGGCACGATGCCGATCCAGCTCGCCGGCAACATCCGCCACGGCGGGCTGTTCGAGATCGCCTTCGGCATTACCCTGCGCGAGCTGATCTACGACATCGGCGGCGGCACCGAGAGCGGCCGCCCGGTCAAGGCGGTGCAGGTCGGCGGGCCGCTCGGCGCCTACATCCACCCCGACCAGTTCGACATCAAGTTCGACTACGAGGAATATACCGCGGCCGACGCGCTGATCGGCCACGGCGGCATCACCGTGTTCGACGACACCGCCGACATGGGCTCGATGGCGCGCTTCGCGATGGAGTTCTGCGCCGCCGAAAGCTGCGGCAAGTGCACCCCGTGCCGGATCGGCGCGGTGCGCGGGGTCGAGCTGATCGACCGCATCCGCGCCGGCGGGCGCCCGGCCGACGCGGTCGAGGCGCAACCGGTCATGCACAACGCACCCAAGCACGGGCGCCTGCCCGAGCAGGAGATCGGCCTGCTGACCGACTTGTGCGAGACGATGAAGTTCGGCTCGCTCTGCGCGCTCGGCGGGTTCACGCCGTATCCGGTGATGAGCGCGCTCAAGAACTGGCCCGAGGACTTCATGCCGCGCGAGGCGGCCAAAACGCCCGAGCGGAACGACGCATGATCCTCGGCGTCGTCCTCGCCGGCGGGCAATCGACCCGCTTCGGCAGCGACAAGGCCTTGGCCGAGCTCGGCGGGCACACGCTGCTCGCGCGCGCGGTCGACACGCTGTCGGGCTGGTGCGAGCACGTGATCGTCGCCGGGCGCGAGACCGCGCCGGCGCCGACGATCCCCGACTGGCCGAACGCCGGGATGGGCCCGCTCGCCGGCATCGCCGCGGGCCTGCACCACGCGCGCGACGAGGGCTACGAGACCGTGCTCACCTGTGGGGTGGATTCGGTCAATCTGCCCGAGAACCTGCTCGAGCTGCTCAGCCCGGCCCCGGCCTACCTCGAAAGCCAGCCGGTGATCGGCCACTGGCCGGCGGGTGCCGTTGACGCGATCGAAACGTTGCTCCTGTCAGAAGGAAAGCATTCGATGCTTGCGTTCGCCGAAGTGCTCGGCGCAACGGCCGTGAAAATCGCGGCCAAACCTGCTAATATCAACACACCGGCGGACCTGACCGCCGCGGAGAAGAACGATGGGATTTGAACGCCAGGCAGACTTCGGCACCCCCGAGGTCCGGTCCGAGGAGATGGTCAGCCTGACCATCGACGGGCGTGCGGTCAGCGTGCCCAAGGGCACCAGCGTGATGCGCGCCGCCGCCGAGATCGGCGGCTCGATCCCCAAGCTCTGCGCCACCGACAACATGCAGGCGTTCGGAAGCTGCCGGCTGTGCCTGGTCGAGATCGAAGGCGCCCGCGGCACGCCGGCGAGCTGCACCACCCCGGTCGCGCCGGGGATGAAGGTCAAGACGCAGACCCCGCGGCTCGAGAAGCTGCGCAAGGGCGTGATGGAGCTGTACATCTCCGATCACCCGCTCGACTGCCTGACCTGCTCGGCCAACAACGACTGCGAGCTGCAGGACCAGGCTGCGGCCGTCGGCCTGCGCGACGTGCGCTACGGCTACGAGGGCGACAACCACCTCGGGCTCAAGACCGACACCTCGAACCCCTACTTCGACTTCGATCCCTCGAAGTGCATCGTCTGCTCGCGCTGCGTGCGCGCCTGCGACGAGGTCCAGGGCACTTTTGCGCTGACGATCGACGGGCGCGGCTTCGCCTCGATGGTCTCGGCGGGCCAGGATCCGGACAACTTCCTGTCCTCCGAATGCGTCAGCTGCGGCGCCTGCGTGCAGGCCTGCCCGACCGCGACGCTGCAGGAGAAGTCGGTCAAGGCGATCGGCAAGCCCGAGCGCGCCGTGGTCACCACCTGCGCCTATTGCGGCGTCGGCTGCACCTTCCGCGCCGAGATGCGCGGCGAACAGCTCGTGCGCATGGTGCCGTGGAAGGACGGCAAGGCCAACCGCGGGCACTCGTGCGTCAAGGGCCGCTTCGCCTACGGCTACGCCAACCACAAGGACCGCATCCTCAACCCGATGATCCGCGAGTCCATCGACCAGCCCTGGCGCGAGGTCAGCTGGGACGAGGCGATTTCGTACACCGCCGACAAGATCAAGGACCTCAAGGCCAGGCACGGCGCCCGCGCGCTCGGCGGCATCACGTCCTCGCGCTGCACCAACGAGGAGACCTTCCTCGTCCAGAAGCTGATCCGCGCGACCTTCGGCTCGAACAACACCGATACCTGCGCCCGCGTGTGCCACTCGCCGACCGGCTACGGCCTCAAGACCACCTTCGGCACCAGCGCCGGCACGCAGGACTTCGATTCCGTGATGGATTCGGACGTCATCATGGTCATCGGCGCCAATCCGACCGACGCCCACCCGGTGTTCGCCAGCCGCATGAAGCGCCGGCTGCGCCAGGGTGCCAAGCTGATCGTCATCGACCCGCGCCGGATCGACCTCGTGCGTTCGCCGCACATCGAGGCCGAGCAGCACCTGCCGCTGCGTCCGGGCACCAACGTCGCGGTGATGACCAGCCTCGCGCACGTGATCGTCACCGAAGGCCTCGCCAACGAGGCGTTCATCCGCGAGCGGTGCGACTGGGACGAGTACCAGGACTGGGCGCGCTTCGTCAGCGACGAGCGCCACAGCCCCGAGTTCCTCGAGCCGGTCACCGGCGTCCCGGCGCAGGACTTGCGCGAAGCCGCGCGGCTCTATGCCACCGGCGGCAACGGCGCGATCTACTACGGCCTCGGCGTGACCGAGCACTCGCAGGGTTCGTCGACCGTGATGGCGATCGCCAACCTCGCGATGTGCACCGGCAACATCGGCCGGCCCGGCGTCGGCGTGAACCCGCTGCGCGGCCAGAACAACGTGCAGGGCTCGTGCGACATGGGCTCGTTCCCGCACGAGCTGCCCGGCTACCGCCACA
>CBHWED010000130.1:0-9375 GCA_966112795.1 uncultured bacterium
AGCAGATGAGCATCGAGAGCCGGCTGACGGTGTGCAACATGAGCATCGAGGGCGGTGCCCGCGTCGGCCTGATCGCGCCCGACGAGACCACGTTCGCGTACCTCAAAGGCCGCCCGTTCGCGCCCGAGGGCGAGGAATGGGACCGCGCGGTCGCCTACTGGCGCACGCTGCCGACCGACGAGGGCGCGGTGTTCGACAAGAGCGTGGTGATCGACGCGAGCACCGTCCAGCCGACCGTGACCTGGGGTACCAGCCCCGAGGACACGGTGGCGATCGGCGGCGTGGTGCCCGATCCGGCGAGCTTCGCGGATCCGAGCAAACAGAAGGCCGCGCGCGCGAGCCTCGACTACATGGGCCTCGAGCCCGGCCAGCGGATGAGCGAGGTCGAGGTGCAGAACGTGTTCATCGGCTCGTGCACCAACAGCCGCATCGAGGACTTGCGCGCCGCCGCCGAGGTGCTCCGCGGCCGCCACAAGGCGCCGGGCGTCAAGTGGGCGATCGTCGTCCCCGGCTCGGGCCTCGTGAAGGAACAGGCCGAAGCCGAAGGGCTCGACAAGGTGTTCACCGACGCCGGCCTCGAATGGCGCGAGCCGGGCTGCTCGGCGTGCCTGGGCATGAATCCCGACAAGGTCCCCGCTGGCGAGCGCTGCGCCTCGACCAGCAACCGCAACTTCGTCGGCCGCCAGGGCCCGGGGGCGCGGACACATCTGGTCAGCCCGGCGATGGCGGCTGCGGCTGCGGTGACGGGCAAGCTTACGGACGTGCGAGAATTGGTCTGAACTGGGTGCAATCAGAGTTGCACGCGAAGACGCGAGGGCGCGAAGATGTCGTGCCATGGGGCACTCGACTGAAGAGCTCGCGGCCGTTGCGATCGATCATGGCTTGAGCATCCACCGTGAGCTTGGCCCGGGCTTGCTTGAATCGGTCTACGAGATGGTTCTGGCAACCCGGCTCGCGAGAGCCGGCTTCGCGGTCGCTCGACAGAAGCCCGTCTCGCTCAAATGCGATGGTCTGATTTTTCCTGACGCGTTCCGCGTCGATATTGTCATCGAGGATCGTCTGATCATCGAGGTGAAATCGGTCGAGGCGCTGGCGAAGGTTCACACGAAGCAGCTTCTTACTTATCTGCGGCTCACCAATCGATCGCTCGGATTGCTGATGAACTTCGGTGCAGCCACATTCCGCGAAGGTGTGCGGCGCGTGGTCAACAACCACCAGGACTTCGCGTCTTCGCGTCTTCGCGTGCACACTCCTGCACAACGCTCGTCCATCGAGTAACGAGTGCGGAAGTCCTCTTTCCCGCCAATCGTCGCACCGGACACACGCGTGCTCGTGCTGGGCAGCCTGCCGGGCGAGAAGTCGCTCGCGGCGCAGCGCTACTACGCGCATCCGCAGAACCGGTTCTGGCACCTGATCGGCAAGGTCATCGGCACCGAGCTCGAGCCGCTCGACTACGAGGAACGGCTCGCGGCGCTGCTCGCGGCGAAAGTGGGACTGTGGGACACGGTCGCCTCGGCGCACCGCACCGGCAGCCTCGATGCCGCGATCCGCGAGGCAGAGCACAATCCGCTCGCCGAGCTGGCCGCCTCGCTGCCCGAGCTGCGCGCGGTCGGGTTCAACGGCAAGACTTCGGCCCGGATCGGGATGTCGCAGCTCGCCCATACGCAACTCGCGCTGATCCCCCTGCCCTCGTCCAGTCCCGCGCATGCCTCGATGCGGCTCGCCGAGAAGGAAAAGCTGTGGGGGCAATTGCGCGAATTCCTTGCCTGAGGGCGCGCGGGTCCCCATTGAGGGCGGCATGACCAAACGCATCAGCAACGGCGGCAAGGCCGCGATCGCCGGCGCGATCGGCTCGGCCGCAGTCGCCGCCGCGCTGCTCTATGTGAACCGGCGCAAGGACAAGAAGAACAAGCCGACCCAGCCGGGCACGATCCCGAGCGGCGAGCCGCCGGAGACCGACTGATGGAGCCCGTCAACCAGGTCGAAGGCCGGGCGATCCCGTTCGGCCTCAAGAACGCCGACACCGACATCATCATCCCGGCGCGCTGGCTCAAGACGGTCACCCGCGAGGGGCTTGGCCGCGGCGCGTTCGAAGCGCTGCGCGCCGATCCCGGCAACGTGTTCGACAAGCCCGAGTTCAAGGGCGCGCCGATCCTGATTGCCGGCGACAACTTCGGCTGCGGCTCGAGCCGCGAGCACGCCGCCTGGGCGCTGCTCGACATGGGCGTCAAGGCGGTGATCGCGCCGAGCTTCTCCGACATCTTCTCGGGCAACGCGTTCAAGAACGGCATCCTCACCGTGGCGCTGCCGCAGGAGCAGGTCGACCGGCTGATGGAAGTGGCCGAGACCGACCCGATTATGATCGACCTCGAGCACCAGACGGTGACCACGCCGTTCCAGGACCGCTTCACCTTCGAGATCGACCCGTTCCGCAAGTACTGCTTGCAGGGCGGGCTCGACGAAGTGGCGCTGACGCTCAAGCACGACGAGGCCATCGCCGCCTACGAGGCGCGCCTCGCCAAGGAGCAGCCGTGGGTCGCGCGCGGAACCGGGCTTGCCGCCTGACACCGCGCGGCGCTACCCTGCGGCCATGACCGATCGCGACAACGACGCCGACGAGGGGAGCAGCGCGCAGGCGCAGATCCTCAAGGACGCCGATGCCGCGTTCCGGGTCTCGGCCCGGCGCAACCGCCTGCTTGCCCACTGGGCGGCCGAGCAGATGGCGCTGACGCCCGAGGAGACCGCGGCCTATTCCAAGGCGGTGATCCAGTCGGACTTCGAAGGCGCCGGCGACGAGGACGTGATCCGCAAGGTGCTCGGCGACCTCGTCGCGGCCGGCTGCGACGTCGACCAGACCGTCGTGCGCGCCGCGCTCGAGGAGAAGGCCGTCGAGGCGCGGCGCCAGCTTATGGGAGAATCCTGACATGGCGATGCCCGCCGCCGAAATCGCCGCGCTGATCAAGGCCGCGCTGCCCGACGCCGAAGTCGAGATCGAGGCCCTCGTCGACGACGGCGATCACTATCGCGCGCGCGTCGTTTCGGGTGCGTTCGCGGGCAAGAACCGGGTGCAGCAGCACAAGCTGGTCTATGAGGCGCTCGGCGGCCGCATGGGCGGCGAGCTGCACGCCTTGCAACTCGTCACCGCGGTTCCCAACTGATTTTCACGAACCCTTTTGCAGTCAGGTCCAGTTTCATGTCCGATAGCAACGAACGCATTTCCCAAATCGTCAGCACCAACGACGTGGTCCTGTTCATGAAGGGCACGCCGCTGTTCCCGCAGTGCGGCTTCTCGAGCCGCGCGGTGGCGATCCTCGACCATTGCGGCGTCGCTTACGAGAGCGTCGACGTGCTGCAGGACATGGAGATCCGCCAGGGGATCAAGGCGTTCTCCGACTGGCCGACGATCCCGCAGCTCTACGTCAAGGGCGAGTTCGTCGGCGGCAGCGACATCATGATGGAGATGTACCAGGCGGGCGAGCTGCAGCAGCTTCTCGACGAGCAGCAGGTCGCCAAGGCGGAGTGATCCGTCGCACGGGCCGGTAAGCGAAGGGGGCCTCGCGGCCCCCTTTTTGTTTGCAACCGGCCCGGCTTTGTGATGCCCTCTCCTGCGGAAGTCGAAAAGGGGAGGACTTTCCATGCATTGGATGTTGATGCCCTATCGGCGCTATGCCGATTTCTCCGGCCGCTCGCGGCGGATGGAATACTGGATGTTCCAGCTCTTCTGCCTGATCGTGGGTGTGGTGCTCTACGCCCTGATCTTCGCAGGCGGCGGGCTCGATCTGTTCGTGGCCGCGGCCGAGGCCGACGCGGCGGGAGTCCCGGCCGACCTGAGCGCGGTCACGTTCGGACCGCTGTTCTGGGTCGGTGCCGGCCTGATGACCCTGTGGGGTCTGGTGACGATCATCCCGTCGCTGGCGGTCACCGTGCGGCGGCTGCACGACCGCAACATGAGCGGATGGTACTTCCTCGGCTTCATCGCGCTGGCGATCGTGCTCAGCATGATCCCGATGATCGGGCCGTTGCTGACCTTCGCGCTCGAGATCGGCTGGATCGTGCTGATGGCGCTGCCGGGCACCCGCGGGCCCAACGCCTACGGCCCCGATCCGCTCGGAGAGGCCGACCCGGCGACGTTCGCCTGATCGAAAGGGGGCCCGCCAGCCCCCTTCCTTTTTTGTTTACAACACCCTCGATGGTGTGTTGCTTGCGCGCAGGGACGCAAGAAGGGGGAGGTTTTCATGGACTGGATGCTTATGCCGTATCGGCGCTACGCCGATTTTTCCGGCCGCTCGCAGCGGAAGGAATACTGGATGTTCTACCTGTTCACGCTGATCGTCTACGTGGTCGCGTCGATCATCATGGGCCTCGGGGCGCCGACGATCGATCCGGTGACCGGCGAAGTCTCGGGCGGCGGCCTGTTCTGGACCGTCGGCGCGGGCGTGCTCGGGATCTTCTGGCTCGTGACGATCATCCCGGCGCTGGCGGTGTCGATCCGGCGCATGCACGACCAGGACCGGTCGGGCTGGTGGATCCTGTGCCCAATCGCCAACGTGATCTTCCTGTTCATCGACGGCACGCCGGGCGAGAATCGCTTCGGGCCCGATCCGAAAGGCCGCGGCGCGGAAGCGTTCGCCTAGCCAAATCCGGAGCGTCGCCCGGCATACCGGGTGGCGCTCCGCTTCGGAGCAGACAATCGCATGCAACCTTACGGCGGATTCTGGATCCGCGTGCTGGCCTACATCATCGACTGGATGGTGCTGCAGTTGGCCACTTCGCTGCTCATGCTGTTCGTGACTCCGGCGATGATCCTGGCGCCTGCCACCGGTTCGACGAACGGCGCGGTGGCTATCTTTGTCTTCGTCATGATCGGCGCGTTCCTCGTTCCGTGGCTCTATTCCGCGATCCTCGAGAGCTCCCACTGGCAGGGGACCCTGGGCAAGCAGGCGCTCAAGCTGGTGGTGACCGACGAGCGCGGCGAGCGGATCGGCTTCGGCCGCGCGACGGGCCGCTACTTTGCCAAGATCCTCTCGGCGATGATCTTGCTGTTCGGCTTCTTCATGGTCGGCTGGACCCAACGCAAGCAGGGGCTGCACGATCTGATCGCCGGTACGCTCGTCCAACGCGCCGACTCGGTCTACCGCGGCAGCAACAGCGCCAAAGTCTTCGAATAGCCTAGAGCGAGCGCAGCGCCCGCGCCGGCTTGGCCCGCAACAGCGGCAGCGAGGCGCCGAGCGCGAACGTCAACACCAGCGCGATGCCGGCGCCGAGCACGGCGAGGACGCGCGGCCAGTCGGGCAGCCAGTCGAACTCGAACAGCTCGACGATGACCAGCCACGCGGTCACGCCGCCGAGGCCGAGCGCGACCAGCGCGAGCACCGCTGCGAGCAGGCCGAACTCGGCGAGCTGGAGGGCGAGCAACTGGCGCGTGCTCGCGCCGAGGACGCGCAGGATCACGGTGTCGTAGATCCGCGCCGCGCGCGCCGCGGCGATCGCGCCGAGGAGCACCGCGATGCCGGCGAGCACCGCGACCGAGGCGGCCGCGAGAATCGCCAGCGAGACTTGCTCGAGCACGTTGCGCGCCTGGGTCAACAGCGGGCCGACCTCGATCACCGAGCTCGACGGGAAGCCGCGCACGAGGCTGCGCAGCAGGCCGCCAGCCTGGGTGCCGGCGGGCAGCTCGACAGTGGCAGCGAGGTTGTGCGGCGCGTCCTCGAGCGCGTTGGGCGAGAACACGAGGACATAGTTGAAGCCGAGGCTTTCCCAGTCGATGCGGCGGAAGTTGGCGATCCTCGCTCTGCGCTCGACCCCGAGCAGGCCGATCGTCAGGTAGTCGCCGATCCTCAGGCCGGCGGCCTGGGCAAGGTCGGCGTCGACCGAGACCAGCGGCTCGCCTCGATAGTCGGCCGGCCACCATTCGCCCTCGGTCAGCGAATTGCCCTCGGGCAGGCTCTCCGCGTAAGTCAGCCCGCGCTCGCCGCGCAGCGCCCAGGCGCCTTCGGGCAGTTCCTCGAGCTGGCTGACGACGGTCGGATGGTCCTTCGGGCCAAAGGCGAGGATCGCGCCGCGCAGGGTGGGCACGGCCCGGATCCTGGCGCCCGGCGCCTGCTGTTCGACCGTGGTGCGGAACTCGGGCAGGCGGTCACGCGGGATGTCGAGCACGAAGTAGTCGGGCGCGCGCGCGGGGACCGAGCGGCGGATGTTGGCGTCGAGGCTGGTCTGGACCGCGGCCAGCAGCACGAACGCGGCCAGGCCGAAGCCGAGCGCGGTGACCAATGCGCCGGTCGCCGCGCCCGGCCGGTGGAGGTTGGCGAGCGCGATGCGCGCGACCGGATCGGCCGGCCGCGGCGCGCGCGCGGCCGCTGCATGGATGGCTTTGCCGAGCAGCGCGAGGAAGCCGAGCAAGACGGCGGCACCGCCGAGGAAGGTCGCGCTGAGGCCCGGCTGCGGCGAGCCGATCAGCGCCAGCGCGGCGATGCCTGCGAGCCCGAGCCCGACCGGCCACACCGCGCCGCGCCAGGCCCGCGCGAGCGGCGCCACGCGCGAGCGCATCAGCGCCATCGCCGGGAAGTGGCGTGCGCGCATCAGCGGCGGCGCGGCAAAGACCAGCGCGACGAGCATGCCGAACAGCGCCGCGCGAAGCAGCGCGGCCAGATCGATCACGAGGCCGCTGCGGACCGGCAGCAGGTCGCCCATCGCCTGCGCCAACAGCGGCGTCACCAGCACGCCGGCGACGAGCCCGGCGAGCGCGCCTGCCAGAGCCGCGGCGCCGACCTGGAGCGCGTAGATGCGGGCGATATCGCCGCTGGTCGCGCCGAGGATCTTGAGCGTGGCGATGCTCGCGCGGCGCGCCTCGAGGTACGAGGCGACGCCGCCGCCGATGCCGATCCCGGCGATGATCAGCGCGGCGAGACCGACGAGCGTGAGGAACTCGCCCATGCGGCCGACGAAACGCTCGGCGCCGGGCGAGGCGCGATCGCGGGTGCGGATGTCGAACCCGGCGTCGGGGAAGCGCTGCTCGAGCGCGGCCTGGACGCCTTCGAGGTCGGGATTGCCATCGAAGCGCACGCGGGTCTTAGACTGGTACATCGCGCCGGGCGCGGTCAGCCCCGCCTGGGCCGGGAAGTCGAGCGGGACGATCACCGTCTGGCCGAGCTGGAAGCCTTCGCTGAGGCGGTCGGGCTCGTCGGCGATGATCCCGCCGACGACGAGATCCTCGGTGCCGACGCGAAAGCGGTCGCCGGGGCCGATGCCGAGCCGCTCGGCGGCGCCCGCGGCGATCCACGCCTGGCCCGCGGGCGGGGCGCCCATCTGGCTGCCGCCTTCGAGCGTGAGCCGGCCGTAGAGCGGCCAGTTGGCATCGACCGCCTTGAGCTCGACCGGAGTCGCGGCGCTGGCGGTGCTGGCCATCGCCTGCATGCGCAGTCCGGGCGAGAGCGTGCCGTAGCCGCCGAGGAACTCCGTCTCCTCCTCGTCGAGCGGGCGCTGCCAGACCTCGACCTCGAGGTCGCCGCCGAGGATCGCGCGGCCTTGCGCGTCGAGCTCGCCGCGGATCGCCGAAGTCAGCGAGCCGATCGCGGCGAGCGCGCCGACGCCGAGGAACAGGCACACCAGCAGCAGCCGAAGACCGCGGAACCGCCGGTGCAGGTCGCGGCGCGCTATGCGCCAGGCGGCGGGCCACGAGAGGCCGCTCATGCGGCCCGATCGCTCACGATCCGCCCGTCGGCCAGCGTGACCACGCGGTCGCAGTGTTCGGCGAGCGCCTCGTCGTGGGTGATGATCACCAGCGTCGCTCCGGTCTCGGCGCGGCGAGTGAACAGCAGCTCGATGATGTCGTGGCCGGTCTTCGCGTCGAGGTTGCCGGTCGGCTCGTCGGCGAAGATCAGCGGCGGGCGCGGGGCGATCGCGCGGGCGATGGCGACGCGCTGCTGCTCGCCGCCCGAAAGCTGCGCCGGGTAGTGGGTCAGGCGGTGGCCGAGACCGACAGCGTCGAGCTCGGCGGCGGCGCGGGCCCAGGCGTCGGGTGCACCGGCAAGCTCGAGCGGGGTGGCGACGTTCTCCTGCGCGGTCATCGTCGGCAGCAGGTGGAACGCCTGGAGGACGATGCCGATGCGGCCGCGGCGGGCGCGGGCCAGCGCGTCCTCGTCGAGCGCCTCGAACTGGGCCCCGGCAACGTGAACCGAGCCGCTGGTGGCGCGTTCGAGCCCCGAAAGCACCGCCATCAGCGAGCTCTTGCCCGAGCCCGAGGGGCCGAGCAACGCGAGGGTTTCGCCGGTGGGGACGACGAGGTCGATGCCGCGGAGGATCTCCACCGCCGCGCCGCCTTCGCCGAGAGTGAGCCTGAGATCGCGCGCGGCGATGGCGGGAAGACTTGTCACCCCGCCGAGATGGCATAGGGATCGGAGACGAACAAGGAGACTTGGGTAATGAAGTGTCGCGCTCTCGCGGTCGTGCTTGCGTTCACCCTCGCCGCCTGCGGCGATGCGCCGGACGCACCGGAGACGCCGGCGGTGAAGACGGCGCCGCCGGTGGCGGCCTCGCCTACCCATACCCCGACCGGGCCGGAACGTCGCATCCTCGCCTTCGGCGACAGCCTGTTCGCGGGCTACGGGCTCGAAGACGGCCAGGGCTATCCCGACGTGCTCCAGGCCGCGCTGCGCGAGCGCGGGATCAACGCGACGGTGGTCGATGCCGGCGTCTCCGGCGACACCACCGCGGCCGGGCTCAATCGGCTCAAGTTCGTGCTCGATGCGCAGCAGAGCCCGCCCGAGCTCGCGCTGGTCGAGCTCGGCGGCAACGACCTGCTGCGCGGGATCGCCCCGTCGCAGACGCTCGAGAACCTGACGGCGATCCTCGCCGAGCTGCAGAAGCGGGACATCCCGGTGCTGCTGATGGGGATGCGCGCGCCGCCCAATCTCGGCGAGGCCTATGTGGCCGAGTTCGACAAGATCTATCCCGACCTCGCCAAGCGCTTCGGGACGGCGCTGGTGCCGTTCTTCCTCGAGCCCGTCTACGACAAGCCGGCGCTGATCCAGCAGGACCGGGTCCATCCGACGGCCGAAGGGATCGAGAAGATCGTCGCGGCGACGGTGGATGAGGTGGCGGGAGCCCTGCCGGAGAAGTGATCGGAGCCCTCGCAATCGCCGCCAAACCCCGATGGCTCGTCACCCCCGCGAACGGGGGCCCAGCTTGATCCAGGCACAGCACTCGAAAGCAGAATCGGGGCCCCCGCGATCGCGGGGATGACGATGATTGGGCAACACGTGTTGACGAAGCGAAGGTAGTCAGAGTCGCTCCACTTCGCCCCTCGCCACGCGCCACACCGCGGCCTCGCTCTCGATCCCGGCGAAGGGTGCGAGCTCGGTGCCGGTCAGCCAGACT
>CBHWED010000131.1:0-9336 GCA_966112795.1 uncultured bacterium
TGGTCGCGGCGATGATGATGATGCCTTCGTTCGCCTCGAAGCCGTCCATCTCGACGAGCAGCTGGTTGAGCGTCTGCTCGCGCTCGTCGTTCGAGTTGCCGAGGCCATGGCCGCGGTGACGGCCGACCGCGTCGATCTCGTCGATGAACACGATGCACGGGGCGTTCTTCTTGGCCTGCTCGAACATGTCGCGCACGCGGCTGGCGCCGACGCCGACGAACATCTCGACGAAGTCCGAGCCCGAGATGGTGAAGAACGGCACGCGCGCCTCACCGGCGATCGCGCGGGCGAGCAGCGTCTTGCCGGTGCCGGGCGAGCCGACGAGCAGCGCGCCCTTGGGGATCTGGCCGCCGAGCTTGGAGAAGCGCTGCGGGTCCTTGAGGAACTCGACGATCTCCTCGAGCTCCTCGCGCGCCTCGTCGATGCCGGCGACGTCCTCGAACGTCACGCGGCCCTGCTTCTCGGTCAGCAGCTTGGCCTTCGACTTGCCGAAGCCCATCGCGCCCGAACCGCCGCCCTTCTGCACCTGGCGCAAGGCGAAGAACGCCACGCCGAGGATCAGCAGGAACGGCAGCGACTGGATCAGGATGTAGAGCAGCATGTTCGGCTGCTCGGGCGGGCTGCCCGCGTAGCGCACGTTGTTCTCGTCGAGCAGCGTGGTCAGATCGGTGTCGTTCGCGACCGGCACGGTGGTGAACTCGTTGCCGTTCTTGAGCTTGCCGGTGATCATGTTCGGCGCGATCTGGACTTCCTCGACGCTGCCTTCGGCGACCTTGTCGCGGAAGTCCGAGTAGCGCAGCTGGCTGCCGGCGGTCTCGCGCGGGCCGCCGAACATCGTCACCACGAGCAGCAGGGCGAGGAAGATCCCGCCCCAGACCAGCAGGCTCTTGAGCCAGGGGTTGCCGTTGTTGTCGGGTTCGCGGTTGTCGCTCATTCGAAGTCCTTGGGTTGAGCCTGCAATGTAGGTCGACGCGGGTGAATGGCAAGTTGATGGCCCGCCACGGCGACAGGGTGACATTTGGGTGACAAAGGCGACACCCTGTCACCCACCTTTTCGCCCATCAAACCCCTGAAATTTCGCCCGATTTTCAACAAGGCGACAGGGTGACAGATTCCGCGCCCGGCGCGTTCACTCGTGTTTCCGCCGGGACCGCCGGTCGCTTGCCGGAGTCGCCGGGTGGAGGTTGCACTAGATCATAAAGCGAACATGTAGGACAGCGCTTTTTCCGGTCAGCGCCGCTCGCGGGCCACCAGCAGCCGGTCGGACAAGTCGGCGCCCTGCTGGCCGGTGACCTGGAACAGCGCCTCCATGTTGGTGTCGTGGTCCGCGGCGAGATCGGCGAGCTTGTCGGGCAAGGTCGCCCCGGCGATGATCGGCCCGAGGCCGCGCAGCGCGGTCTCGCGTGCGCCGGCGATCACCGCCACCAGCGAGCCGCCCGGGGTGCGGAAGCGGGCGACGTAGCCGAAGTCGCGGTAGAACACCGGCGCGGCGAGGCGGCGCGCCTCGTCGCTGGTGAAGGTCTTGCCCGAGGCGGTGTCGACGAGCTCGTCGTAGCTTTCGCCGACCTCGAAGCCCGAGCCGCTGAACGCGGTGTCCTCGAACGAGCCGAGCGCGCCGATCAGGCCGACATAGACGATGTTGGCATCGCGGATCATGTCGGTGTGCAAGTCGGACGCCGGCACCACGGTGACCTCGCGCCCGCCGCGGGCGAGGATCGGCAGGATGTCGCGCAAGGCATAGGCGGTCGACAGCGGCAGGTAGGTCAGGCCGACGTCCTCGGCCATGCCGTAGCGCTCGGGCTCGGCGTCCTGCAGCCCGGCGAGGTCCATCGGCGAATCGACGCGGAAGTCGCGGATCAGCCGGCTCTGCTCGGGCGAGACCGGGTCGATCTCGCCGAACATGTAGTAGTCGCCGACCACGACCAGCGTCGGCCGGTCGGAAGCGAGGAACGGCTGCCAGAACGCATTGGCCGGCGGCGCGTCCGCGCCCGCGGGCAGCATGCGGCCGAGCATGAAAGTGGCGACGAGCGCGGCGACCAGCGCGAGGCCGACGGCCCACCACCGGCGGCCTTCGGGCAGCGGCTCGGGAGCCGGCGCCTCGGCCGCGTCCTCGCGCGGCGCGAGGCGCAGCGCGTAAGTGCCCGCGGGCAGCATGAGCCGCGCGCCGTCGGGTCCCTCGCCGTGCGCGGCGTAGAACTCCTCGAGCCGCTTGCGCAGGCGGTGGACGTAGACCCGCACCGTGGCATCGTCGCCCTCGGTGTCGGCCTGGCCGAACACGCTGTCGGCGATCTCGGCCTGCGAGGCCGGCGGCGCGTCGGATCCGCGCGCGGCGAGGTAGTCGAACAGCTCGCGCAGTCGGCCGCTCTCGCCGAGCATGCCGCTGCCGCGGACGCGCGCGAGCTCGGCGAGGAAAGGCTGCTCCTCGCGCCCTGCCGATGTGCGCCGCGCTGCTGCCAAGTGGACGGAATCCCCGGTGTAACGACCCTGTAACGCGGCGATTACCGTAATTAACTTGGTTTTGCGAGCATCGACCGCTTCACCCACGATACCTCAGGTGGCTCATGCGGGTCGCCGATCATCTCGAGGCTCGCCCGTGGCGACACGGGCGAGCCTTTTTGTGACATCGACGGGAGAAAACATGGGAACGCTTGTCCGCCGCCGCCTGACTCACGCGCTTGCGGCCGGTACCGCCACGCTTGCGCTGCTGGCGGACTTGCCCGCACACGCGCAGGACGAGGCGGCCGGCAGCGAGGCGCAGGCCGACGACCAGCAGGACACGCGAGCGACAGAGGCCGCCGACGACGCTCCGGTTTCCGGCCCGATCTTCGTGTTCGGCCGCAGCGAGCGGCGCATCGGCACCGCGGGCGCGGCCAGCGAAGGCGGCGTGGCGGGCGCCGACATCGAGATCCGCCCGCTGCTGCGCCCGGGCGAGATTCTCGAGGCCACGCCCGGCCTGATCGCCACCCAGCACTCGGGCGGGGGCAAGGCCAACCAGTACTTCCTGCGCGGGTTCAACCTCGACCACGGCACGGACTTCGGCCTCTACATCGACGACATGCCGATGAACTTCCGCACCCATGGCCACGGTCAGGGATACCTCGACGTCAACGGGCTGATCCCGGAGTCGGTCGAGCGGGTCGACTACCGCAAGGGACCCTATCGCGCGGACGCGGGCGACTTCAGCTTCGTCGGCTCGGCGCAGATCACCACCCACGACAAGATGGCCCCGTTCGTGCTCGTCGAAGGCGGGATGTACGGCTACCACCGCGTGGTCGCCGGCGGCTCGGCCAAAGTCGGCGGCGGCGACTTGCTGCTGCTCGGCCAGGCCAAGTTCAACGACGGCCCGTGGGAGCTGCCCGAGGATTTCGCGGGCTACTCGGGTCTGATCAAGTACTCGGCACCGCTGTTCGACGGCAAGTTCGAAGCCTCGCTCAGCGTCTACGACGCGAGCTGGGCGCCGACCGAGCAAACCCCCGAGCGCGTGATCGGCACCGACCTGTGCGAGGACCGTTTCTGCAGCCTCGACCTGACCCTTCGCGGCCGCACCGAGCGCGAGATCCTCACGCTCAACTACCATTCGGACGACTGGAAGGTGACCGCCTGGGCGCAGCACTACGACTGGAGCCTGCTGTCGAACTTCACCTTCTTCCTCGACGATCCGGTCGACGGCGACCAGATCCGGCAGTTCGACACGCTGTGGTCCTACGGCGGGCGGATCGAGCATCTGTTCGAGCTCAGCGACGCGCTGTCGTTCCGGGCCGGGACCGAGATCCGCATCGACAACATCGATCCGGTCGGGCTGGATCACACCAAGGACGGGGCGTACCTCTCGACCAAGGGCGCCTTCGCGGTCGACGAGAGCAGCATGGGACTCTACGCCGAGGCGATCGTGCGGCCGGTCGAGCGGCTGATGGTGATCGGCGGGCTGCGCGCCGACTGGTACCGCTTCAAGACCGAAGCGCTCGGCGGGCCGAACAGCTGGAGCGGCACGGTCAAGGACCACATCGTCTCGCCCAAGATCGGCGTGAACTACGAGATCGTCGACGGGATCGCGCTCTATGCCAACTGGGGCGAAGGGTTCCATTCGAACGACGCGCGCGGCGTGACCAGCCCGACAGATCCGGCGCCGGGACTCGTCGAAGGCACGTTCAAGGAGGTCGGTGGGCGGTTCGAGCGCGGCGGGTTCATCCTGACGGGCGTGTACTGGTGGAGCTCGATCGACAGCGAGCTGATCTACGTCGGCGATTCGGGCGCGGTCGAGCCGAGCGATCCGGCCAAGCGCCACGGCTACGAGCTGACCGGGTTCTGGAAGGCCAACGACTGGCTCGCGGTCGACGCGGTGTGGACCGGATCGACCGCGCACTATGTCGGCCTGCCCGAAGGCGAGGACTTCGTCCCCGGCGCGCTCGAGAGCTCGGGCGAGCTCGGCGTCTCGGCGCTGTTCCCCGAGTGGAACGCCTCGGGCAGGCTGCGCTACCTCGGGCCGCACGCGCTGATCGAGGACAACTCGGTGCGCGCCGACCCGACGCTGCTGCTCAACGTGCGCGCCGCATGGACGCCGCAGAGCGCCAAGGGCTGGGAGCTTTACGGCGAGTTGCTCAACGTGTTCGATTCGACCGGCAACGACATCGACTACTTCTACGCCACCCGCTTCCCCGGCGAGCCGGCCGACGGGGTCGAGGACGTCAACAGCCGCATCGTCGAGCCGCGGCAGGTGCGGGTGGGGGTCAAGGTCACGTTCTGAAGCGCCGGTGGCTCCCAGACTCGCGGCGTCTCGCACCCGTGCCGCAGGTTTGTAAACGTCCCTTGACAGGGACGCAGATCGTGTCTAGCGTCCTTGACATCATAGCAAGGGAGCTTGACCGATGTCGACGTATCGCAACGCGCTGTGCTGGGCCGCCGCTATCGTCGGCGTGGCCGTGGCCGGGATGTTCGAGGTGATCGACGAGGCCTCGATGACCACGCTGCTGATCGCGCTGCCGGTGGCCGGGTGGATGGCGGTCAGCGGGCGGACCTGCCGCATCCCGTTCCGCGGCGCGCGCCCGTGACGGCGGCTGCGCCGAAGCGGCGCTATCTGAAGCGCCTGGTGGCCTCGTTGCTGGTCTACGGGCTCAGCATCGCTCTCGCCTCGTACCTGATCGAGCAGCGCGAGCTGGCCGGGCCGCTCGCCTTCGCGGCCGCGCTCGTGCCGGGGCTCGCGGTGGCGGGGATGTTCTATGCGGTCGGCATGTTCATCGTCGAGATCCAGGACGAGTTCCTGCGCATGCTGATGGTCCGCCAGCAGCTGATCGCCGCCGGCTTCGCCATGGCCGTCGCCTCGGTGTGGGGGTTCCTCGAGATGTTCGGGCGCGTCGGGCACGTCGCCACGTTCTACGTGGTGCTGCTGTGGGCGGTCGGGACGGTGATCGGCGGGCTGTCGAACCGCCTGACCCACGGCACCTGGGGCGAGTGCTGGTGAGCGGGCGGCGGGCCGCTCTTGCACGGCGCGACCGGGCGCGCGCACGATGAAGAACCGCCTGCGCGTGCTGCGCGCCGAGCGCGCGTGGAGCCAGCAGGAGCTGGCCGCGCGGCTCGACGTCTCGCGCCAGAGCGTCAACGCGATCGAGACCGGCAAGTACGATCCCTCGCTGCCGCTCGCGTTCCGCATCGCGGACGTGTTCGGGCTGCCGATCGAACAGATCTTCCTGCGCGACTGAGCGAGCGCCCGGCCCGTGCGCGGGGCGCCCCGGCGCTAAAGCCGTCTTATCCTTGATCAATCCGGGAACCCGTGGCGGCCGCCACGGTTCATCCTAGTGAAAGCTCGCTATTGCAGCGCAGCAGGGACCTTTTGCACGGCACCACGACTTAAGAGGCGCGTTGGCAATGACTTAGCCGTCCTGACCGCATCGGCCCTTGCCAAGGGCAGCGAATCGTGTTGCACTGCAACAAATCCCGAATTCGTCGCAGCGCATGAGGGGCGCGACGGAGGACCCGCTCCAGGGAGTACTCATGACCGTTCACGACGCCGTCCTCGCCAGACCCACTGCCCCCCGGCCGGATGTGCCCGGGGCCGACGTCCAGTCGATCTTCACCTTCCGCGGTGGCGCGGCCGACTTGCGACGCATCGCCATGGTCGGCACCTACACGCCGCGCAAGTGCGGCATCGCCACGTTCGGGACCGACATCGTCGAGAAGCTCGCCGAGTTCCATCCGAACATCACGGTCGACATCTACGCGCTCGACGATCCCAACGCGCCGCTCGCCTATGACGGCGTCGCGGGGACGATCGCCTGGGACGACCCCGAGGCCTATCTCGCGGCCGCGCGGCAGATCAACGAGAGCGGCGTCGACGCGGTCTGGCTGCAGCACGAATACGGCATCTTCGGCGGCGAGGACGGCGCGATGGTGTGCGACTTCGTCGACCGCCTCGCCGCGCCGGTGATCCTGACCCCGCATACCGTGCTGACCGAGCCGAGCGAGAACCAGCGCGCGATCCTCCACCACCTGGTCGAGCGGGCGAGCCGGATCATGACCATGAGCCGGCATGCGTGCCAGCTGCTCGTCGACACCTACCGCGCGCCGCGCGAGCTGCTGCAGATCATCCCCCACGGCGCGCCCGACCGGCCCTTCGGCCGCTCCGAGCGGTTCAAGGCGCAGATGGGCCTCGCCGGCAAGAATGTGCTGATGACCTTCGGCCTGCTCGGGCCCGGCAAGGGGCTCGAGCGGGTGATCGAGGCGATGCCGGCGATCGTCGCGCGGCATCCCGATACGGTGTACCGCATCGTCGGCGCGACCCATCCCAACCTCGTCGCGCGCGAGGGCGAAGCCTATCGCGAGAAGCTGCAGGCCTGCGCCGAGAAGCTCGGCGTCGCCGACCACATCCTGTGGGACAACCGCTTCCTCGACACCGACGAGCTGCTCGACCAGCTCGAAGCGTGCGACATCTACGTCACGCCCTACTTCAACCTGCAGCAATCGACCTCGGGCACGCTGAGCTATGCGGTGGCGCTCGGCAAGGCGGTGGTCTCGACGCCCTACCTCCACGCCAAGGAGCTGCTCGCCGGCGACGCCGGCCGGCTGATCGAGCCCGACAGCGCCCCGGCGATCGCCGACGCGGTCAACGCCTTGCTCGACGAACCCGCCGAGCTGCTCGCGCTGCAGCGCCGCGCCTATGCCAAGGGCCGGCAGACGATCTGGCCGCGCTTCGCCGACGGCGCCGCGGCGCTGATCGACGCGGCAGTCGCGCCCGCCCCGCGCCCGGCGCCGCTGACCGCGACCCCGGGGCTGACCGCGGTCATGGCGATGAGCGACGGCACCGGCATCCTCCAGCACGCGATCGGCGCGGTGCCCGACCGGCGCCACGGCTATTGCCTCGACGACAACGCCCGCGCGCTGATGCTGACCAACGTCGCCGCGGGCCTGACGCCGTCCGAGCGCGCCGAGCTGAGCCTGACTTATGCGTCGTTCGTCCAGCACGCCTGGAACCAGGACTTGGGCGGGTTCCGCAACTTCATGAGCTATGCCCGCGACTGGCTCGAGGAGCAGGGCTCGGAGGATTCGAACGGTCGCGCGGTCTGGGCGCTCGGCCATACGGTCGAGAACGCGCCCGATGCCGAGCTGCGTGCCTGGGCCTGGCGCTGGTACCAGGAGGTGCTGCCGCACTGCGCCGCGCTGGCCTCGCCGCGCACGATCGCCTTCACCATGCTCGGCGCCGCCGCCGTGCTGCGCGTGCAGCCCGGCCACAAGGGCTCGCACGCGGTGCTTACGGCCGGCTCGGACATGCTGTTCCGCCTGCTCGGCGGCGCTCGCCGGCCCGACTGGGCGTGGTTCGAAGCGGTTCTCGGCTACGACAACCCGCGGCTCAGCCAGGCGCTGATCGAAGGCGGCATGGTGCTCGCCAGGAGCGACTACGTCGACGCCGGGCTCGAGACGCTCGAATGGATCGCCGAGCAGCAAACTGCTTCGAACGGCCAGTTCCGCCCGATCGGCTGCGGCAGCTTCGGCAAGCCGCACAACCACTTCCCGTTCGACCAGCAGCCGCTCGAGGCGCAGGCGGCGATCGAGGCCGCGCGGACCGCGTTCGCGGCGACCGGCGACCCGCGCTGGTTCGAGCGGGCCAAGGCCGCGTGGCAATGGTTCTTCGGCGCCAACGACCGCGGCGCGGTGCTTGCCGATCTCGCCACCGGCCGCTGCCGCGACGGGCTGACCCCGCGCGGTGCCAACGAAAATTGCGGTGCGGAATCCATTCTCGCCTTTCAACTCGCCCACTATTCCATGCTAGCGCTCGCCCGCGCACAGCAGAGTGAGTCGGTTGGAGAAGAGCGTGGGGGTCGAGGGCGCCTGGCCTAACGGTACACCGTTGAAGATACTGGACGAACGCCTCCACGCAGACCCGTCGCGGGTCGTGCTGCGGCCGTTTCACCTCGGTTGGCAGGCGAAGAACGCGCCCGGCAGCCGGGCGATGCGGCTGGTGCGCGACGTCGCCGCGCTCAGCGAGGAGCAGGTCGAAGCCGAGTACGAGCGCGTGCGCGGCGACTTCGTCGGGCGGCACTGGCAGACCGAGAGAATGTTCGACGACCGCTTCGACGAGGTCGACGATACGGTCGATTTCGACATCAGCGGCTTCTCGCTGACCCGCAAGCGGCTGGTCGGCGCGTTCTTCTGCCACGAATATACTTATGCCGCGGCGGCGCTGATGAACCCGTCGATCGTGCCGCATCCCGACCAGAGCGGCATCTCGGGCGGCGCGGTGCGCTTCGTGATGAGCTTGCGCGCGGTCGGCGAGGGACACATCAGCTCGATCGCCTTCCGCGAGGGGATCGCCAACGCCGACGGCAGCTTCTCGCTCTGGCCGCAAGGGCAGCTGGCGACCTCGGTCGACCTCGACGACGCGAGCCTGAGCGACAGCGACTCCGGGGTGATCGTCCACCGCCATCCGGATTCGAGCCTGTCCAACACCGTGATCTTCCCGATCACCGAGCAGCAGCGCGGCGGGCTCGAGGACCTGCGGCTGGTGCGCTTCGACCACGGCGGCGGCGACTACGAGTGGATCGGCACCTACACCGCCTATTCGGGCAGCTCGATCCGTTCGGAGCTGCTGCGCACGGTCGACTTCCGCCGCTTCCTGCTCGAGCCGATCGAAGGCCGCGCCGGGCGCAACAAGGGCATGGCGCTGTTTCCGCAGAAGGTCGGCGGCAAGTACGCGATGGTCGGGCGGCAGGACGGCAAGAACCTGTTCCTGCTGCGCTCCGAGCGGCTCGACCGGTGGAACTCCGAAGGCACGCTGCTGATGGAGCCCAAGTATCCGTGGGAGTTCATCCAGATCGGCAATTGCGGCAGCCCGATCCTGACCGACGC
>CBHWED010000132.1:0-9309 GCA_966112795.1 uncultured bacterium
TGGACGACGATGCCGAGGTGCCGCCCGGCTTCGACGATCCGCTGGGTGATCTGGATGTCGGCGCGGCTCGGCTCGGGATTGCCGCTCGGGTGGTTGTGCACGAGGATCAGCGCGGTGGCGCCGATGTCGAGCCCGCGGCGAATGACCTCGCGCGGATGGATCGCGGCTTCGTCGACGGTGCCCTCGTGGGCGTGGTGGTCGAGCATCAGCCGGTTGCGCGTATCGAGGTAGAGCACGCGCACGCGCTCGACCTTGAGATGCGCCATGTCGATCGCGAGATAGTCGAGCAGCGCTTGCCAGCTGCCGAGCACCGGCTTGGCCGAGACCTCGCTGCGCGCCATGCGCCGCGCGGCGAGCGCGGCGATCTTGAGCGCGCCGACGCTCGCGTCGCTGACCCCTTTGATCTGGCGCAGCGCCCCGGGTTCGGCGTCGAGCACTGCGGCCAGCGAGCCGAACCGCGCGAGCAGCGCCTTGGCGGCAGGCTTGGTGTCGCCGCGCGCCTGCGCGCCGAACAGCAGGTATTCGAGCACCTCGTAGTCGGCGAGCGCCTCGGGCCCGCCCTCGAGCAGCCGCTGGCGCAGGCGAGCGCGGTGGCCGGCCGCGCCATGCGGAGTTTTTGCAGCGGCTTCAGGCTCTTCGTCGGACACGCTTGCCCCCCTGCCTCGCGCATCCCGCATTGCCTTTGCCGAGCTTCCCTTGCAAGTGTGCGCCGATGGCGTCGCCAGCCGATCAGGACGAGACTTCTCCGCCCCCGCGCCGGCGCATCGGATGCTGGGCCGTGCTCGCGGCCTTGCTGGTCGTGCTGCTCGCCGGCGTCGCGATCGTGTGGAGCAACCGCGAGAGCATTGCCGACGATGTGATCGCGGGCGAGCTCGCCAAGCGCGGCATCCAGGCGAGTTACAAGATCGAGCAGATCAGTCCGGACCATGAAGTGCTTCGCGACCTCGTGGTCGGAGATCCGCGCCGGCCCGACCTCACCGTCGAGCGTGCGGAAGTGCTCATCCGCTATCGGTTCGGGTATCCGCGGATCGGCGAAATCCGGCTGGTCCGTCCAAGGCTCTACGGCACGTACCTCAAAGGCAAGCTCAGCTTCGGCGCGCTCGACCCGTTGATCTTCACCGGTGAGAAAGCGCCGTTCGAGCTGCCCGACATGCGCCTCAAGGTGACCGACGGCCGCGCGCTGCTCGAAAGCGACTACGGACCGATCGGCGTGAAGGTCGAGGGTAACGGGCATCTGCAGGACGGTTTCGCCGGCGAGCTGGCAGCGACCGCGCCGCGGCTCGCGGGCGCGGGCTGCACGGCCGACGGGGCGACGCTCTACGGCCGCGTGACGATCGCCGGCCAGCGGCCGGCGTTCGCGGGACCGCTGCGCTATGCACGGCTCGCATGCGGCGAACAGGGCCTCGTTGCCGAACGCGGTGCCATCCAGATCGACGGCCGCGCCGACCAGCGGCTGACCAGCTTCGATGCCGAGACGAGCCTGCGCGGCGGAGCGATGCGCTATGGTGGCGCGCGTCTTGCCGCGCTCGCCGGGACCGCGCGCCTGAGCTGGCGCGACGGCGGGCTGACGGCGCGCTACGACCTCGACGGCACCGGGCTGGCCACTTCGGCGGCCGAGATCGCCCGGCTCGGGCTCGATGGCTCGCTGCGCACGCGGCGTTACTTCGAGCGGGTCGAGATCGATGCCGATGTCGATGGCGAGGGCGTTCGGCCGGGTGCCGCGCTCGACGAGACGCTCGCCGACACCGCCGACGGTTCGCGCGACACGCTCCTTGGACCGATCATCGCACGCATTCGCAACCAGCTCGCGGCGGAGGGCAGGGCGAGCCGGCTGACTGCCGAAGTCACCGTGCGGCACATGGGCGGGCGCACCACCGTCGTGGTGCCCCAGGCCAACTGGCGCGGGAGCAGCGGGGCGACGTTGCTCGCGCTGTCGCGCTTCCAGTTCGTCACCGGCGGCCCGACCGCGCCGCGCTTCGCCGGCGGCTTCGGCACCGGCGGCGCGGGGCTGCCGCGCATCGTCGGCCGGATCGAGCAGCAACCGGGCGGGTCGGTGCAGCTTACCGCGAGCATGGCGCCGTACGAGGCGGGGCGCTCGCGCTTGGCGGTTCCCCAGCTGGTGCTCGTGCAGCGCAACGGTGGCGCGATCGGGTTTGCCGGGCGCGTGCTGGCGAGCGGCGCGCTTCCCGGGGGCAGCGCCGAGAACCTGCAGATCCCGCTCAACGGCACCTGGTCGAGCGCCGGCGGGCTGCAGATGTGGAACGACTGCACCGACTTGCGCTTCGACCGGCTGCAGCTCGCCAACCTGACGCTCGAGCGCCATGGCCTGCGGCTGTGTCCGCCATCGGGCTCGGCGATCGTGCGCTACGACGGCCGCGGCCTGCGCGTCGCCGCGGGCATGCCATCGCTCGATGTCGCCGGGCGGCTCGGCGAGACCCCGATCGCGATCCGCAGCGGGCCGGTCGGGTTCGCCTACCCGGGCGCAGTCTCTGCGCGGCGGTTGCTGGTGACGCTCGGCCCGGCCGACACCGCGAGCACGTTTGCGATCGACGATCTCAGCGCGCAGATCGGCAAGGACATCGCCGGGCGCTTCGCGGGCACCGACGTACGGCTGTTCGCGGTCAAGCTCGACGTGCTCGGGGCGACCGGGGCGTGGCGCTACGCCGGCGGCCGGCTCACTCTGAGCGACGGCGCCTTCCGGCTGGTCGACCGCGTCGAGCCGCGCCGGTTCGAGCCGCTCGTGGCCCGGGGCGCCTCGCTGTCGCTGGCGGACAACCTGATCACCGCGGAGGCGCTCCTGCGCGAACCGGCGACCGATCGCGAGGTCACCACGGTCGCGCTGCGGCACGATCTCGCCAGCGGCCGCGGCCACGCCGACCTCGCGGTCGCCGGCCTGACCTTCGACGAGGGGCTGCAGCCATCGGGACCGGGGTGTGCCGGCCCGGCGGCAACGGGCGGCAGAGGACTGACCTGCCTGGCCTTCGGCGTCGTCGCCAACGTGCGGGGCACGGTGCGCGGCACCGGCCGGATCGACTGGACCGAAACCGCGATCACCAGCACCGGCCGCTTCTCGAGCGATTCGCTCGATTTCGCCGCGGCGTTCGGACCCGTGGTCGGCGCTTCGGGGACGCTCGAGTTCACCGACCTGCTCGGCATGACCACCGCCCCCAACCAGCGGCTGCGGGTCGCCTCGATCAATCCCGGCGTCGAGGTGACCAACGGCGAGATCGGCATCGAGCTGCGCAACGGCGAGGTTCTGGCGCTGACCGGCGGCACCTGGCCATTCATGGGCGGCACGCTGACCATGCGCCCGGTCGAGATCCACCTCGGCGCGACCGAGGAGCGGCGCTACGTCCTCGAGATCGTCGGCCTCGATGCCGCGCGCTTCGTCGAATACATGGATCTCGCCAACTTCAGCGCGCGCGGCGTGTTCGACGGCACGGTGCCGCTGGTGTTCGACGCGATGGGCAACGGGCGGATCGAGGATGGCCTGCTGACCTCGCGACCGCCCGGCGGCAACGTCTCGTATATCGGCGAGCTGACCTACAAGAACCTCGGCGCGATGGCCAACATGGCCTTCGGCGCTTTGCGCTCGCTCGACTTCCGGCACATGCGCGTGATCATGGAGGGCGACCTCACCGGCGAGATCGTCACCCGCGTCCGCTTCGACGGCGTGAGCCAGGGCGAGGGCACCGAGCAGAACATCGCCACGCGCGCGATCGCCGGGCTGCCGATCCGCTTCGACGTCAACATCCGCGCGCCGTTCTATTCGCTGATCAGCAACGTCCGCGCGATGTACGATCCCAAGTCGATCCGCGATCCGCGCGAGCTCGGCCTGATCGACGCGCAGGGCAACGTGATCCGCCGCGAAACCGAAGGACCGCCGCCCGAACCGGTCGCCCCCGAAGACCTGATACCCGATGAAGCCGCTATTCAGCGCCGCGAAAGCGAGGAAGTGCCATGACGAGTGTGAATTTGACCAGGCCTGCGCGGCGCGCGCATAACCCACGGATGGGACGGCGCAGGATCGTGGCAGGAGTGATGGCGGTGCTGGGTTCGGCGCTGGCCGGCGGGTGCGTCTCGGTGACGGCGCCCGACGAGCCGATCGTGATCGAGCTCAACATCAACATCAAGCAGGAAGTGATTTATCGGCTCGCCGAGGATGTTCGCCAGAACATCGACCAGAACCCGGAGATCTTTTGAGATGGCCACGATCATGAACCGGACTTTCGCGATGGCGCTGGCCGGCGGGCTCGTCCTCGCCGGCATCGCGGCGCCGGCGTTCGCCCAGCGCGACCCGGCATACCAGGCCGCGCGCTCGGCCGGGCAGGTCGGCGAGAAGCCCGACGGCTATCTCGGCGTGGTCGGCAGCCAGTCGGCGGCGATCCAGGGCATCGTCAACGACCTCAACATCCGCCGGCGCGAGAACTATGCGCAGAAGGCGCAGGAGCAGGGCGTGACGCTGCAGGAATACGCGATCACCCAGGGCTGCATCCTGATCGCGCGCACGCAGCCGGGCGAGAAGTACCAGGACCCGAGCGGCGCCTGGCAGACCCGCGGCGCGGGTGCGCCGACGCGCGACGCACGCTGCCCGTAGTTCCGGCCGCGTAGCCCCGTCGGGGCTCCACCAGGTAGTGGATTGACCGTCCGGCAGACGCGGGTCTGCCCCGGTTGACTTGCTTCTGGCTCCTCCCTAAGGGCGGCCCATCGTCGGCCGGGCCACCTCGGCCGCGCGGTCGTGCAACCATCGCTTAGCCGCTTCTGACAGGAAGAGCTCTTACCTCCGTGGCCAACACTCCCGACAGTAACCTGCGCGAGGACCCGGCCATCGATTCGCTCGAGGACCGGATCGCTGCCGCGCGAGCGGCCGAGGAAGCCCGGCTCGCGAAGGAGAACCCGCCCGCGGCCAGCCAGGGCGCGGGGGCGACGCAGGTCCTCTCGACCATGATCGGCTACCCGCTCGGCGGGATCGTCATCGGCTTCGGGCTCGACAACCTTTTCAACACGCTGCCGTGGATCACCATCGTCCTGATGTTCCTCGCCTTCATCGGCGGGCTGATCCACGCCATGCGGCTCGTCAAGAACCGCGCGAACTGACGCGCCAGATCAGGGACCGGAAAAGCAAGTGGCCGCAGCCGCCAAGATAGACCCGATGCACCAGTTCGCCATTGCCCCGCTCGGCGGCAATGAGCTGGCTGCCAGCCCGTTCCAGTTCACCAACTCGGCACTGTGGATGCTGATCGTGCTCGCCGCGATCGTGCTGTTCATGTGGGGCGGCACCAAGCGCCAGCTGGTCCCGGGCCGCTGGCAGGCGATGGTGGAGGTCGTCACCGGCTTCGTCGGCAGCATCACCAAGCAGAACATCGGCCCCGAAGGCCGCGCCTACCTGCCGTGGATCTTCACCGCGTTCATGTTCATCCTGTTCTCGAACTGGATCGGCGCGCTGCCGCTGGCCATCGTCGGGCCGCACCCGTTCACGGTGACCAGCCAGTTCACCGTCACCGGCGTGCTCTCGATCACCAGCTTCGCGATCGTGCTCGCGGTCGGCTTCTGGAAGCACGGCCTGCACTTCTTCTCGCTGTTCGTACCGCACGGCACGCCGTTCATCCTCAAGGTGTTCATCGCGCCGATCGAGTTCATCTCGTTCCTCGTGCGCCCGTTCAGCCTCGGCCTGCGGCCGTTCGTGGCGATGTTCGCCGGGCACATCCTGCTCGAGGTGTTCGGCAACTTCGTCGTCCAGGGTCTCAACGCCGGCATCGACGGCAGCCCCATGGGCTGGGCGATCGCCGTGCTGTGCTTCGTGTTCGTGATCGGCGTCAACGCGCTCGAGCTGCTCGTCGGCGCGATCCAGGCGTTCGTGTTCGCTCTTCTGACCGCGCTCTACATCAAGGACGCGGTCCACCTTCACTGATCTCTTTTTCAACCCATTATCTAACGGAGTAATATCATGGAACTCGCATCTGCCCAGGTCATCGGTGCCGGTCTCGCGGCGATCGGCGTCGGCGCTGCCGCTGCCGGCGTCGGCTACGTCTTCGGTTCGTTCCTGCAGGGCGCGCTGCGCAACCCTTCGGCCGCCGGCGGCCAGACCGCGACGATGTACATCGGCTTCGCCGCCGCCGAGCTGCTCGGCCTGATGGCGTTCGCCGTGGCGATGATCATCCTCTACGCCCGTTGATTGACCTTCGTCCCGGCGGATCGCCGTCGGGACGAATGTGACACGCGGCCAAGGGACCTCAAATGCCTCAACTTAGTCAGCTCGCCATCGTCTATCAGTCGCAGTGGTTCTGGCTGCTGCTGGTGCTGGCGACGATCTATTTCGTCGTCGGACGCGGGATCGTCTCGAAAGTCGAGACGACCGTCGACGCGCGCGACAAGCAGATCGCGACCGATCTCGCCACGGCCGAGCGGCTCCAGGCGGAAGCGGCGCAGTCCGAGGAAGCCTGGCGCGTGCAGATGAACGCGGCGCATGCCGAAGGCCAGGCTGCTGCGGCCGAAGCCAAGGCCAAGGCCTCGCGCGACGCCGAGCAGCTCATCGCCAAGGCCGATCACGAGATCGCCGCGAAGACCGAGGCAGCCGGCAAGGCGCTTGCCGCGGCGCGCAGCAGCGCGCTGGCGGAAGTCGAGAGCGTCGCGGCCGAGGCCGCGCGCGACATCGTCGCCAAGCTGACCGGCGCCAAAGTCACCGATAAGGCCGCGCGCACGGCCGTGTCCGGAGCATTGAACCGTGCTTGAGTACCTCGCCGCCGCCGCTCACACCGCGCAAACCGCTGCGGCGGGTGCGGAAGAGCATCATGCCGAGGCCGTCGTCGCCGGCGTCTCGTTCCTGACCCCGGGCTTCTTCGTCGCGCTGGCGATGCTGGTGGTCTTCGCGATCATGCTCAAGGCCCGCGTGCCGGCGCTGATCGCCAAGGCGCTCGACAGCAAGATCGCGGACATCCGCCAGCAGCTCGACGAGGCCGCCAAGCTGCGTGCCGAAGCCGAGGCGCTGCGCGACGAGTACGTGCGCAAGGCCAAGGACGCGGCGAAAGAGATCGTCGCGATGAAGCAGGCCGCCGAGCACCAGGCGGCCGAGATCGTCGAGAAGGCCAAGCGCGACAGCGCTGCGCTGATCGCCCGCCGGCAGACGATCGCCGAAGAGAAGATCGCCGCCGCCGAGCGCGCCGCGCTCGAGGACGTGCGTGCGACCGCTGCGAGCGCTGCTGCCGCCGCTGCCCGCGACCTGATCGCCGCGCAGCACGGCGAGGACGCCGACCGCGCGCTGGTCGACCAGAGCATCGCCCAGCTCTAAGGGCTTTCGTCCCGGGACCGGTTCGCCGGTCCCGGACACCCCCAGGAAAATCAGAACGCGTCCTTCGCCGCCCTGATGTTGGCGAAGGTTTCGTGCGGCGTGTGGCCGCCCCAGCGGGCCTGCATCGCGGGATCGTCGGCGCGCAGGAAGGGGTTGGCGGTGAGCTCGCGGGCGAGCCCGAACGGCACGGTCGGCTGGCCTGCGGCGCGCTTGCGGGTGACCTCTTCGGCGTAGTCCTGCAGCGCCCGGTTGTCGGGATCGGCGTGGAGCGCGAAGCGCGCGTTGGCCTGGGTGTACTCGTGCGCGCAGTAGAGCGTGGTCTCGGGCGGCAGCGCCTTGAGACGCGACAGGCTCGCCCAGAACTGCGGCGGTGTGCCTTCGAACATACGGCCGCAGCCGAGCGCGAACAGCGAATCCCCGACGAAGGCCAGGCCCGCCTCGGGCAGGTGGTAGGCGATGTGGCCCATGGTGTGCCCGCCGACGTCGATCACGGTGGCTTCCCAGGCCCCGATGCGGACCACCTCGCCGGGAGTGACCGTGCGGTCGACTTCGGCGATCTTCGGCGCGTCGACCGCGGGCGCGATCACCTCGCAGCCGGTCCTGGCCTTGATCGCCGCGTTGCCGCCGGCGTGGTCGGGGTGCCAGTGGGTGTTCCAGATCGCGGTGATCGGCCAGCCCCTGGCATTGGCCTCGCGCAAGTAGACCTCGGCATCGGGCGTATCGATGCACACGGTCTCGGCGCTCGCCGGGTCATGCAGCAGGAAGCCGTAGTTGTCGCTGAGGCACGGGAACTGGTGGACCTGGAGCATCGGGGGGGTACCTTCCGGGTTACAGAGGCGACACCTGTCACCCTGGGTGTCAACCTGAGATTGTCAGCCAATCCAAACAGTTGGACCGGAAAAGGCGACAGGGTGACAGGGTGACAGTGTGCCGGCCGCGCCGCGTCACGCGGCGGGCAGGTTGAGCTGCCAGCTGACCCCGAAACGATCGGCGATCCAGGTGAACAGCGTGCTGAAACCGTAGTTGCCGACCGGCATCATCACCCCGCCGCCTTCGCCGAGCTTCTCCGCCAGCGCGCGCAGTTGCGCCTCGTCGTCGCAGTCGATGAAGATCGAGGTCGCCGGCGTGAAGGTGAACGCGTGCACCGGCGGGCTGTCGTAGAGCATGATCTCGAGCCCGCCGACACGGATCCGCGCCATCGCGATCTGCCCGGCCTGCGGGCCTTCGCCGTGCTCCTGCAGCAGCAGCTCCTCGTAGTCGGGAAAGGTCTCGCGATAGAGCGCAAGCGCGGCCTTGGCCTCGCCCTGGAACATCAGGAACGGCGTCGCCTTCATCGTGTGCGTTCCCCGTTGCGGCCGCGCACGAAGCCCTGGGTCTCGGCGGGCATCGTGACCCAGCGGTGGCGGCTCTGCTCGTAGACCGAGCGCGCCGGGATCGGCAGCGGCTCGGGGCCGATCGTGCCCACGGTCACCCCGACGATCTCGGGAAGCGCGCTCGACTTGCCGTAGAGCGTGCTGCCGCAGGTGGTGCAGAAGCCCGTGGTGTAAGTGTTGCCGGTGTCGGTCGGGCGCGAGAACTCGCGCGCTTCGCCGGCGAACGCGACATAGTCGGCCGGATAGTAGGCCATCGAGCCGAACGGCGAGCCGCTGCGCTTCTGGCAGTCGAGGCAGTGGCAGGCGACGACGACCGGCTCGGCGCCGTCCTGGATCCGGGCCGTGAGGTTTCCGCACTGGCAGCTGGCGTGCATGGCCGGCAAGGTAATCGCCGAAATCCTACATTGAAAGGCCCGCCCGCTCGGGGGGCGGACGAGCGTTCGATCTTGCCGATCCTCTCCGCGGCACCGGGGACACCGATATGGGCAACGCTATCCTTCACCCGTCATCCTGAACTTGTTTCAGGACCGCTAGTTGCCGGTTAGCGTTGGATCGACATTCGGGCGGCGGCCGATGATCGTTTCTTCCCCCTTGATGGGGGAAGGATAGCGTAGCTTACTCGCGCAGCGAGTTAGCGAAGCTTGGATG
>CBHWED010000133.1:0-9294 GCA_966112795.1 uncultured bacterium
GCCGCCGAGCGCGTCCCACGCGGGCTGCGCGGCTTCGGCGCGGGTCAGCATGAGGGTGACGTCGGCGGGGGTGGCGTCGAGGGATTGGCCGATGGCTGATCCGTCGTATGGCGAGCGTACCGAGGGTGCTTCGACAAGCTCAGCATGAGCGGGATTGGGATTTTCCCCTCCATCCGCTCGTCCTGAGCTAGCCGAAGGACGCGAGAGCACCGTCGGCACGGCGGCCCATTCCCGTCCCTCCAAGGCCTCGAGCTCCGCCAGCAGCGGTTCGCGGACCGTCGGATCGGCGAGGTCGATACCCGCGCTGTTGCGGCGGTTGGGGTAGATGTCGGCGGGGAGCGGGATCGACGGATTGCGCCTGGGCTCGAGCGCGGCGAGGTCGGCCACGGGGTTCGTCACCAGCGCCGCCACCGGCACGTCGGCGTCGGCCATGCGGTTGACGAACGACGAGTTGGCGCCGTTCTCGAGCAGCCGGCGGACGAGGTAGGCGAGCAGGTCCTTGTGGCCGCCGACAGGCGCGTAGATGCGCACGCGGGTTGGGCGCTCGCCCTCCTGCTCGGCGAGCACCTCGTAGACGTCCTCGCCCATGCCGTGGAGGCGCTGGAACTCGAACTCGCGCCCCGCGGCCAAGGCCTTGATCGCGCCCACTGTGTAGGCGTTGTGGGTGGCGAAGGCCGGATAGATCGCGTCCTCGGCGGCGAGCAGCTTGGCGGCGCAGGCGAGGTACGAGACGTCGGTCGCGACCTTGCGGGTGAACACCGGGTAGTCGGCGTGGCCGCCGACCTGGCTGAGCTTGATCTCGCTGTCCCAGTAGGCGCCCTTGACCAGGCGGACCATGAGCCGGCGGTTGTGCCGGCGGGCGAGCGCGGCGACCCATTCGCACAGCGGCACGGCGCGCTTCTGGTAGGCCTGGAGCGCCAGGCCGAAGCCTTGCCAGCCGTTGGCGAACAGCGCGTCGTCTGCAACGAGGTCTTCAATGATGTCGAGCGAGAGCTCGAGCCGCTCGGCTTCCTCGGCGTCGATCGTGAAGTGGATGTCCGCCTTGCTCGCGGCGAGCGCGAGCTCGCGAACGATCGGCACCAGCGCCGCGCGTGCGGCTTCGGCGTGGAGGAAGTCGTAGCGCGGGTAGAGCGCCGAAAGCTTGACCGAGATGCCGGGGCTCGCACGCATTCCGCCTTCGGCCTCGCGCGCGAGCCGGGCGATCGCCGCGGCGTAGCTCCGGCGGTAGCGCTCGGCGTCGGCGAAAGTCATCGCCGCTTCGCCGAGCATGTCGAACGAATGCGTCAGGCCGCTCGCGCGCTCGGGCTCGGCGCGCTTCAGGGCCTCGTCGATCGTGCGGCCGAACACGAACTGGCCGCCGAGGATGCGCATCGCCTGCAGCGTCGCCTGGCGAATGACCGGTTCGCCGAGCCGGCCGACCGCACGGCGCAGCGCATTGGCGAAGCCCGCGTCGTCGCGCGTGCCGCCGCGCAGCACCTGGCCGGTCAGCATCAGCGAGAAGGTCGCCGCGTTGACGAAAGTCGAGTCCGAATCGCCGAGCTTGCCGCCCCAGTCGATCCCGGCGAGCTTGTCGTGGATCAGCGCGTCGGCGGTCTCGGTATCGGGCACGCGCAGCAGCGCCTCGGCGAGGCACATCAGCGCGATGCCTTCGTCGGTGCCGAGGCCGAAGGTCTGCAGGAACGCGTCGAGCCCGCTCGCCTTGCGCTCGCGCGCGCCTTCGATCAGGCGCGCGGCGAGGGCGGCGGCTTCGGCGTGAACCGCGGTGGCGGGAGCCGCCTGGCGCATCCGCTCGGCGAGGCAGGCGGCCTCCTGCTGGCGGTAGGCGGCGCGCAATGCAGAGCGATCGATCGGCATCTGTCGCGCCCTGCACCCGGTTTCAGCTGTTATCAATCCACTCGTAGCGGAACGCGTCGCCGTCGCGCTTGACGTAGCCGGCCGAGGTGCGGCGGAAGTGCGCCGGGAAGCACATCGTGTCGGTGTCGGCGAGGCGCTCCATCGTCGCCTTGCGCACCTGGCAGGCGGTGGCGCCGTCGGTGTCGAAGGCGAACGGCAGGTCGTGGCGGATCAGCTGCACCGGGTGGTGGATCACGTCGCCCCAGAAGATCCCGGCGGGGCCGTCGGCCTGGGCGTTGACCGTGCAGCAGCCGGGCGAGTGGCCGTAAGCCGGCTCAAGCCAGACGCCGTTGCCGATCTCGCGATGGGCGATCGCATCCTCGTCGACCACCTCGCCCTGGCCGGCTTCCATCACCGGCACGATCGAATCGACGAAGGCGGCGTTGTGCAGCGCCTCGCCGGCGGGGTCGCTCTTGAAATACTCGAAGTCGCGCTTGCCGAAGACGTAGCGCGCGTTGGGGAAGGTCGGCACCCACTTGCCGTTCTCGAGCCTGGTGTTCCAGCCGACGTGGTCGAAGTGCAGGTGGGTGCACATGACCATGTCGATCTGGCCGGGCTCGAACCCGGCGCGGCGCAAGTTGCCGAGGTAGTCGGTGTCGAGCTGGTGGACTTCGGGCAGCAGCTCGCGGTTCTTGTGGTTGCCGCAGCAGGTGTCGATCAGGATCGTCTTGCCGTCGAGCTCGATGACCCACGAATGGACCGAGAAGGTCATGAAGCTGGTCTCGGGGTCGGGGTTCACCTCGTCGGGCTGATCGTACCAGCCGAGCAGGCGCTTCATGTCGTCGGCGGTGGTGCCGGGCAGCTGGCTTAACAGGGGGACCGGGCTGTCCATTTCGTGGACCTTGTGAATGCGCATTCGCCCGAGCTCGATCGGCTTCATTGCTCTCTCCCGCCGGCTGTTCTAGCCGGTCGGCAAACGTTGTGAGGGATGCGATGCGGCAGGGCAATGGAGATGCGGGCTACCCGGTGCACGCGAGCGGCACCGTCGCCGATGCGATCGCCGCGGTGCTCAAGCGCGAGGGCGTCGAGATCGTCTTCGGCTACCCGCGCAACCAGATCCTCGAGGCCGCGGCGCGGATCGACATCCGCACGGTGATCGTGCGGCAGGAGCGCACCGGGCTGCACATGGCCGACGCGGTCAGCCGGATGTCCAAGGGCGGGCAGATGGGCGTGTTCGTGATGCAGCAGGGGCCGGGGGCGGAGAACGCGTTCGGCGGGGTCGCACAGGCTTATGCCGACTCCGTGCCGGTGCTGGTCATGCCGCAGGGCTATCAGCTGTCGCAGGCTTACGTGCCGTACAACTTCAACTCGGTGCGCTCGATGGCGAGCGTGGCCAAGCATGCCGAGCCGCTGACCAGTCCGGGTGACGTCACGGCGGTGATGCGCCGCGCCTTCGCGATGCTGCGTAACGGGCGCCCGCAGCCGGTGGTCGTCGAGCTGCCGTACGACGTTTTGGCGATGCCGTTCGAGGGCACGCTCGACTACGCGCCGGGCAAGGTCGTGCGGTCGCAGCCCGACCAGGCGGATATCGAGGCGGCGGCCGGAATGCTGGTCGCGGCGACGAACCCGGCGATCTATGCCGGGCAGGGCGTGCACTGGGCCGAGGCTTACGACGAGCTGCGCGCGCTCGCCGAGCACCTGGCGATCCCGGTGATGACCAGCCTGCCGGGCAAGAGCTGCTTCGACGAGACCCATCCGCTCGCGCTCGGCTCGGGCGGCAACGGGATCAACGGCTGCGTGCGCAAGTGGCTCGACGAGTGCGACGTGCTGTTCGGGATCGGTTGCAGCTTCACCGCGACTTCGTTCGGACTGGCCATCCCACAGGGCAAGCGGGTGATCCACGCGACGCTCGATCCGCTCGACATCGACAAGTCGGTGCCGAGCGAGGTCGCGCTGGTCGGCGATGCGAAGTTGACGCTGGCGGCGCTGCTCGAGGCCGTGAAGCGTTACCTTCCGGAGCCGCGCGATGCGACCGCTATTGCGCAGCAAATCGTTGAAACAGAACGCCAATGGTTTGCCAAGTGGGAAGCAAAGTGCGCCCAGGAGACGAGCCCGCTGTCACCTTACAGGGTGCTGTGGGACCTGCAGCAAACCGTCGATGTCGCCAACACCATCATCACCCACGACGCCGGCAGCCCGCGCGACCAGCTCGTGCCGTTCTGGAAGAGCACGAGCCCGCACGGCTATATCGGCTGGGGCAAGTCGACCCAGCTCGGCTACGGCCTCGGCCTCGCGATGGGCGCCAAGCTGGTCCACCCGGACAAGCTGTGCATCAACGTCTGGGGCGACGCGGCGATCGGCTTCACCGGAACCGACCTCGAGACCGCGGCGCGCGACCGCATCCCGATCCTGTCGATCCTGCTCAACAACGAAGCGATGGCGATCGAGCTGCCGGTCATGCCGGTGGCGACCGACAAGTACCGCGCGACAGACATCTCGGGCGACTACGCGGCGTTCGCCCGCTCGCTCGGCTGCCACGGCGAACGCGTGACCGAGGCGAGCGAGATCGTCCCCGCGCTGCGCCGGGCGATCGCCGCGACCGAGGCCGGGCAGCCGGCGCTGGTCGAGTTCATCACCGAGCAGGAAACGCAGATCTCGCGCGGCTGAGTCCGGCCGGCCAAAGGGTAACCGGCTCTTAACCAAACCTGCCCCATAGCCGCCGCACCCGGATGTTTGGGGGCGGGCGCAATGGATGATCTGCTGGCGGAATTCGTCGCCGAAACACGTGAGATGCTGGCCGCCCTTGCCGGCGAGATCGTCGCCTGGGAAGCCAACCCGGCCGATCGCGCGCGGCTCGATACGATCTTCCGCTTCGTCCACACGGTGAAGGGCAACTGCGGATTCTTCGATTTCCCGCAGCTCGAATCGCTGAGCCACGCGGCCGAGGACGCGCTCGCCGACGTGCGCGCCGGACGCCGCCAGGCCGACAGCCGGCTGGTCGACGCGGTGCTCGCGGTGATCGACCGCATCGGCGTGATGATCGCCGAGATCGAGCGCGGCGAGCCGCTGTCCGAAGCCACCGACGACGTGCTCATCGCCGCGCTCGCGGGCGCGCTCGACGAAAGCGAGCAGGTCAGCGCGAGCCGCAATGCCGGCGACGTCCGCCGCTCGGCGACCCCGGCCGCCGAGCAGCGCACGATCCGCCTGCCGGTCGAGCTGATCGACCAGGTCATGAGCGGCGTCTCCGAAATGGTCCTCGCGCGCAACGACCTCGCGCGGCGGATGCAGACGCTCGGCAGCGACACCGGGCTCGAGGCGCCGTTCTCGCGCCTCTCGGGCCTGATCGCCGAAGTGCGCGACGCGATCACCCGCACCCGCATGCGCCGCATCGAAGGCCTGTTCGCGACCTTTCCGCGGCTGGTGCGCGACTTGTCGGCCGAGCTCGGCAAGCAGGTCTTCGTCGAACTCGAGAACGGCGAGGTCGAGCTCGACCGCGAGATGATCGAGCTGATCCGCGACCCGCTGCTGCACATCATCCGCAACGCGGTCGATCACGGCATCGAGAACCCGGCCGACCGCCTCGCCGCGGGCAAGCGCGAAGCCGGCATGCTGACGATCTCGGCGCGCCAGAGCGGCAACACGATCCACATCGGCATCATGGACGACGGCCGCGGGATCGACGCCGACAAGCTCGCCGCGAAGGCGGTCGCCGTCGGCACGCACACCGCCGAGCAGGTCGCCGCGATGACCCGCGAGGAGAAGATCGAGCTTCTTTACGAGGCCGGGCTGTCGACCGCCGAGAGCGTCACCGCGATCTCGGGACGCGGCGTCGGCATGGACGTGGTGCGCTCGAACATCGAGAAGTTCGGCGGCACGCTCGAGATCGAATCGATCATGGGCGAGGGCACGCGCTTCCTGATCTGCGTCCCGCTGACGCTGAGCATCCTGCCGAGCCTGACGGTCGAGGCCGGCGGGCAGACGTTCGCCATCCCGCGCTCCTACGTCGAGGAAATCGTCAGCACCGCGGGCGGCAGCCTCGAGTTCGCCCAGGTCGGCGAACGGCGCTACGTGACCTTCCGCGACCGGCGCCTCGCCTGTGTCTCGCTCGGCGACGCGCTCGGCATCGGCAACGAGGACGAAGCCTCGCTGTTCGTGATCCTGCGGCTCGGCTGGGGCGACCTCTACGCGATGGCCGTCGACCGGATCTTCGACCACCACGAGCTGGTCATCAAGCCGCTCTCGCCCGGCATCATGAAGAGCGGCATGTTCGTCGGCTGCACCCAGCTCGACGACGGCACGCCGGTGCTGGTGCTCGACGTCGCCGCGATCGGCTACGGCGCGGGCATCCCGCGCGAGCTGCACCGCCCGTCGACGATCGCCGCGCACGCCGCGCCGAAGACCGAGCGCGAGGGGCTGCGCGTGATCCTGTTCCGCGCGCTCGACGGCGAGCGCCGGGCGATCGCGATGAGCGCGGTCGAGCAAGTCGAGCGCGCCGATGCCGCGGCGGTCCGCCGCCCGGGCCCCGACGCACAGATCGTGCTCGGCGAGGAAATCCTCACGCTGGCCGGCATGTCGGCCGGCGACGAGCTGCCCGAGCGCCTGACCGTGCTGCGGCTCGGCGACGGCGGCGAGCGCATTGCCTATGCCGCGCGCGAGGTGCTCGACATCGCCACGCTGACCGGCGTGCTCAAGCGCGTCAACGGCCAGACCCAGGTCGTCGGCGTGACGATGGTCGACGGCGAGACCGCCGAGCTGGTCGATTGCCACGCGCTGTTCGCCGGGCAGGTCGCGCAGTCCTCGGGCCACGGCTCGCTGACCTGCCGGCTCAACGGCGAGGACGCGTGGATGCGCAATTTCCTCGGGCCGATCATCGAGGCCGCCGGCTACAGGATCGTCGCCGAAGGGCCCGCCGACATCGCCTTCGTCGACGGCGAGATCCGCGACGACGACGAGTGCGAGGCGCGCAAGGCAATCCGCCTGCGCAGCGCTCCCGGTTCGGCGGGCGGCGCCGACAGCATCTACCGTTACGACCGCGCCGCGCTGATGGCCGCGCTGCTGCGCGCGGGCGAGGAGCTTGCCGCATGAACGAAATGCTGCTCGTGATCGTGCTCGCCGGACGCCGCGCCGTGCTGCCCGCGATCGTCGTCAACTCGGTGATCGAGCTTGCCGAAGTCACCCCCGTGCCGCGCACCGCGGCACACGTCCTCGGCCTCGCCGCGCTGCGCAGCCGGCCGCTGACGCTGATCGACTGCGCCGCCTCGCTCGGCGTGGGCCGCGCGCAGGCCGATCTCGGCGAAAGCCGCGCTGTGGTCGTCGAGCACGAGGGACATCTTTACGGGCTGCTGGTCGATGCCGCCGACGACATCGTCGCGGCGCTCAGCGAGCCGGGACCGCTCGGCGCCGATCCGGGGCCGGGCTGGTCGCGCATCGCCACCGGGAGAGTGGAGACCGAGGCCGGCGCGCTGCCGTTCCTCGACATCGCCGCGCTGATCGCCGGCCCCGACGAATCCCTGGCGGCTTAGGGCGGCGGCTTAAGGCAATGCTTACACTCCCGCGCTATTCGCAGAACGACAAGTAACGAGGACTGGGCGCCATGAAACACTGCCTCATCGTCGATGACTCGCGCGTGATCCGCAAGGTTTCGCGCCACATCGTCGAGAGCTTCGCATTCGAAGTCACCGAAGCCGAGAACGGCCAGGACGCGCTCGCCAAATGCGGCGACGCGATGCCCGACCTGATCCTGCTCGACTGGAACATGCCGGTCATGAACGGGATCGAGTTCATCGCCGCGCTGCGCCGCCAGGCCGGCGGCGATCGGCCCAAGGTGGTGTTCTGCACCACCGAGAACGACGTCGCGCATATCCGCGAGGCGATCGAGGCCGGTGCCGACGAATATGTGATGAAGCCGTTCGACCACGACACCCTGCAGATGAAGTTGCAGCTCATCGGCGCAGCCTGAGGTTTTCGAGTATGGGCACCGCGCCTAGGGCCGCGGTTCGCGACACGGCTCGTCCCTCGACGGCCGATCCGGTTCGCGTCCTCGTGGTCGACGATTCGCCGACGGTCCGGGCGGTCTTCGCCCGGCTGATCGAAGCCGAAGCCGACCTCGAGGTGGCTGCCTCGGAAGAAAGCGCCGAGCGCGCGCTGGCGACGCTGCTGCAGACCTCGCCCGACGTCATCCTGCTCGACCTCGACATGCCCGGCATCGGCGGGCTCGACGCGATGCCGCGGATGATCGAGCTGGCCTCGCCGGCGCGCGTGCTGGTGGTCTCCTCGCTGACCGTGCGCGGCGCCGAGCAGACGCTGGCGGCGCTCTCGCTCGGCGCGGCGGACACGCTCGCCAAGCCCAAGCCGGGCCAGTTCGACAAGGACTATCGCGCGACCCTGCTGCGCAAGATCCGCCTGCTCGGCCGGGTGGCCAAGCGCGCGCGCGAGAAGTCGGCGCCGCCGGCGCAGCCGCAGCTGCGGCCGCACCCGAAGGAGCTGCCGCACCTGCTCGCGATCGGCGCCTCGACCGGCGGGATCCATGCGCTCGGGCAATTGCTCGGCGCGCTGAGCCCGCGGGTGCAGTTGCCGATCCTCGTCACGCAGCACTTGCCCGGTTCGTTCATGGAGCCGTTCGTGCGCCAGCTCTGCGCGGCTTCGGGCCGCCCGACGGTGGTCGCCTGCGAAGGGATGCCGGTCTCGCCCGGCAGGATCATCGTCGCGCCCGGCGAGGCCCACATGACGCTTGCCGCGGACTCCGAAGGCAAGACCATCGTGCGCCTGCAGGACGGCCCGGTGGCCAGCGGGTGCCGGCCTTCGGTCGATCCGATGTTCGCGAGCTGCGCCCGGCTCTACGGTCCGCACGCACTCGGCGTGGTGCTCTCCGGCATGGGCCGCGACGGGGCCGAAGGCGCGGCGCAGATCGTCCGCGCCGGCGGCACGATCATGGCGCAGGACGCGGCCAGCTCGGCGGTCTGGGGCATGCCCGGCGCCGTCGCCTCGGCCGGGCTCGCCTCGGCGGTGCTGCCGCCCGAGCAGATCGCCGCGCGGATCACCGCCGCGATGGGTGTCGCATGATCGACCACAGCCAGAACGCGCTCGGCATCGTCGCCGGCCTGCTCGAGGCGCGCACGGGCCAGAAGCTCACCTCCGACCGGCTGTGGCGCGTCGGCACCGCGCTGTCGGGCGTGCTGCGCGAGAAGGGCCTCGATTCGCTCGAGGATCTCGCGATGCGCCTCGGCCAGCCGAACCAGTCGGCGCTCGCACAGCAAGTGGTCGAGGCGCTGCTCAACAACGAGACCTATTTCTTCCGCGACCGGGCGATGTTCGATCATCTGAGCCGCCAGGTGCTGCCGGCGCTGGCCGAGCGCCGCCAGTCGACGCGCCGGCTGACGATCTGGTCGGTCGGCTGCTCGACCGGCCAGGAGGCCTATTCGCTGGCGATGCTGTTCGCCGAGCAGCCGCTGCGCTGGCGCG
>CBHWED010000134.1:0-9072 GCA_966112795.1 uncultured bacterium
CCGACCCCACCGCCCGCCCGCGCCCGCGGCGCTGCAACGCCGACTACCGCTGGACCGTGCCCAAGGCCTGGGCCTTCCTCGAGGCGCTCGCGCAATGCGGCCGCGTGGCCGAGGCGGCGCGCGCGGTCGGCATGAGCCGGCAGGCGGCCTACCAGCTCAAGGCGCGGCTCGCCGGCGGGCCGCTCGGCGACGGGTTCGAGCTCGCCCGGCGTGCCGGGCTCAAGGCGCGCGCCGCGCGCTCGGTGTCGCGCTGGGCCGGCCCGGGGCTGGAGACGGTCGCCGGGCCGCGCCAAGCCGACACATCGGGCCGCAAGTTGACGCGACCCGCGCCAAGCTGACATTTCACCCCTGGACACTGTAACAAGTGTCACACGAGACCCGCAGCACGCGCGATCAGGACCCCGGCGGGCGGGGCAGGAGCAAGATCCCAGCCATGGCCCACGAACAGCGCCTCGTCACCTGCTCGGGCCCCGGCGATCCGCACGCGCTCGACGGCATCCCGTGCCTGCCGCGCACCGGCGAGCTCGACAAGCTTTGCCCCAAGTGCCGCGGCCACGGCCAGTGGAACCGCGAGATCGACCTCGCCAGCCACCGCTCGAAACGCTGCCTGTGCGACAAGTGCGACGGCCGCGGCTGGATCGAGACTGGCGACGACCTGGTCCCGTCGCCCGACATCGCGCTGAGCCCCGAGGGCCGCCCGCAATGGGTGACGCGGCTCTCGCCCTCGGACGACCGCGAGTGAAGCGGCTGATGCGCGCCGCCGCCCTGCGCCGCCTCGCCGTGCTCACAGCTCCGGCGCTGCTGCTCGCCTGCCGCGCCGAGGCCCCGCCCGAGCCGTCGCCGACCGCCACCACCGCCACCGCCACGCCCGCACCGGCCGCGCCGGCGCCACCGTCGCCGGCTGCCACCCCCGGCCTCGCCCTCGAAGGCGAGGGCCTGCGCCTGTTCGACCCCGCGACCGGCTCCGCCCGCCCGCTCGCCTTCGGCATCCCCTGGCCGCAGGCGCTCGCCGCGCTCGCCTTCCGCGGCGCGCCCGAGACCGGCCGCAACGAGGAGTGCGAGGCCGGCCCGCTCGACTACGCGCGCTGGCCGGATTCGCTGACGCTCTACGGCCAGGACGGCAAGTTCGCCGGCTGGTTCGCCGACCGCGGCGGCGCGGGCACGCTCGCGACCGCGTCCGGCGTCGGCCCCGGCACCACCCGGCAGGACCTCGAGGCGGCCTACGAGACCGAAGTGTTCGAATCGACGCTCGGCACCGAGTTCGCCGCCGGCGAGCTTTACGGCCTGCTCGACAGCCCGCACCTCGACAGCCCGATCACCGCGCTGTGGGCCGGGACGAGCTGCAACTTCCGGTGAGCCAGTCGCTCGCCCACGTCGCGCTCGTCGTGCGCGACTACGACGAGGCGATCGCCTGGTTCACCGCCAGGCTCGGCTTCACCGTGGTCGCCGACGAATACCAGCCCGAGCAGGACAAGCGCTGGGTCCTGATCGCCCCGCCGGGCGCGCCCGAGGGCGGCGCCACCGTGCTCCTCGCGCGCGCCGCGACGCCCGAGCAGCAGCGCTTCGTCGGCGACCAGGCCGGCGGGCGCGTGTTCCTGTTCCTGCAGACCGACGATTTCGAGCGCGACCACGCGGCGATGGTGGCGAAGGGCGTCGAGTTCGTGCGCCCGCCGGTGGTCGCGCCTTACGGCAAGGTCGCGGTGTTTCGCGACCTCTACGGCAACCGCTGGGACCTGGTCGAGCGGCGCGTCCACGCCTGACACGCCGCCCGAACCGTGGCATCATGCGCACGGGCAGAGGGAGCTTCACACGCCATGACATCGCGCCATTTCCACCGGGCCGCGGCCATCGCCCTGCTGGCCGGCCTGACCGCCGCCTGCAGCGCCGCCGCCGACACCGGCACGCAGCCCGACCCCGCGGCGCTCGTCGCCGACGCGGCGCGGCCCGAGGCGGACCGCGCGCTCGACGCCGACCGCCATCCGGCCGACCTGCTCGCCTTGCTCGACCTGCGCGCCGGCCAGACCGTCGCCGACGTGTGGCCCGGCGACTACTGGGACCGGCTGTTCTCGAACGCCGTCGGGCCGACCGGCAAAGTCTACGCGGTCCATCTCGAGGAGGCCGACAAGGCCGAGAACAACCCGACCCCGCCCGATGGCTCGACGCCGCTCGCCGGCCATCCCAACGTCATCGCGGTGGTCACCCACGCCAACACGCTCGCGCTGCCGGCGCCGGCCGACGTGATCTGGATGCGGCAGAACTACCACGACCTCTACGACGAGTTCATGGGTCCGGCAGACGTGCCCGCGTTCAACAAGGCGGTCTACGCGGCGCTCAAGCCGGGCGGCCGCTTCGTGGTGATCGACCACGCGGCGCCCGACGGCACCGGCCTGCGCGACACCGAGACCACGCACCGCATCGACCCCGCCGTGGTCAAGCGCGACCTCGCCGCCGCGGGCTTCACCTTCGTCGGCGAGAGCGAGGTGCTGCGCAACCCAGCCGACGACCGCAGCAAGCTCGTGTTCGATCCGGCGGTGCGCGGGAAGACCGACCAGTTCGTCTACGTCTTCCAGCGGCCTTGAGCGGCACCGCCAGGTTAGCGGATTGACAACGGTACCCGTGTAATCGGCCATCCGAGTATCGCAGGCCGCGCGGGGGCGCAGGTGACCAAGCTGTTCAGGTTGACCCTCGCCGTCGCGCTGCTGATGCTGCTCGCGATCGGCGTCGACGCGGGGTTCGACTCCTTGTCGAGCGACTTCGCGCCGCGCGGCGTTAGGGCGTTCGGCTGGATCGTCGACCATTTCGCCGACCGGCCGTTCGGGCTCACCGGCGTGGCGTTCTGGCTCCTCGTCGCGGCCGGCTCCGCGCTGCTGTGGGGTGCTGCCGCATTCGCCGGGCGACCCAGGGCGATCAAGCGCGACGCTCGCCCGGACCCGCGCCCGCTCGCGGCCACCGGCGGCGCGACGGCCCGCCGGCGCCAGCTCGGCCGCGACCCGGCAGCGACGGACGCCGAACCGGTGCCGGACGCCGAGCCGATCGATTTCACCGCGCTGTTCAACCTCGACCGCAAGCCGGAACCGGCGCCGGCCTGGCGGCTGGTCGAGACCGCACCCGAGCTCGCCAGCTCGTGGATCGGCGGCGCGCCCGTCGCCGCCCAGCCGTTCGCCTGGCCCGCGTCGGCCGAAGGTCGCCCGATGCTGTTCGTCGCCCAGGTCGACGCCTCGGCAGTCACCGGCCAGGGCCTCCCGGCCGACGCAGTGCTGCTGTTCTTCATCGACGCCGGGTGGGAGTTCGAGGTCCGCACGATCGCGCAGGCCGACGTCGCCGCGGGCGAGCCGATCCCTCCGCCGCCCCCCGCGGTGACCCCGCGCGAGGTCGGCTGGTTCCAGAACGAGGGCGCCACGCTCCGGCCGACGCCGGTGCGCCTCGAACCCTACCACGACAGCGATTCCGACACCCCGGTGTCGAAGCTGCTCGGCGTCGAAGTCGGCGACCCGCACGGCTTCCACTACCCCGAAGGCTTCCGCAACCTGCTCTACATCGAGCACGGCGAGCGGTTCGCCACGGACACCGAGCACTGGCAGGGCATGTCCTTCGCCTGCCCCGCGGCCGAGATCGGCCGCGCCGTGCTCACCGGGCGGATCTTCGGCACCCACAACGGCTGAGCGCGGCTGACCGCGCGCTCGGCCTATCGGTTGCGGGCGCGCTCGCCGGCCTTCGCCGCGGCGTGGGACACCGCCGACCAGCTCGCCGTCGGGCGGCTGTCGGCGATCGCCTTCGATCGCGCGATCAACGGCCGCACCGAGCAGGTCTGGCATGAGGGCGAGCTGGTGACAGAGAAGCGCCTGCCGAGCGACCGGCTGCTGATGTGGCTGCTCGCCCGGCTCGACCCGCGCCGCTTCGCCGCCCCGTGGGAGCTGCGCAAGGACGGCGCCGCCGATCCCCAGGCGCAGGCGCGCGAAAGCTTCCCGGAGCTGCTCGACGCGCTGTCCGACACGGTCGCGGAATAGCGGCCATGGCGAGTGCGAACATTGGGACCATTCGCGAGATCGCGCGCGGTCAGCGCCCGGCCGGCGGCTCCGCCACCCCGGCGAGCGACCACCGGTCGAGCACGACGTTGGGATCGAGGCATGCGTAGCGCGCGCCGTTGGCGACCGCCATCGGCTCGAGCGCCTCGGCCAGCGCCGGCTGCGTCGCGCGGAGCGCGGCTTTCGCCTCGTCGATGCGCGAGACGAGCACCAGCGCGTCGGGCAGGATCTTGCCCTTGCCGAGGCCGACCTCGTGGTACGGCACCCAGTCGCCGCCATAGACCACCTGGCCCGCGCGGATCTCGATCAGCGGAGCGCCGAAGCAGTTGCTTTCGGCCGGCGGCTTGCCGTCGACCGAGGTGCCGTCGATCACGTAGTAGCCGGCCGCGAGCGGCACGAGGTGCAGCTCGTAGCCGGCCTGGCGGTCGTCGCTGGCGATCGTGACGGCTTCGTGCTCGCCGCCGTCCGCGGCCATCGCGAGGTCGGCGCGGCCGATGTCGTAGCGGCGCAAGGCGATCGCCGCCGATGTCGCCGCGCTGCCCCGGTCGGGCCGGCGGAAGGCCACGACCAGCAGTCCCTCGCCGGCGCCCGGCGCGAACGGCGCGCGCAAGCTGCCGGCGCCGTCGAGGCGCAGGCTCGGCGCGCCGCGCGGCGCTGCGGTCGGGTCGATCAGCGGGCTCGCGGGCAGGGCCGCACCGCCCGTGCGCTCGACCTCGCCGGCGGGGGTTTCGCTGCCGATCGCGCTGGCCGCCCAGGCGAGGAACTCGGCATCGCCGAGCCCGGCCACGCGCTGCGCCTCGGCCGTGTCGGACGTCACCCGGCGCCAGCCGCGCGCGCGCAGGCAGCCCTTGCGGTTGCCCTCGTGCACCGCGTCGAGATTGTCGCCGCTGCCGAGCTGGCCGCCGATGGTCGCGCCGATCCCGGTATGGCTCGGCGAGAGCATGCTCGGCGAACGGACGTAGCTGAGCCGCTCGCTCGGGATCCGCGAGCCCTTGGTCACCTGCTCGCAGCCGTACCAATCGCGCAGGTAGTCCTCCCAGCTCGCGCCGGGCCGGTTGTAGAACGAGGCGCCGGTGAACGCCGCGCTCGCCTCCTCGACCACTTGCGCGCGCTCGCGCTCGGGAATCGCCTGCCGCTCACGCTGCGCCATGCCTTCGTAGAACCCCGCAGGCAGCACGAGCGGGCGGAACTCCTGCGCCGCGGCCGGGGAGGCAAGCGCTCCCGCGACGACGATCCCGACGGCAAGACGGTACAGCTGATGCAAGGCCCCCTCCCTGGCAAGTTAGCGCTACCATATCGCCTGCGGTGGAAGCTGCAACCTGTCCGGAGGCTAGACCGAATGGGTAGGATCCGCGGGCGGGCTCGCCAGCACATGCTGGAACAGCGCCGTCAGCCACGCGATCTCGCGGCCGATGCGCGGATACTGCTCGATCCACGCCATGCCGCGCGTCACCTCGGTGATGTGCGGCTCCCAGCGCTCGGCCAGCTGGTAGTCGATCGCAAGGTCCTCGATCGCAGCCAGGCCGGCCCTGGGCTGCCGCAGGTCGAGCGGGAGGACGCGCCGTGTCCAGTCCTGCACCAGCTCGGCCGGCAGCACGCTTGTCCAGTCCAGGTCGTAGAGCAGGGCGCCCTTGTGCTCGCGGAACTGCTCTTCGGCCGTGGGCGGCGCGGTGCGCTCCGCGTCAGCCGCAAGCTCCGGAAGGTCGGCGAAGTCGGCGTCGTCCAGATCGTCGCGATCGTACAAGTCGGTTTCGTCCGGATCGTCGGAGCCGGCCGGCGGCGCGGGCGGCACACCGGTGATCCACCGCGCGGTGTCGTAGTTCTTCTTGCGCAGCGCGTCGTACAGCTGGCTCGATTGCCGGCTGTGCTGCCTCGCAAGCCGCTGCCGTTCCTCCTCGGCGTCACCGTAGGCCATGAGCCACCCCGCTGGGGATCGGCCGGCCCGCCGGGACCGGCGCGCTCGGCAGGATACACCCGCGCGGGCACCGCCGACAGGGAAATTCCCCGGCAACGACACGGTCGAACGACGCGGGGTGCAGACTACCGTGACCCTGCGGCAAAAGGCGCGCGGCTACTCGCCTTCACCCCAGATCCACCGCAGCACCTCGGGCAGGATCGCCCCGCCATGCGCATCCGAATGCGCGCCGTCCCCCCAGTCGTGCCGCACCACATAGCGCGGCCCCTTGTCCCCTGCTTCGTCGGCATGCGCGTTCGCCCACTCGAGCGCCGCCAGCATCTGCTGGTTGGCGAGGAACCAGTTGCCGTGCTCGTTGTCGAGATCGTGGCTGCCGTCCTGCAGGAACACCTTGAGCGGGCGGATCGCGTTCTTGCGGATCAGCGTCGGGTAGAGGTCGCCGCCGGGCACCATCGGTGCAGTCGTCGTGGCGGGCCGGTAGCCGATCGAGGTGTAGCTGCCGATGAAGCTGATCACGTTGCCGAACGCCTCGGGCCGCTGCCAGGCCGCGGTGAACGCCGCGATCGCCCCGCTCGAGGTCCCGCCGATCGCCCGCCGCGCAGGCTCGTCGGTGAAGCGCCAGCGGCGTGCGACCTCGGGCAGCAGCTCCTCGGTCAGCATCCGCACGTAAGTATCGTCGAGCGCGTCGTACTCGGGCGCGCGGTGGTCCGGGTTGCTCATGCCGAGGTTGTCCGGATAGCGCTCGCTGAGGTTCCCCGGCGTGACGAACACCGCAAGCGTCGGCGGGATCGCTTGTTGCGCGATCAGGTTGTCGAGCACCGCCGGCACCCGCAACGACCCCTCGGGATTGGTCGCCCGCTGACCGTCCTGGAACACCAGCAGGTTGGGCGGTCGCGCCGCGTCGTAGCCCACCGGGACATAGACCCAGTAGCGCCGCACCGTCCCCGGATAGAGCGCCGCGCGGAACTCGAACGGCCCTTCGAGCCGCCCCTGCGCCACGCCCGGCTGGACCAGCGAATCCGCGGTCAGCGGATAGTCGCCCGGCACGCGCTCCTGCGCGCCGGCCGGCGCGGCGAGCAGCGCGGCCAGCAGCAGCGGTGCGGCGATGATCCTCATACTGCGTCTCCCCCTGACATCGGCGGGAGGATAGCGGTGGTGGCCGCGCCGCCCAAGTCCCGGCGCCGTCACGCCGCCAACCCCTCCGAAACGGACCAGCTTCGCCTCGTGCGCCTCGCCGAAAGTGCTAGGTTCGGAGCGACACTTGGACCGGAGGGGGCCATGCTGCAGTGGACGGGCAAACCGGGAGTGCTGCTGGTGCTGCTGTTGGCGCTTTCAGTGCCACCCGCCGCGGCGCTGGCCGCGCCTGACGCCGACGAGGACGTGGGAATACCCGGCGGGCCCGACTTCTCGGATGTCACGACCAAGGCCGCCGCGCGAAAGCTCGTGCGCGAGGGCCGGCTGGTCGAGATCACCCTGTTCCCCGCCGAGCTCGGCGGCGAGGAGATCGCGGAGAACATCTCCTATACTACGCCCGAGGCCGCCGAGGCGCGGGCGATGGTCATCGGCACGCTCGGCCGCTTCTTCGAGGAGGGGCTGATCGACAAGCTGCAGGTGATCCCCGAGTATCGGGGCGAGAGCATCGTCCCGACCCGCATCATCATGAACGCCACCCACAGCGAGCGCGAAGGCAGCTTCGGAGGGTTGATCGAGGTTTGGTAGCCGCCCTTGCGTGGCGTGACGACCGTCACGCAGCCGCGGGCCGTCCACGCTCTATGCCGTCCCGGCCGAATGCCGAATCGCGACCGCGGGGGTCGTGCGGGCATGCTCGGCACGGTGGAGGGCAGGACATGGCGAGGATCGGACATGGCGACGTGGTCGACACGCAGGCCGCAGGAGGTGCAGGCGTTGCAGCTTTCGCCGCCGTCGGCGCGGTCGCGGCGCGGGCCAGTTTCGCGGCGGGCGCGCCGTTGCCGGACTTCGGCTACATGTTCTCGCCCTCGCCCGAAGCCCGCCCCGGCGACGCCGACCGGCTGGCCGAAACGCCGCAAACGCTCGACCAGCTCGACGCGCTCGGCATCGCCATGGGCACGGCCGACCCGGGTGAATTGCCTCCGGAGAACGACACCGTGCTGCCCGGCGGCCAGAAGGTCCCCGCCGGCTTCACCTACTTCGGCCAGTTCATCGACCACGACATCACCGTCGCGCTCGAGCCCGGCATTGCCGGGCGCGATTCGATCTTCGGCGATTTCGATCCGCTGGCCTCGCTCGACGTGGTCCGCAACGGCCGCACCCCGCTGCTCGAACTCGACAGCGTCTACGGCCCGTCGGGCAGCCCGGGCACCGCTGTCCCGCTGCCCGTCAACGGCCGCATGGTCGTCGGCCCCGTCAGCCTCGTCGGCCCGAACCAGACCACGCCGCCGTTAAAGCTCGTCCCCGGCAAGAGCCAGGCCAACGACCTGCCGCGCAAGGGCCGCTCGCCGACCGCCGCGGTCGACCGCGAGGCGCTGATCGGCGATCCGCGCAACGACGAGAACCTGATCGTCGCGCAGCTCCACGTCGGGTTCCTCAAGGCGCACAACACCCTGGTCGAGCTGCTCGGCTCGTACGAGGCCGCGCGCGAGGCGCTGATCCTGATGTACCAGTCGGCAGTGATCGACGACTACCTGCCGCGGATCTGCGATCCCGCGGTGCTCGCCGAGATCCTGACCCAGGGCCCGCGCTTCTTCACCCCGGCCGGGCCGCTCTACATGCCGATCGAATTCGCCGCGGCGGGCTTCCGCTTCGGCCATTCGATGATCCGCGCGAAGTACGACTTCAACCTCAACTTCCTCGATACCGACGCCGCCTTCGCGTTCACCTTCACCGCGCTGCAGGGCAACTTCCTGCCCGGTGCCGCCGCGCCGGGCACGCCGCCGCACCTGCAGGGCTCGGACACCTTCCCGCACAACTGGATCATCGAGTGGCGGCACTTCCTCCAGCTCGACGGCAGCACGCCGCAGGCGGCGCGGCCAATCGACGCGCGGCTGTCGCCGATCCTCAAGCAGCTGCGCGACGTCTTCGGCGCGCCCGAAGCGGGCATCGCCGCGCACCTCGCCCGCCGCAACTTGCGCCGCGGCTACCTGTTCAGCCTGC
>CBHWED010000135.1:0-9020 GCA_966112795.1 uncultured bacterium
GACGCATCGCAGCGCGTTAACCGCCCAAATCTAAGGAACGCCCCGACGAAGATGGTTAACGCCCGCGGGAGAGACACATAGGTTAGCAAATCGCCGGAACCGGTTCGCGCCGAAGTCCGTTTGAGCAGCCACAGCGAAGGAGAGATCGCGATGGTAGAAGAGCGGATCACCGAAGTCGAAACTCCGTCCGGCAATACGCATACGCATACCACCGTGGTCGCCGACGAGCGCCGCGGTGGCGGGGCCACTTGGGCCATCGTTCTGCTGCTGATCGTTCTGGCGGCGGTTGCGATCTGGTTCTTCTCCGGGATGAGCGGGTCCGAAGTCGCCAAGGACAACGCGATCGCCGAAGCCGCCGGCGAAGTCGGCGAAGCCGCCGGTCAGGTCGGCGACGCGGCGCAGGAGGCGGCCGACAAGGTCGCCAACTGAGCGGCAATCCTGCCGACAGGCAGGTGTAAAGTTTACCGACATTTCACCTCTGCGCTCTAAGCGGTCCGTGCCCGTCGACGACGGCGGGCGCGGCCGGTTGGAGCGATGGTTCGTCTCTTCAAGCACTATGTCCCGCACGCGGTCCTGCTGCTCGGCCTGATCGACTGCGTCCTGCTGCTCATCGCCGGCGACCTCGCATGGTCCTTGCGCGCAGGGCAGGTCGGGATGGATCCGGGCCGGCTGACCGACCGCCTCGAACTGCTGGGCGGGTTCGCGGCGATCGTGCTCGCGGCGATGATCTCGGTTGGGGTCTACGGCAACGAGGCGCTGCGCTCGCTGCGTTTCGCCGGGGCTCGCCTGCTCGTCGCGGTCAGCCTCGCGATCATCGCGCTGGCTTTCGTCGATTTCATGCTGCCCGGGAGCACCTTTTGGCGCTCGACGCTGCTTTATGCGATGGGGCTGGCGATCCTCTTTCTGGTCGTCAACCGGATGGTCGTCGGCGGGATACTCGGCGCCAGCGCGTTCCGCCGGCGCGTGCTGGTGCTGGGCGCGGGCGCGCGCGCGCTGCGGCTCAAGCAGCTCGGCGAGCGCCCGGGCAGCGGCTTCGCCGTCGTCGGCTTCGTCGGCATGAACGACGGCCAGGTCGCGATCGAGCAGGCCACGCCGCGCGCCGCAATCCATGACCTGTCGCGGTTCGTCGCCGATCTCGGCGCGAGCGAGGTCGTGCTTGCGCTCGAGGAACGGCGCAACGCGCTGCCGCTCAAGGACCTGCTGCGGGTCAAGACCGCCGGCGTTCACGTCAACGACTTCTCGAGCTTCATGGAACGCGAGACCGGAAGGGTCGACCTCGACACGCTCAACCCGAGCTGGCTGATCTTTTCCGATGGCTTCTCGTCGGGCCGGGCGGTTTCGAGCGTCGCCAAGCGGCTGTTCGACGTGGCCGCGAGCGGGCTGCTGCTGCTGCTGACTTTCCCGCTGATCGCGCTGTTCGCGCTGCTGGTGAAGCTCGACAGCCGCGGGCCCGCGTTCTTCCGCCAGGAGCGCGTCGGGCTCTACGGCCAGCCGTTCACGCTGCTCAAGCTGCGCTCGATGCGCATCGACGCCGAGGCAGGCGGCGCCAAATGGGCCGAGCGCGACGATCCGCGGATCACGCGCCTCGGCCGCTTCATCCGCAAGGTCCGCATCGACGAGCTGCCGCAAGTGTGGACCGTGCTCAAGGGCCAGATGAGCTTCGTCGGTCCGCGTCCCGAGGTGCCGAAGTTCGTCGACGATCTCGAGGAGCGGCTGCCGTACTACGCTGAGCGGCACATGGTGAAGCCGGGCATCACCGGCTGGGCGCAGATCAACTATCCCTACGGTGCCTCGATCGAGGATTCGCGGCGCAAGCTCGAGTACGACTTGTACTACGCCAAGAACTACACGCCCTTCCTCGACCTGCTGATCCTGCTGCAGACGCTGCGCGTGATCCTCTGGCCGGAGGGCGCGCGATGACCGGCCTGCTCGGCCCGCTCGCGGTGGAGCTGCTCTACCTGCTGTGCGCGGTCTGCGCGCTGGCGCTCGGCGGCTGGCTGCTCGCGCGGCGCAAGGAGCGTGGGCCGGCGGTCGTCGCCACGGCCACGGCGCTCGCCCTGACCGCGGCCTGGGCGCTCGCGTTTGCGGGGATCGGCGCAAGCCACCCGGCGACTTCGGTGCTGCTGAGCCTGGCCTACTTGTGCTGGCTGTGGACCCTCTACCGCCTGTTCGCGCCCGACGAGCGTGACAAGAGCGTCGGTCCGATCCGTCCGGTGGTGCTCGCGCTTGCGTTCGTCGAGCTGATGCAGCTGGTCCTCGTCGCGAGCCGCGCGGAGCCTGGCGCGGGCGACGTGATCGTCGGCTTCGAGGTCACGTTCCGCCTGCTGTTCTGCGTCGGCGCGCTGGTGCTGGTGCACAACCTCTACGCGGGCGCCTCGGCGCAGGCGCGCGAGGCGCTGCGCTGGCCGGCGGCGGCGCTCGCGGTCATGTGGCTCTACGACCTCAACCTCTCGACGGTCGCCTACCTCGGCGAACGGCTGCCGGTCGACCTCGTGGTGCTCCGCGGCGCGGCGATGCTGGCAGCGGTCGCGCTGCTGGCGATCGGCTCGCTGCGCCACGAGGGGGACCTCCGCTTCAGCCCGTCGCGCTCGTTCGCCTTCCGCTCGTTCTCGCTGTTGATCATCGGTGGCTACCTCGCGGTCATGGTGCTCGTCGCACAGGGGCTGTCGTACATGGGCAGCGACCTTGCCCGTCTGGTCCAGCCGGGGTTCGTCGTTCTCGCCGGCGCGGTGGCGCTGACCGTGCTGCCGTCGCGGCGGCTGCGCGGCTGGCTCCGGGTCACGCTGTCCAAGCACTTGTTCCAGCACCGCTACGATTACCGCGCCGAATGGCTGCGCTTCACCGATACGATGGGCCGCGCCGGACCCGCCGCGGCACCCCTGCGCGAGCGCATCGTCCAGGCCGTCGCCGACATCACCGACAGCCCCAAGGGCGTGCTGCTGACGCCGCGCGAGGAAGGCGGAATGGCGCTCGACGCGCGCTGGCAGTGGCAGGAGATCGACGTGCCCGCCGAAGCGCTGTCGGCACCGGCGATGCGGTTCTTCGAGGACAACCAGTTCATCCTCGATCTCGACGACGTCCGCGCGGGCCGCGGCGAGGGCATCCCCGACGAGGCGCGTCCCGCCTGGCTGGTCGACGAGCAGGCGGCCTGGGCGATGGTCCCGCTGCTGCACTACGAGCGCCTGGTCGGCCTGGTCGTGCTCGCGCGACCGCCTGCGGCGCGGCAGCTCGACTGGGAGGACTTCGACTTGCTGCGCGTGGTGGGCCGCCAGCTGGCGAGCTACCTCGCCGAGCAGGGCAGCCAGGACGCGCTCGGCGAAGCGGCCCGGTTCGACGAGTTCAATCGCCGCATTGCCTTCGTGATGCACGACATCAAGAATCTCGCCAGCCAGCTCGCGCTGCTCGCCCGCAACGCCGAGAAGCACGCCGACAATCCCGAATTCCGCGCGGACATGATGCTGACGCTGCGCAACAGCGCGGAGAAGCTGCAGGCATTGCTCGCCCGGCTCGGGCGCTACGGCGCGCAGGGCGGTGACGCGCCGGGTCCGGTCGCGCTCGACGAGATGCTCGCGCGCATCGCCGCGCGCTATGCCGCGCAGCACCAGGTGGTCGTGGTCGAGCGCATGCCGTGCCAGGTGCTGGCCGACCGCGAAGCGCTCGACCAGGCGCTGGTGCACCTCGTGCAGAACGCGATCGAGGCGAGCAGCGAGGCGACCCCGGTGTTCCTCGACCTGCGGGTTGAGGAGCCGCATGCGATCGTGGAGATCATCGATTCCGGCATGGGCATGAGCCCCGAGTTCATCCGCACGAAGCTGTTCAAACCGTTCCATTCGTCGAAGCCGGGCGGTTTCGGCATCGGCGCGTTCGAGGCGCGCGAGCTGATCCGCGCGATGGGCGGGCGGCTCGACGTCGAATCGCGCGAGGAGCTCGGCACCCGTTTCCGCATCCTCCTGCCGCTCGCCGGAGCGGCCGGAGTGATGCGTTCGATCCAATCACACAAGACCGAGGTGGCATGATGGCCGAGGCAAAACCCAAGCTGCTGATCGTCGAGGACGACCAGGGCCTGCAGGCGCAGCTCAAGTGGGCTTACGACGATTTCGACGTGGTCATCGCCGGCGACCGGGCGAGCGCGATCGCGGCGTTGCGCGCCGAGGAACCGTCGGTGGTCACGCTCGACCTCGGGCTGCCGCCGGATCCCGACGGCACGACCGAAGGCTTCGCCGTGCTCGACGAGATCGTCGCCTTGAAACCCGACACCAAGGTCATCGTCGCCTCGGGCCACGGCGCGCGCGAGAGCGCGCTGACCGCGATCGAGCGCGGCGCCTACGACTTCTACCAGAAGCCGGTCGACATCGAGCAGCTCGGGTTGATCGTCCGCCGCGCGCTCAACCTGCACCGGATCGAGGCCGAGAACCGTGCGCTGGCCGAACGCGCGGGCGAGGGCAACCGCGTGCTCGGCGGGCTGATCACCGCGGCGCCCGAGATGGTCCGCGTGGCGCGGACGATCGAGCGCGTCGCCAACGCCAACGTCTCGGTCATGCTGCTCGGCGCCAGCGGCACCGGCAAGGAGCTGCTCGCGCGCGGGCTGCACGAGGCGAGCGGACGAGCGCGCGGCAGCTTCGTCGCGATCAACTGCGCGGCGATCCCCGAGAACCTGCTCGAGAGCGAGCTGTTCGGCCACGAGAAGGGCGCGTTCACGGGCGCGGTCAAGACCACCGAGGGCAAGATCGAGCTGGCCGACGGCGGCACGCTGTTCCTCGACGAGGTCGGCGACATCCCCTTGCCGCTGCAGGTCAAGCTGCTGCGCTTCCTGCAGGAGCGGCAGATCGAGCGCATCGGCGGGCGCAAGGCGATCGACGTCGACACGCGCATCGTCTGCGCCACGCACCAGGACCTCGAGGCGATGATCGCCGACGGGCGCTTCCGCGAGGACTTGTTCTACCGCCTGGCCGAAGTGGTGGTGAAGATCCCGCCTCTGGCCGAGCGGCCGGGTGACGCGGCACTGCTTGCCAAGGCGTTCCTCAAGCGCTTCGCGCGCGAGATGGGCTCGCACGTGACCGGCTTCGCGCCCGACGCGCTGTCCGCGATCGATGCCTGGGGCTGGCCGGGCAACGTCCGCGAGCTCGAGAACCGGGTCAAGCGCGCGGCGATCATGGCCGACGGCAAGCTCGTAACCGCGGCCGACCTCGACTTGCAGCAAGGCGCCGAGGACGATCCCGACGTGCTCAACCTCAAGTCGGCGCGCGAGCGGGCCGACCGCAAGGTCATCCGCCACGCGCTGGCACGCAGCGAGGGCAACATCTCGAACACCGCACGGTTGCTCGGGATCAGCCGGCCGACGCTGTACGACTTGCTCAAGACCTATGATCTGCAGGCCTGACCGGCGCCTGATCCTTGCCGCGGCGGCGGTTCTCGCGCTGGTCCCGCCGGCCGCGGCCGCGCCGGCGGGCGATCCGCTGGCGCAGGCGGCAGAAGCGCTCGACCGCGGCGACGGCATCGCCGCCGAAGTCGCGGCCGACCGCGCGCTCGACGCCGGCTATGCGCGCGAGCAGGTCGCGGCGTTCGCCGGCGAGGCGGAGCTGTTGCAGGACGACCTCGTCGCCGCGCGCCGCTGGCTCGGCGACGGCCGGTTCGACCCGGCCAGCGCGCAGCGTGGACTGCATGCGCTGGCGCTGCTCGAGGTACGCGACGGCAACATCGCCGCTGCCGGCCGCGCCTTCGATCTCGCGTTTTCGCAAGGTCCCGAGAACGCCCGCCTGTGGGTCGACATCGGCCGTTTCCGCTACGGCAACGGGCAACACGAACTCGCCGTGGCGGCGGCCGACCGCGCGCTCGCGGTCGACCCGGCCGATCCGCGCGCGCTCGAGTTCCGCGGGCAGCTGTTGCGCGATGCCAAGGGCGTGCGCGATGCCTTGCCGTGGTTCGCGCAGGCGATCGACAAGGCGCCCGGCGACCTCGGCCTGCTCGGCGAATATGCCGCGACTCTGGGCGAGGCGGGCCAGTACCGCGAGATGCTGCGTGTCGCCCGGCGCATGGTCGAGCTCGATCCGCGCCATCCGCGGGCCTACTTCCTGCAAGCCGTGCTCGCGGCGCGCGCGGGTAACGATAATCTCGCGCGGCGCCTGCTGTGGCGCACCGACGGCGCCTACGACGACGTGCCGGCAGGGCAGCTTCTCGCCGGGATTCTCGAGCTGCGCACCGGCAACCCGGCGCTCGCGGTCGACCAGTTCGATGCGCTCGCGCGCCAGCAGCCCGACAACGCGCAAGCCGCGCTGCTGCTCGGCCGAGCGCTGCTCGCGTCGGGCGACGCCAACGAGGTCGTCGCCCGCTTCGGTCCTGCCGCCGCGCGGGCCGACGCCTCGCCTTACCTGCTGACGCTGGTCGGCCGGGCGCTCGAGCAGCTCGACCGCCGCGCCGAAGCGGCCGCTTACCTCGATCGCGCCGCGAACGGTGTCCCCGCGAAGATCGGCGTGCTGCCGTTCGATGCCGAGCAGGTATCGGGCATCGGCAGCGCGATCGCGCAAGGCGGCGACGCGGTGCCGCTGCTGCGCGCGCTGCTCGCGCGCGGCGCGCGGGGCGATGCGGCGGTCCTCGCGAACGAGCTCGGCGAACACTACCGCGGCTCGGCGGACATTGCCCGGCTGCGCGGTGACGTCGCGCTGCTCGGAGGCGATCCCCCGGGGGCGCTCGCCCGTTACGCGGACGCGGCGCGGATCCGGCGTGACTGGTCGCTGGTCGAGCGGATGGCGGCGGCCGAGCAGATGCGGGGAAACGCAGGCGGGGCGCTGGCGGTGGTGCAGGATCACGTCGCGCGCAATCCGGCCGACGGTCGCGCGCTCGCACTCCTCGGGAGGATGCTGGCGGAGCGGGGAGACCCGCGCGCGGCGACGGTGCTGGCCCTTGCACGCGCGCGCGGTGGTAGTGGCGATCCCTTGCTGCTGGCCGATCTCGCGCGGGCAGGGCTGGGCTCCGGAAATGCCGAGGACGCGCTCGCCGCCGCGCAACGCGCCTACGCGCTCCAGCGATCGAACGGCCAGGTTGCCGAAGCGCTCGCCCGGACGCTGCAGCCCGGCCAGCCGCGCCAGGCCGAAGTCCTGCTGGCCAAGTCGCGCGCGCTTGCCGGGGCGCCGATGCTCGCCAGCCGCTAGACAGCGGGGCGCGGCGCGGGCAGGGCGCGGCGATGCCTTTCGCCCGGATCGCCGGAGGGATCGACCCGCTCGTGCGCCTGCTGGTGCTGGCGATCGTGCTCGCCTCGCTGCTTCCGGTCAGCGCCCAGTACCGCCCGTTCGCCCAAGCGGTGTCGAACGGGGCGATCTTCCTGCTGTTCCTGCTCAACGGATTGCGCCTGCCCCGCGCCGAAGTGCTGCGCGGGATCCGCCACGCGCGCTTCCTGCTGCCGCTGGCGCTGTGGTGCTTCGTGGCAATGGCAGGCCTGGGGTGGGGTCTGGCCAAGCTCGGCGCGGCACTAGCGCTGCCGCAGCAGATCGCGCTCGGGTTGCTGTTTCTCGGCGTGCTGCCGTCGACCGTGCAGTCGGCGACTGCCTATTCCTCGCTTGCCGGCGGCAATGTCGCGGTTTCGGTGGTCGCGGCGGCGGTGATCAATATCCTCGGCGTGTTCCTCAGCGCACCGCTGTTCTCGCTGCTCGCGGCGACCAAGGCGGTGGAATTCGACGTCGGCTCGCTCGAGCGGGTCATGCTGATCCTGCTGCTGCCGTTCGTGATCGGGCAGATCGCGCAAGGGCGGGTCGGGCACCTCGTGCGCGAGCACAAGCGGCTGGCGACATGGATGGACCGGCTGTCGATCGCGATCGCGGTCTACGTCGCGTTCTCGGGCGCGGTCGAGCAAGGGCTGTGGCAGCGCGTCGGGCCGCTCGACTGGGTCGTGCTGCTCGGGCTCGTCGGGGTGTTCCTCGCGCTGGGCTTCGGCGGGGCGTGGCTGCTCGGCGGCGCGCTCGGACTACGGCGCGACGACCGCATCGCCTTCCTGTTCGCCGGCGGGCAGAAGAGCATCGCGCTCGGCGCGCCGCTAGCGAGCCTGCTGTTCCCGCCCGCGATCGCCGGGCTGCTGCTGCTGCCGGTACTGACTTATCACCTGCTCCAGCTGGTGCTCTCGGCCCCGCTGGCGGGCCGGCTCAGAGGCCGTCAGGAACCCGCTTGATGTCGTGCGCGTGGCGCCGGTTGTGGCGGATCGACCACCACAGCGAGACGCCGATCAGCACCGCCCCGATCAAGCCGGTGACGGTCTCGGGAATGTGGAACCGGGCCGACAGCAGCATGATCGCGCCGAGGGCAATGATCGCCCAGAACGCGCCGTGCTCGAGGTAGCGGTATTCGGAGAGCGTCCCCTTCTGCACCAGCATGATCGTCATCGAGCGCACGAACATCGCACCGATCGACAGGCCGAGCGCGATCACGATCATGTTGTTGCTGAGCGCGAACGCGCCGATCACCCCGTCGAAGCTGAACGAGGCGTCGAGCACGTTGAGGTAGAGGAATCCGCCGAGGCCCGAGCGGACCACCGCGCCCGAGGCCGCGCGCGCTTCCTCGCGCAGCTCGAGGACGGTGCCGATCGCCTCGACCGCGATGAAGGTGACCAGCCCGAGCATCCCGGCGACGAGGAAGGTCAGCGCGTCGTGCTCGGGGAGGAGCATCGAGATCAGGTACATCGTGACGAGCAGGAAGGCGATCTCGACCGCCTCGATGCGCGAGAACTTGGCCAGTTGCTCCTCGATCACCGAGATCCAGTGCACGTCCTTGTCGGCGTCGAAGAAGAACTTGAGCCCGACCATCGCCAGGAACGCGCCGCCGAAGCCGGCGATGCCGACGTGCGCGCTCGAGACGATCTCCTCGTAGCGCACCGGGTCGTTGAGCGAGAGCCTGACCGTCTCGGTCGGCCCGAGCCCGGCGGCGATGGCGACGATCGCCAGCGGGAACACGATGCGCATGCCGAACACCGCGATGACCATGCCCCAGGTCAGGAAGCGGCGCTGCCAGACCTCGTCCATCTCGTCGAGCACGGT
>CBHWED010000136.1:0-9010 GCA_966112795.1 uncultured bacterium
GCCATGCCGACCGCGATGCCGCCGGCGCCGTTGACCAGCAGGTTGGGGAACCGCGCGGGAAGGACCGAAGGCTCCTGCCGCGACCCGTCGTAGTTGTCGACGAAGTCGACCGTGTCCTTCTCGATGTCCTCGAGCAGCATCATCGCCGGCTTGGCCAGCCGCGCCTCGGTGTAGCGCTCGGCCGCCGGCGGGTCGGGGTCCATCGAGCCGAAGTTGCCCTGGCCGTCGATCAGCGGCACGCGCATCGACCACCACTGCGCCATGCGCGCGAGCGCGTCGTAGATCGCCTGGTTGCCGTGCGGGTGGTAGTTGCCCATCGTGTCGCCGGTGATCTTGGCGCTCTTGCGGTAGGGCCGGCCGGGCACGAAGCCGCCTTCCTGGCACGACCACAGGATGCGCCGGTGCACCGGTTTCAGGCCGTCGCGCACGTCGGGCAGCGCGCGGCTCACGATCACGCTCATCGCGTAATCGAGGTACGAGGTCTTCATCTCATCGACGATGTCGATGCGTTCGAACTCGCCCGGGGTGGCCAGGGGTTCAAGGGTATCGGTAGTGTCGTTCACCTGCGCGGTTGGCCCGTCTTGTTGATCTGTCGTTTTGTCGCATCGGCCCTAGGCCATCGGTCCGGAACAGGCCAGCCGGTGGGGGGCGAGGGCGGGGCAGGACGCCCCTTTTTCCACACCTGCCGCCGGCGCGGTTTCGCGCTTGCGGGGGATGCGGAGGCTCATTCGGTTAAATCGGCATTCAGGGGCGGATTTCTAGGAGCGAATTGCAATTTTCCCCGTTTGTCGGCAGTAGCGCGCGCGACATATTCCGGCCCTAACCGAGGCCGTCACCCTACAGGAGAGTTTTCGACGATGCTTCGCAGGTCCCTTTCCGCTCGCCGCACGGCCGTGCGCGGGTTTGGCTCGGCCCTCACGCTAGCGGTCGCCCTTGCAAGTGGCGCGGCCGTGGTGACGGCCGCAACCGCGGTTCCGGCCGCGGCGCAGCGCGGCGGGCGCAATGCCGCCCCCCAGGCGCAGAATTCCGAAGGCTTCGTGGCGGCCTACCAGCCGCTCGCCGCGATCGTCGGCACCGAAGGCGGCGACCTCAACGCGGCCAAGGCGCAGATCCCCGGCCTCGTCGCCGCGATCCAGACCCCCGATGACCGCAACGCCGCGGGCAACGTGATCCTGCAGATCGGCAACAAGCTCAAGGACGCGCAGCTCCAGCGGCAGGGCCTCGAGCTCATGGTCGCCAGCGGCAAGGTCGATCCGGCGCAGCTCGGCCAGTTCCAGTTCTTCATCGGCAGCCTGGCGTACGACGCCAAGGACTGGCCCGCGGCGCGCGCCGCGCTCCAGGCCGCCGCCGCCGCCGGCTACACCGAAACCGATCCGCAGCCGATGATCGCCGAGACCTACTTCGGCGAAGGCCAGGCCGCGCAAGGCCTCGACTTCCTCAAGGGCCTCGTCGAGCGCAATGTCGCCGCCGGCCAGGCGGTCCCCGAGGCGTGGCTCGTCCGCGGCCTCCAGGTCGCCTACAACGCCAAGCTCGCCGACAAGGCGACCGAATGGTCGGCGCTGCTCGTCGCCCATGCGCCGAACAAGACCAACTGGCAGCGCTCGCTGCAGGTGGTCAATTCGGTCAACCAGCTCGATGCCCAGTCGCGGCTCGACCTGTTGCGCCTGATGCTCGTGACCGAAGCGATGAGCGACCGGCGCGAGTACGAGGACTACATCGAGGCGGCGGATCCGCGGATCATGGCCAACGAGGTCGACCGCGTGCTCGCGGCCGGCGTCCAGGCCGGCGTATGGACCACCGGCGACCCCTACTACACCGAGGTCAAGGCGATCACCGACCAGCGCGGTCCGCAGGACCGCCGCGAGGCGCCGGGCCTCGCCACCGAGGCACGCGGCGCGGCCAACGGCAGCGATGCGCAGAACGCCGGCGACGTGTTCCTCTCGCTCGGCTCGTGGGCCGAGGCCGAGGAAATGTTCGCGCTGGCGCTGCAGAAGGGCGGCGTCGACCGCGATCGCACGCTGACCCGCCTCGGCATCGCCCAGGCGCAGCAGGGCAAGAAGGCCGAGGCCAAGGCGACTTTCGCCCAGGTCAGCGGCGCTCGCGCCCCGGTGGCGCGGATGTGGTCCGCCTACGTCGAGAGCCGCGCCTGATCATGGCGCGCGGCCGCCGGCGGGAATAGCTCTACGCCGGCGGCGCTCCCACCGCTCGGCCGGCGCGCGTTCTGCGCCGGCCTCGCCATGGCGGCAGCGGGCTGCGCCACGCGCGGTGTCGTCCCCCACGACAGCAATGCCCTGGCGGTTGCGATCGGCACGCTCGCGGTGCGCGAATGGGCCGGCCGTGCCGAGCTCATGCGCTACGCAGTCGGCGACGTCACCGCCGTGCACTATGCCGAAGTCGCCACCGCGCTCGGCGCGGCGCGCTTCGCTACCAACATTGCCGATCCCGAGCTCAACGCGCTCGTCGGCGACTGTTGGGATCGCGCGCGTACGCTGCCCAACAGCGCCAACCACGTCGACGCCAACGTCGTCGGCGTCTGGCCGCTGCTGCTTAGCGATCCCGACGGCACCGGCATCGCGCTCGCCGACGGTCAGTGGCGCGAGACCGACGAGACCGGCCTGACCCGCCAGGCGCGCTTCTGGATCGACGACATCTGGATGATCGGCGCGCTCCAGGCCGAGGCCTGGCGGCATACCGGCGAGCACCGCTTCCTCGACCGCGCCGCGCTCATGGCGAGCGTCTACCTCGCGCGACTGCAGCAGCCTTCGGGCCTGTTCCACCACGGCCCCGAGGCGCCGTTCGCCTGGGGCCGCGGCAACGGCTGGGTCGCCGCAGGGCTGGCGGAGATCCTCTCCGTCCTGCCCGAAACCCATCCGCAGCGTGCGCCGGTGCTCGCGGGCTACCGGCGGATGATGGAAGCCCTGCTCGGCTACCAGCGGCAGTCGGGGCTGTGGAGCCAACTCGTCGACCGGCTCGAGGCCTGGCCCGAGACCAGCGGCAGCGCGATGTTCGCGTTCGCCTTGCTGCGCGGGGTCAACCGGGGCCTGCTGCCGACCGTGCCCTACCGCGCTGCCGCCGTGCGCGCCTGGCGCGGCCTCGCGGACCAGGTCGAGCCCGACGGCCGCTTGCGCGGCGTCTGCGTCGGCACCGGGCAATCGGCCGACGCGCAGTACTACCTCGACCGCCCGGTGGTTACTGGCGACCTCCACGGCCAGGCCGCGCTCCTATGGACCGCGGCCGAGCTCGTCGGGAGCCCTGCCTAGACGTTGAACTTGAAGTGCAGCACGTCGCCGTCCTGCACGACGTATTCCTTGCCCTCCTGGCGCAGCTTGCCGGCATCCTTGGCGCCGGTCTCGCCGCCGAGCGCGATGTAATCGTCGTAGGCGATCGTCTCGGCGCGGATGAAGCCCTTCTCGAAGTCGGTGTGGATCTCGCCCGCGGCCTGCGGTGCCTTGGCGCCGGTGTGGAAGGTCCACGCGCGCGCTTCCTTGGGTCCGACGGTGAAGAAGGTCTTCAGCCCGAGCAGCTCGTAGCCGGCGCGGATTACGCGGGCGAGGCCGGTCTCCTCGAGCCCGAGCTCCTTGAGGTATTCGCCGCGCTCCGCCGGATCCATCGCCACCAGTTCGGCCTCGATCGCAGCCGAGACCACCACCGCCTGAGCACCCTCGGCCTTGGCTTTCTCGAACACCAGCGCGGACAGTGCATTGCCCTCGGCCGCGTCCTCCTCGGCAACGTTGCACACGTAGAGCACCGGCTTGGCCGTGAGCAGCTGCGCCTGCGCGAACACGCGCTCCTCGTCGTCGCCATTCGGCTGAGTCAGCCGCGCGGGCTTGCCCTCACGCAGCAGCTCGAGCGCCTGGCCGAGCACCGAGGCGGTGATCTTGGCTTCCTTGTCGCCGCCGGTCGCGCGCTTCTGCGCCGCCGGCACGCGCTTCTCGAGGCTCTCGAGGTCGGACAGCATGAGCTCGGTCTCGACCACCTCGGCATCGGCGATCGGGTCGACCTTGTTGGCGACGTGCTGGATATCGTCGTCCTCGAAGCAGCGCAGCACGTGGACGATCGCGTCGACCTCGCGGATGTTGCCGAGGAACTGGTTGCCGAGCCCTTCGCCCTTGCTCGCGCCTTTCACCAGGCCGGCGATATCGACGAACGCGAGCTGCGTCGGGATGATCTTGGCCGACTTGGCGATCGCCGCGAGCTTGTCGAGCCGCTCGTCGGGCACCGCGACCTGGCCGACGTTGGGCTCGATCGTGCAGAACGGATAGTTCGCGGCCTGCGCGGCCTGCGTCTCGGTCAGTGCGTTGAACAGGGTCGACTTGCCGACGTTCGGCAGCCCGACGATCCCGCAGCGGAATCCCATTATCGATACCTCGGATTGAAAGTGCTGCGCGCCCGTAGCGCGCGTCAGGCCGCTTGGCTATCCGTGCGCGCGGGCGTGGCGATTTCGTGCGGCCGCAGCATGACCAGCGCGGCGAGTCCGGCGAGGGCGGCCGCGCCAGCGGCGATCAGCACCGCGCGGTCGAACGCCGCGTCGAGCGCAGCGCCGTCCGCCGCGAGCACCGAGCCGAGCAGCGCGGTCGCGATCAGCCCGCCGGTCCGCGCGATCGCGCTGTTGAACCCGTTGGCGGTACCGACGTGCCGCGCGTCGACCGAAGCCATGACCGCGGTCGTCAGCGGCGCGACCGCGCCCGCCATGCCGATCGCGACCACCACCAGCGCCGGGAACAGCGTCGTCCAGTACGACGCCGCGGGACTGGTCCGCGAGGCCAGGGCGAAGCCCGCCGCGACGATCAGCGGCCCGATCGTCAGCGGCCAGCGCGGCCCGACTTTCGCCGCGATCGCGCCCATCGTGCGCGAGGCCGCGCCGAGGATGACCGGAATCGGCAACAGCGCGGCCCCGGCGAGTGTCGGCGAGAAGCCGCGGTTCTCGATCAGCAGGTACGGCACGAGCACCAGGGCTCCGCCGAGCGCCGCGTAGAGCAGGAACGTGAGCAGCGTGAGGCCGCCGAAGCTGCGCGTCCCGAACAGCGCCAGCGGCATGCTCGCGTGCGGTCCCTGGCGCGCCTCGAGCCATACGAACAGCGCGAGCCCGGCAAGGCCGGCGACTGTGGCGGCCAGGCCCGGTCCGACGAGCGGGTCGGCTCCGCTGAGGACCGTGAGCCCCCAGGTCAGCGCGCCGAGCGACAGCGTGGCCACGCCGACCCCGGCCCAGTCGAGCCGCTCCTTGCCCGCGCCCGTTTCGCCGACACGGGCAAGGGCGAGCGCGGCGGCGCCCGCCGCCAGCGGCAGGTTGATGTAGAAGATCGCCCGCCAGCCGACGGTTTCGATCAGCCAGCCGCCGATCAGCGGCCCGATCGCCGCGGTGATCGTCGTCGCCGCGGCCCAGGTGCCGATCGCCTTGCCGCGTGCCTCGCCGGCATAGGCCGAACCGAGCAGTGCGAGGCTGTTGGGCAACAGCATCGCCGCGGCCATGCCCTGCACGAACCGCGCCGCGAGCAGCACCGCAAGGCTCGGCGCCAGCGCGCAAGCCAGCGAAGCGACGGCGAACCCGGCAACCCCACCGACGAACATCCGCCGCCGCCCGAAGCGGTCGCCCGCCGCGCCGCCGAGTAGCAGCAGCGCGCTCAGCGGCAGCAGGTAGGCGTTGATCACCCACTGCAGCTGCGCCGCGTTCGCGTCGAGGTCCGCACGGATCGCGGGCAGCGCGACATTGGTCACCGAGCCGTCGACGAACGCGAGGCTCGAGGCGAGGATCGATGCGGCGAGGGTCCAGCCCGGACGGAACGTCCGTTTGCCGCTGGTCTCGTTCATGCGAATCCCTCCTTCGCCGACCGTGCCAGCGCATCGAGCCACGACCTTAGCTCAGCCGGTCGCCTGAAGCGTATGACCTTCGCCTCATGCCCGCGCAGCCGGCCCTCGGTCCTTCGCCGCGGTCCGTGCCGAAAGGTCGCGATGTACCAGAAGAACGCAAGGTCGAACCGCTCGGGACAGCCCGGCGTCATGTCGGGCCGGGAGCGCCCACGATAGCGCCGCACGCGTCCCAGTGCGCGCCACAGACACAGCCAGGTCGGGTAATCGAGATAGACCACGGTGTCCGCACGCTCGAGCCGCTCGGTCATCGTTCCTCCGTAGTTGCCGTCGATCAGCCAGCGCTCGCCGGCGACAATCGGTGCCAGCGCCGCAAGCAGCTCCTCGCGCGCGCCCTCGACCCAGCCTTCGCGCCAGTGCAGCTGGTCGAGGTGATGCACCGGCAGGCCGAGCACGCGACCGAGCTCGACCGCCGCGGTCGACTTGCCCGCGCCGCACGGGCCGATGACGAGGACTCGGTGCATGCGAGGTCCCCTTAGCGCAAGGGGCGCGGCGCTACATCAGCAGCGCGGTCGCGAGCGACAGGAAGATGCCCATGCTGGCGACGTCGCTCGCGGTGGTCAGGAAGATGCTCGAGGCGGTCGCCGGGTCCGCGCCGAGCTTCTTGAGCGCGAGCGGGATCATCGATCCGGCGATGCCGCTGACCGTGCACGCGGCGGTCAGCGAGACGAACACCACCCCGCCGAGCACGAACGGATGCGCCTCGCCCTGGATCGTCGCATAGATCGTCATCCCGATCGACGCGGTTATCCCGACCAGCAATCCGTTGCAGAATCCGAGCGTCCCCTCCTTGATCACCAGGCTGCGCTCCGAGCCCGGTTTGAGGTCGCCGAGCGTCATCCCGCGCAGCGCGACAGCGAGCGCCTGGCAGCCGGTGTTGCCGGTCTGCCCGGCCATGACCGGCAGGAACACCGCGAGGATCACCAGTGTCGCGAGCGTTTCCTCGAACAGGCTGACCACGCCGGCGGCGATGAACGCGGTCACGAGGTTCACCTGCAGCCAGGGGTGCCGCAGCATCAGGCTGCGCTTGAGCGGCGTCGACAGGCGCTCCTCGTTCTCGACGCCGACCATGCTTCCGGCCTGCGCGCTGATCGCGATCGCGCGGTTGGCGAACAGCGTCTCGCCGCGCACGAGGCCGGTCAGCACGCCTGTGTCGTCGACCACCGGATAGACCGGGTAATGCCGTCCGAGCGCTTCCTTGAGCGCATCTTCGAGCGGCATGTCCTGCCGCAGCGCGAACGGCTCGCGCAACATGACGCTGTCGAGCGTGGCGCCGCGCTTGGCGAGCAGCATTTCGCGCATCACCACCACGCCCTCGAGGCGGCCGGCCTCGTCGACGACGTAGCAGTAGGTGATGAAAGCGGTCTTGGTCGCCTCGCGCAGGGCCTTGATCGTCTGGCCGATGGTCTTCGTGCCCGCGAACACCCCGACCGGTGGCGACATCAGGTCGCGGACCTTCGAGTGCTTGGCCAGTGCGGCCCGGTTGTCGGGCTGGGTCCGCGGCGGTGCCGTCCCTGGCACCGCGAGAGGAACGGCTTCAGCGATCTGGTCCATCGGGCCCCCCGTCAGTGCGATCGGGCGGAGGATATGTTTGCCGGACAGTGCTGGAAAGCGGGAAATCCCCCGCGGTTCAGTCCTGCTGGCGCAGCGCCACGTCGCTCATGAAGCGCGCGTCCTCGCCCTGCGCGAGCCATTCGGCTTCGCTGCCCACCGCGCCGAGCATGTCGGTCAGGTCGTCCATCTCGGCCTTGGCATAGTTGCCGAGCACGTAGCCGGTGACCCGGTCCTTGTGTCCCGGGTGGCCGATGCCGAGCCGCACGCGGCGGAACTCGGGCCCGAGATGCTGGTCGATCGAGCGCAGCCCGTTGTGGCCCGCGGTGCCGCCGCCGGTCTTCACCTTGACCTTGAACGGGGCGAGGTCGAGCTCGTCGTGGAACACGGTCAGCGCGTCCATGCCGAGCTTGTAGAACCTGAGCGCCTCGCCGACCGAGCGGCCGCTTTCGTTCATGAAGGTCGCCGGCTTCAGCAGCAGCACGCGGATTCCGGCGATGCGGCCTTCCTGCAGCCAGCCCTGGAACTTCTTCTGCACCGGGCCGAACGCGTGCATCTCGGCGATCACGTCGAGCGCCATGAAGCCGACGTTGTGCCGGTGCATCGCATATTGCGGACCAGGGTTTCCGAGGCCGACCCAGAGCTGCATGGCGCGTCCCTAAAAGCAAAACGCCGGCCCCGCTAGGGACCGGCGCTTCGTGTCTCTTGCGAGAAGTAAGGTCAGCCTTCCGAGGCCTCGCTCGCTTCGCCGGCTTCCTCGCCTTCGCCGGCAGCCCGCTCGGACTGCTTGAGCGCCGACGGGGCGACGATCGTCGCGATCGTGAAGTCGCGGTCGGTGATCGCGCTTTCCGAGCCCGCCGGGAGCGAGACCTGGTTGATGTGGATCGAATCGCCCACATCGAGCCCGGTCACGTCGAGCTGGATCTCGTCGGGGATCTTGTCCGAATCGCACACGAGCTCGAGCTCGTGGCGCACGACGTTGAGCACGCCGCCCTTCTTGAGGCCCGGGCTGTCGTCCTCGTTGACGAACACCACCGGCACCGCGACGGTGATCTTGGCGTCCTTGGCGAGGCGCAGGAAGTCGACGTGCAGCGGGCGGTCGGTGACCGGGTGCAGCGCAACGTCCTTGGGCAGGGTGCGCAGCTTCTTGCCGCCGACCTCGATCATCACGATCGAGTTCATGAAGTGGCCGGTGCCGAGCTGGCGGACCAGCTCCTTGGCCTCGACGTGGATCGCCAGGGGGTCTTCCTTGCCGCCATAGACAACGGCGGGAACACGGCCATCGCGGCGCAGTTCACGGGAGGCTCCCTTGCCAGCCCGTTCGCGCAGCTCGGCCGGCAGGGTGAGAGCTTCGCTCATGTCACGTGCCTTTCGAATGCATTGATGTACTTCTCCGCCACGCCTCCAGGGATGACCATGACGGGAAGCGCGCGCCCCTAGGCGAAAGAGGGGCGGAAGGCAAGCGCTACTGGACGCGTGTCACCCTGTAGCCGCGCGCGGCGAGCAGCGCGGGCAGGCCCGCGGCGCCGAGCATGTGTCCCGTGCCGACCGCGACGAACGGCCGGCGGCCTTGCGCGAGCAGCTCGGCGACCCG
>CBHWED010000137.1:0-9003 GCA_966112795.1 uncultured bacterium
GCTAGCTCGCTGCGCGAGCAAGCTACGCTATCCTTCCCCCATCGAGGGGGAAGGGGCCGGTCTGTCGATCGTCCCCGCCCTCCCTCTGGATTCCCTTCCCGCAAGCGCTAGGCTCACCGCATGAGCAACCGCTTCGCGATGACCTTCACTGCGCTCGCCGAGCACATCGACGAGAACGGTCACGTCAACAACACCGTCTGGGTGCGCTGGATGGAGGACCTCGCCACCGCGCACTGGATGCGCGACGCCGACCCGGACCACGTCGCCGCCTATGCCTGGGTCGTGACCCGGCACGAGATCGACTACCGCGGCAACATCGCGCTCGGCGAAAGCGTCGAAGGTGTGACCGAGATCAAGGAAGGCCCGAGCGGCGCGCGGTTCGACCGGCATTTCACCTTCACCGACGCCAAGGGCAAGGCGGTGGTCCGGGCCAAGACCACCTGGGCGATGATCGACCGCGCGAGCGGGCGGCTGATGCGCGTGCCAGCAGAAGTGGCGGCGCCGTTCATTGACGAGGCCGCCACCTCTTGACATCGCGAACCATATAGGTTACATTGAAAGACTATGACGCAACGAATGGGTTGCTCGATGTCGTCCGTCGTTCTGTCAGTTTATTTGTCGCACCGGAGCTTGGCTCTCGCCCATCCGCCATCGACTGGGCATTCCCGAGGGGGGACGTGCCGTGAACTTCATGAACTTCCGCGCCGCGGTGCGCGGGTTGCCGAACACGCGCCGGTATCGGACGGCGTCGCGGAACGGCGAGGAGCGGCGACGTCAGTGCGACCATTGGACCTTTCGCGCGTCCGGCGGCCGCGGCGTCACTCCGCAATCGCCTCCTCGATCGGCAGCAGCTTGTACCCAAGCTCGCTCGCCACGGCGGGGTAGGTGACGCGGCCGGCGTGCACGTTGAGCCCGGCGGCGAGGTGCGGGTCGAAGCGCATGGCCTGCTTCCAGCCGTGGTCGGCGATCTTGAGCGCGCGCGGCAGGGTCACGTTGTTGAGCGCGTACGTGCTGGTGCGCGCCACCGCTCCCGGCATATTGGCGACGCAGTAGTGCACGATCCCGTCGACCACGAAAGTCGGGTTGTCGTGCGTCGTCGGATGGCTGGTTTCGAAGCAGCCGCCCTGGTCGATCGCCACGTCGACCAGCACCGAGCCCGGCTTCATCGTCGACAGCATTTCGCGCGTGACCAGCTTGGGCGCTGCCGCGCCGGGGACCAGCACCGCGCCGATCACGAGGTCCGCCTCGCGCACGGCGTCGGCAAGGTTGGCCTGGTTCGAGAAACGCGTCTTGGCGCGGCTTTCGAAGTGGATGCCGTTCTTCTCGAGCACTTCGGGGTCGCGGTCGAGGATGGTCACGTCGGCGCCGAGGCCGACTGCCATCTGCGCCGCGTTGAAGCCGACCACGCCGCCGCCGATGACCACGACCACGCCCGGCATGACTCCGGGCACGCCGCCGAGCAGCACCCCGCGCCCGCCGTGCGCCTTCTCGAGCGCGGTGGCGCCGGCCTGGATGCTCATGCGTCCGGCGACCTGGCTCATCGGCTTGAGCAGCGGCAGCGTGCCCCCCGGCCCGGTGACCGTCTCGTAGGCAATCGCGGTGACGCCGGACTTGACCAGGTCGGCGGTCTGCTCGGGATCGGGCGCGAGGTGGAGGTAGGTGTAGAGCACCTGGCCTTCGTGCAGCTGCGCCCGCTCTTCGGGCTGCGGCTCCTTGACCTTCACCACCATCTCGCACTCGGCGAAGATCGTCTGCGGCCCGGCGACGATCTCGGCGCCAGCCGCGCGGTATTGCTCGTCGGTCGCGCCGATGCCGACCCCGGCACCGCTCTCGATCCACACCTGGTGCCCGTGCCGGACCAGCTCCTTGGTGCTCTCGGGGGTCAGCCCGACGCGGAACTCCTGGTTCTTGATCTCGCGCGGGCAGCCGATCAGCATGGACGCTCTCCTTCCCTCGGAATTCCCGTTACCGATGAAACAAACTGCGCGCAATTCGGCGCATTGACCTCGCCGCCTCGCCGCCGGACATTGCGGTGGGAAGGATGCGCCAGTGACGACCAGGGACTTCGCGAAATTCGGGCTGGCCTTGCTCGTCGGCGCGGCGCTCGCCTTTCCCGCGGGCATGATGGTCGCCGGCTGGCACCGCGGCGAGCGCCGTTCCGTGCCGCCGCCGCCGCGCGGGGAAGCGGCGATGCGCGACATGTTCTCGCCGAGCGTGCGCAGCGACCCGTGGTTCCTCGACCGCCAGCGCGAGGGCGTCGAGGCGCTCGAGCGCTATTGCGCGCGGACCGGCCAAAGCTGCGCCGAGGCGCGCGCCGCGCGCCACCGGCTGGCCGAGCTCGAGGCGTCCGACTAGCCTAGTCCAGCGGGTCGACCGGCAGCCCGCGCGCGAGCTCGGTCAGCTGCTCGGCCGCGGCGCGAGCGTTGGCGAGGTAGCGCAGCGTGGCCTCGTCGGTCGCCTGCTGCGCGATCAGCTCGAGGTTGCCGTTGACGACCTGCAGGAGGTTGCCGAGCTGATGCGCCAGCCGCGCCGAGAACGCGCGCACGGCCTCGTCGCGCAGCCGCTCGGCCTCTTCGGGCGAAAGCGGGCAGTCGCGGTCGCGGACCCATTCGCGGGTCATCTTCGGCGCCTGTCGCGCGAAGCGTGGGAAGAATGCTGTTGCATGCGCGAAATCCTTTTCGCGGCGATCAGCTCGTCGGCTGGATCATGAACACGTCGCCGCCGATCGAGACCATGAACAGGTTGCCGGCCTGGTCCTCGCCGAAGCCGACGAGATTGGCCAGGCTGCCCGCGTTGGGCGCGAAGGCGGCGTTGCGGTTGGTGAAGCTGCTGCTCGGCGCGGTGGTTCCCGGAACGAGGCTGGCCGCGGGCACCGACCAGATGTTGTCACTGACGTAGTCGGCGAAAATGTACAGGCCCTGCAGCTGCTCGACCGGGCCGCGATAGACGAACCCGCCGGTGATCGAGTTGCCCTGCAGCGGGCCGCCGCCGTGCGCGTATTCGGCGACCGGCATCGTCAGCCCGGCCGGACCCACGCCGAGGCGGGGATTCGTGCCCTCGTACAGTGGCCAGCCGAGATTGAGGCCGCTCTGGGTGATCTGCACGCGATCGATCTCCTCGATCGCACCCTCGCCGACATCGCCGATCCACAGCTCACCGGTGGCGCGGTCGAAGCTGTTGCGGAACGGGTTGCGCAGGCCGAACAACCAGACCTCGCCCGCGCCGCCGCCGGCGACGAACGGATTGGCCGCGGGGATGCCGTAGTCGCGCTCGGGATCGGTGGGAAAGTCGTCGCGGCTCACGTCGAGCCGCAGGACCTTGGCGAGCAGCGTGCTGCGGTTCTGCCCGTTGAGGTCGGGGTCGTTGTTCCCGCCGCCGTCGCCCGTCGCCATGTACAGCAGGCCGTCGCCGCCGAAGCCGAGCCAGCCGCCGTTGTGGTTCGTGCGCGGATGCGGGATCGCCAGCAGCACGTCGCCGCTGCCGGCATCGAGCTGGTCGCGGTTGGCCGCGGACGAAGTGTAGCGGCGGAGCTCGATCCGGCCATTGGGCGCGGTCAGGTAGACATAGGCACGGCCGCTGGTCGCGTAGTCGGGAGCCAGCGCGACCGCGAGCAAGCCGCGCTCGCCGTCGGTCGAGACCTGCCCGGCAATGTCGAGGAACGGCACGGGCGCGATCGCCCCGGTCGCCGGGTTGAGAATGCGGATCCGCCCGGCGCGCTCGACCACCAGCATGCGGCCGCTGTTGTCGGGCATCCCGGTGACGAACACCGGCTGGGCGAAACCGGTGCCGACGCGGCGCACGGCGAAGCTGCCCGCGGCGTTGTCGGTGACGCTGATCTGCACGGTCTGCGTCGTGCTCGCCTGTCCGTCGCTGACCGACAGGGTGACTTCGTAGACGTTGTTATGGCCGGAATCGGCCGGCGCTTCGAAATCGGGCGGGGCGCGGAACGACAGCGCGCCGGCCGGAGTGATCTGCAACTGGGCCGCGTCGAGGCCGCCGGCGATCGAGAAGGTCAGCGCGTCGCCGTCGGGATCGCTCGCAGTCGCCGTGAGCACGGTGCCGGTTGCGTTCTCGGACACGCTCACGTTGGCCGGCGAAGTGAACGCGGGCGCCGAATTGCCGCTTCCACCGCCGCCGCCACCACTTCCGCCGTCGCAGCCGGCGAGCACGAGAAGGGTAGCCGCCGGAATCAGGCGAAGCGCTGCCGATGGCATGGATGGGACCCTCATCGACGGATGAAATGCGTTGGCGTTGCCGCGGTTCCCGGATCCTAGTCCGCCTTGAACAGACCGAGGTCGATCGAATCGCCGACCGCCTTGAGCCCGGCGGGGCTGCCGTGGAGGTGATCGCCGAAGTGATAGCCATCGCGCATCTGCCGCGGTTCGGCCGGATCGGCGAATGCGGTGTCGAGCCGGACGATGCCGTCGAACGTGCCCGAGTGGAGGATCCAGTCGTTGATCTGCTGGCGCGCCGCCTCGCCTTCCTCGGACCAGTACATCGCGCCCATGTAGGGCCCGATCGGGCTGCCGATGACTTTGATCCCCTTCTCGTGCGCGCGGGCGACGATCTGCTTGTAGCCGGCAATCATCTGCTCGGCGGTGATCTGCGGCTGGTCGAGCGTGAGCCCGCCGACCCCGCCGCGCTGCGGCCCGAAGCGGTTGCCGATGTCGTTCACCCCTTCGAACAGGATGACGTACTTGACCCCCGGCAGGCTCAGCACGTCCTCGTCGAAGCGGCTCAGCGCGCTTTCGCCCATGCCCGGGCTGAGCACGCGGTTGCCGCTGATCGCCTGGTTGGCGACCGCCCATTCCTGCCCGGCGGCCTGGAGGCGGTCGGCGAACACGTCGGGCCAGCGGTTGTTGGCGCCCGGCGTCGCGCCGACGCCGTCGGTGATCGAATCGCCATAGGCGACGATGGTCCCGAGCGCGTCGGGCGAATCGACCTCGATCCCGGCGAGGAACGCGCGGAACTGCTTCCTGTCGGTCGGCTCGAACGGCTTGCCGACGAAGTTGCCCGGGGGCGAGACGGCGAGCTCGTCGACCCCGGTCAGGTGGCAGGTGCACGGGCCGGTGGCCTTGGGCAGGTAGATCTCGACCTTCATCCGCGCGAGGTCGGGCAGGTCGACGTCGACCGCGTCGCTGACGAACGGCGCGCCGCGCGGGATCACCGCGCCGGCGTCGCCACCGAAGGTCAGCGTGCGGCTGGTCCCGGCGATCTCGTGGTTGCTCGCGTCGATCTGCACGATCCGCGCCGCGCCGATCTCGAGCGGGGCTGCGCCGTAGCGGTTCGAGAGCTTGACCCGGAGCTTGGTCCCGCCCTCGGTGACGCGGACGATCTGGCTGATCGTGACGTTGTCGTAGCTCGCCGCGGCGAACGGTCCCTCGGTGCCGAGCGGCGCGTGCGGCGCGGCGGTCCAGCTGGCGACCCATTCAGCCTGCGCCGGCGCGGCGAGCGCCAGCGTCGCGGCGCCGGCCAGCGCGCCGGCGAGGCGGGTTTTGTTGACGAAGTGCATACGTGGCTCCCCCTTACGTGCGCTTCAAAGGGCGCGTCCCGATTCGGACCGGGCTTGTGGTTCAACCGTCGATGCTGACGGCGCAAATCCTACATTGGAAGCGTTTTCGCTAGCCGCGGTAGACCCAGTAATCGGGGCCCATCTCGGCTTCCATCGCGGCGAGGCATTCCTTGTGGATCTCGCGCACGCGGGCCGGGGTCATCGCCTCGGCGGGATCGATCTCCTCGATCGTCAGCGTCGACTTGTCCTCGTAGAGGTGCTCGCCGGTGAGCAGCGCCTGGTCGTTGTAGGGCCAGATGAACGCCTGGCGGCTCGACACGAGGTAGAGCCCGTCGTCCTTGTCGACCTTGTGGCCGATCTTCCTGAGCTCGGCGCCGGTCGACATCTGGTGGAACCACATCTCGTCGGCGATGCCCCAGTCGGCGACGGCGATCTTGTCGCCCGAGTTCCACAGCACGATGTCGCCGATCGAGGCGTAGAAGTCGAACACCCCCTGGCGTCCCGAGACCTGGAACGGGCTGTCGCCCCAGGTGATGTGATACTTGGGGTCGTCGCCCATCATGTCGGGCGCGGTGATCTCCTCGAACATCGCCGCGCCTTCGAGGTGCACGTGGCGCCAGTAGTTCAGGAGGATCGCGCGGTGCAGCGGGTTTTCGGTGCGCTCGTAGAGCGCGAGCGTCGGGTCCATGCAGCGGTAGACTTCGGCTTCGTACTTGCTGGCCATCGGATCCTCTCTCGTTCGTTGCCGCGGGGATTGCACAGTCTCGCGGCCGGCGGAAGCGGGCCAATTGTCGCAAGCGGTCAGCCGGTCCAGGTGGCCGCGTTGCGCAAGCGGATGCCGCTGACGTGGAGCGAGCTCGCCAGCGCCGGCCGCACTGCCTGAAGGCTGTCGACCATGCGCAGCGCGGTGTCCGCAGCTGCGAGCGCGGCGGGCAGGTTGTCGATCGTCACGGCCTCGAGCGGGACGACGGCGCGCCGCGAGACCCACATGCCGGCGTCATCGAGGGTCTCGAAGCTCTCGGGCGGCAGGCGATAGCGGACGAGGCGCGCGGCATGGATGCGCTCGCGCCAGCCCCGCTCGACGAAGGCCACCATGCGCGGCCCGCCGTCGCCGAGCCACGCGGCACGGTCCTCGGCCGTCGACGCCGCGGTCGCCCACAGCAGGATCCGCGGGCAGTCGCGCGGGAACAGGTACATCGGCTGATGCCACGCATCGATCGCCCAGACGAGCGGCCCGTTGAGCCACTCGTGCCCGGGCTTGCGCGGCGCCGGCACCGCGACGGGGCGCGGATCGAAGCGCGCGATGCCCGCGCGGTCGCTGAAATGGAACAGCTGCACCACGTCCCTGTGCCGCGGCGCAAGGGGCCGCGGCAAGGGTGAGGCGTCAGTTGGCGGGCGGCGTCGCCGCCGGGCTCGGCGTCGCGGCCGGCGGCGCAGCGTCGGGCAGCGCGGCGAGCTGGGCGACGCTCAGCGTCGAGACGACGTCGATGTCCGAGCCGCGGGTGAGCGCGGTCAGGCCTTGCACCGGCACTTCGACGAACCGGTCGGGATCGCTGTCGGCGACCTCGACCAGCAGCCGGTCGACGCGGCCGTCGGCGCCGCGGAGCACGCCCTTGACCTCGCCGAGCTCGACCCCGTCGATGCCGAGCAGATCGGCGCTGAGCAGCTGCGGCTCGCGCAGCCCGAGCGCGACCCGGTCCCAGTCCTGCGCCGGCGTCGGGCTTGCTGCCGCGGCGACGTCGGTCGCGGCGGCCGTCTCGGTGGCGGCGGTGTCGTTACCGGCGTTGTTGTTGCAGCCGGCGAGGAGCGCGGCGGAGCAGACCGTGGCAGCAAGCAATGTCTTCATGGCGTGAGCCTCCCGTGGACGCGGCTGCACGGCCGCGCCCTCGTGCAACCGCCCGACGCGCGAAGTGGTTCCCGGTCAGCGCCCGGGTGGCGCGGGCATCTGCGCATGGACCACGCGGCGGGCGAATTTCCAGTGGCCGGCCTGGCGCACGAGCCGGTCGTCGTAGCTGGCCATCATCGCCGCGCGCGGGGCGCCGCGCTCATCCGGGACCATGTAGAGCGACTGCGAGGTGGAGCGGGCCTCGTCCGGCCCGGTGAAGTCGATCGTTTCGTTGAAGAACAGGTGGTAGTTGGGGTCGGCGAAACCGAGCGCGTTCTCGGCGAAAGTGCGACGCATGGCTTCGCCGGCTTCAGAGCCCGACAGCGGCTGGCCGCTGCCGCCAGCGACATAGACCCCGTCGCGCGCGAACAGCGCGGCGAAGCCGTCGAAGTCGCGCGCGTCGAGCGTGCGGCCGTAGTCGACCAGCAGGCGGTGGATCGCGGCGCGGTCTTCGCTCCGATCCGGCGGAGCCGCGGGCTGGCAGGCGGCCAGCAGCGCCGTTGCGAGCAGGCCGAAGATCCCCTTGCCGGTCATGCGCTTCTCCTCCGCCGAGCCGGGATCGCACAGCCGCGGCGCCGAGGGAAGCGGCCCGCGCCGGCGCAGCGGCACCAAGCGCGCAGCCCCGCGTTTTCGCGGGGAGTCTCAAACGATTGGAGCTGGCCATGAGCGACACGATCGAACGCAAGTCGGAACGCTACGGCGTGTTCGGCAAGTACAGCTACGCGTGGATCACGACCCTGTTCTTCGTGGTCTCGCTGTTGCTGCACTGGTACTTCGGCTGGCAGGCCTTCCAGGGCGAGGCGCACCAGCACGGCGAGACGCCCGAGGTCTCGGCCTTCGCCATCGAGGCGGCGCGCGACACCTTCGAGAACTGGCAGTCTGAATTCCTGCAACTGCTGTGGCAGGTCGTCGGCCTGGCCTACTTCCTCTACCTCGGTTCGCCGAGCTCGAAGGAGAACGACGACCGGCTCGAGGCCAAGGTCGACGAGCTGCTGCGGCAGCAACTGGGCGAGGCGGCCGAGGCGCGCATCGCCGAGATCGACCGCGACTATCTGCGGCACGACGGGCATGCGCGGCCGTTCGGGGGCAAGGCCGCCAGCCGCGCTCGTGCATGATCCTGAGCGCCGCTTAGCGCACTCGGGGTTGCCGGGAAGAGCGGTCGACCGAGGGGACCCTAGAGCGGGTTGCCGTCGCGGTCGCGATAGATGTCGCGCCGGCCGACGTGGTTGGCCGGGCCGACGAAGCCGTCGTGCTCCATGCGCTCGATCCACTTCGCGGCGGTGTTGTAGCCGACGCCCATCTGGCGCTGGAGCCACGAGCCCGAGGCCTTCTGGTTCTCGAACACGATCTGGCACGCCTGACGGTACTTGCGCTCCTCGGGGTTGTCCGACGCGGTCAGGTCGTCCTCGAAGCCGAACATGTTGTCCTCGGGCTCCTCGGTGACCGAGTCGACGTAGGCCGGGGCGCCCTGGCTGCGCCAGTGGGTGGCGACGCGCTCGACCTCCTCGTCGCTGACGAACGGGCCGTGGACGCGGCGCAGCGCACCCGAGCTCGGCTTGTAGAGCATGTCGCCCTTGCCGAGCAGCTGCTCGGCCCCTTGCTCGCC
>CBHWED010000138.1:0-8965 GCA_966112795.1 uncultured bacterium
ATGAAACTGGCCATGCGTCTGCCCGAGAAGGGCCAGCGGGCGGTCAACGACAGCGACCCGCGCGACCAGGAAACCACCGAGGTGATCGACCTCGCCAGCCGCACCGCCTACCCGGTGGTGGCGCAGCGCAAGGGCCGTTCGGACGCGCTGGGCCTCGCCGCCGGCGTGGGCTTCGTCGCGCTGCTCGGCGCGGCCACGCTGTGGGGCCTCAACGCCTCGCGCATGGCCGAGCCCGAGCAAGCCGTGCCGGTCCCCGCCGCGCCCAATGGCGCGTTTGTCCCGGCGGCCCCGGTGCCGGGCGAGCAGGTGCCGATGGTCAATGCCGTCCCCGGCGCGCCGGTCGCCGATCCGGCGCCCTCGCCGGTGCTCGCCGCGCCGCCGATGCTGGCGCCGGTGCCGGCCACCAATCCCTATGCCTCGCCGACGATGGTGTTCGACGCCAGCGAGCTGCCGCTCCCGGCGGCGGTCGCCGCGATCGCCAACGAGGCGGCGGCAGCCAACCAGCAGTCGGGCAACGCGGCCAGCGATTTCGCCGCGCGCGTCGGCGGCGTCGGCGGCGCTCCGGCGGCCGCGCGCAGCGACATCGATCCCAAGACCACGATCACCCAGGGCACGATGATCCCCGCGGTGCTCGAGACCGCGATCAACACCGATGTCCCGGGCTTCGTCCGCGCCGTGGTCAGCCAGGACGTGCGCAGCTTCGACGGCACGCGCGTGCTGGTGCCGAAAAGCTCGCGCCTGATCGGACAGTACCAGTCGGGCCTGCAGGCCGGGCAGAAGCGCGCCTATGTGATCTGGACGCGGCTGATCCGCCCCGACGGCGTCTCGGTCGCGCTGGCTTCGCCGGGCACCGGCTTCGACGGCAGCGGCGGGCTTCCGGGCAAGGTCGACACGCACTTCTTCCAGCGCTTCGGCTCGGCGCTGCTGCTGTCGGTGATCGGCGGGCTCGCCACCGCAGGCTCGAGCGGCACCCAGTACGTGCTCAGTGGCGGGCAGACCGCGGCCTCGACCGCGCTGCAGCAGAACGGCCAGATCGGCCCGACGATCCGCGTGCGCATGGGCGAGCCGATCCGCGTGTTCACCGCGCGCGACCTCGACTTCAGCCAGGCGCCGCAGCTCTAGGGCTACGATGAGCGCCGAGATCCACCAGTTGCCTTCCGGCTCCGACGGGCGCGACGAACCTGCCGACCCGATGCCGCGCGTCGCCAGCGGCAGCGTCTATCTCGACGCCTACCTGGCGCCGTTCCGCAAGTGGCTCGAGCGCGACACGGTGACCGAGATCATCGTCAACCGCCCGGGCGAGATCTGGATCGAGGACGCCGATCATCCGGGGATGCAGCGCGTGAAGGCGCCGCAGATCGACGACAAGCTGGTCCAGCGGCTCGCCGAGCAGGTCGCCCGCGTCAGCCACCAGGGCATCAACCGCGAGCACCCGCTGCTCGGCGCGACCTTGCCGGCCCAGGAAGGCACCGAAGGCGCACGTATCCAGTTCTGCGGACCGCCGGCGACGCGCAAGCACTGGGCGATGGCGATCCGCCGCCACCGCCGCCTCGACTTGCCGCTCGACGCCTACGACGCCGGCCCGCTGCGGCCGCCGCACGAGACCGAGATGCCCGATCCCGCCGAGGAGCCGATCGCGTTCCTCCGCGCGGCCATCGCGGCGCGCAAGACGATCCTCATCTCCGGCGGCACGTCGACCGGCAAGACCACCTTCCTCAACGCGATGCTCGGCGAGATTCCCTCCGAGGAGCGCGTGGTGCTGGTCGAGGACACGCCCGAGCTCAAGCTGCCGGGTGCCAACGGCGTCGGCCTCGTCGCGGTCAAGGGCGAGCTCGGCGAGGCCAAGGTCACTTCGAACGAGCTGCTGCAATCCGCGCTGCGCCTGCGGCCCGACCGGATCGTGCTCGGCGAGCTGCGCGGGGCCGAAAGCGTCTCGTTCCTGCGCGCGATCAACACCGGCCACCCTGGCAGCTTCTCGACGATCCACGCGAACTCGCTGCGCGGCGCGCTCGAGCAGCTCGCGCTGATGGTCATGCAGACCGGCATCGGCCTGACCCGCAACGACACGATCGCTTATGCCGCCTCGGTCATCGACGTGATCGTCCAGCTCGACCGCAGTGCCGGCAAGCGCGGCATCAGCGCGATCGCGCGCAGCGCGGAACTCCTGTGAGCGTTTTGCTTTGCCGCTCTGTAACAAAAGCGTAACAGAACTCCCGCAAGTGACCCCCATCCAGCGATCGCACAGGACGCGATGAGCAGCGTTGCGCCCTCCCCCGTGACTTCCGACCGGCCCAACCCGGAGGAGCGCTATTTCAACCGCGAGCTGAGCTGGCTCTCGTTCAACGAGCGCGTGCTCGCCGAGGCGTCCAATCCCGCCTACCCGCTGCTCGAGCGGCTGCGCTTCCTGTCGATCTCGGGCAGCAACCTCGACGAGTTCATGATGATCCGCGTCGCCGGGCTCGCCGGGCAGGTCCGCAGCGGCGTCGGCAACGTCTCGCTCGACGGCAAGACGCCCTCGCAGCAGCTTGCCGCGATCAACACCAAGGTGCGCGAGCTCGAGGACGCGCAGGAGCGCATCCTCGCCGACTTGCGCCGGCTGCTCGCCGCCGAAGGCATCCACTTCGCCAGCTACGAGCGGATCGACGCCGCGGCCGAACGCTGGCTGCGGGAGTACTTTCTCGATCACATCCTGCCGGTCATCACGCCGCAGGCGATCGATCCGGCGCACCCGTTCCCGTTCGTCTCGAACAAGGGCATCGGCGCGCTGTTCAACCTCACGCGGCTCAGCGACCAGAGCCGGCTGCTCGAGATGGTGCTGATCCCGAGCGCCATTCCGCGGTTCGTGCGGGTGCCCGGCGACGAGGCGACCTTCATCGCCGTCGAGCAGCTCATCTGCAAGTTCGCCGACCTGCTGTTCCCGGGCTTCAGGGTCGACGGCGACGGCGTGTTCCGCGTGCTGCGCGACAGCGACATCGAGGTCGAGGAAGAGGCCGAGGACCTCGTCCGCTTCTTCCGCACCGCGATCCAGCGCCGCCGCCGCGGGCGCGTGATCATGCTCGAGCTCGACGAGGAGTTCGATCCCGCGGCCGAGCTCCTGCTGCGCGAGCAGCTCGGCCTCGAGCAGGCGATCGTGACCAAGAACGGCGGCATGCTCGGCCTCGCCGCGCTGTCGGAGATCGTCGGCGAGGACCGGCCCGATCTGAAGTTCGCGCCCTACAACCCGCGCTACCCCGAGCGCGTGCTCGAGCACGACGGCGACTGCTTCGCGGCGATCCGCGAGAAGGACATCGTCATCCACCACCCCTACGAGAGCTTCGAGGTGGTGGTCGATTTCCTGCGCCAGGCGGCGGCCGATCCGGCGGTGATCTCGATCAAGCAGACGCTCTACCGCGCGGGCAACCAGTCGCCGGTGATCGCCGCGCTGATCGAGGCGGCGGAGGCCGGCAAGTCGGTCACCGCCGTGGTCGAGCTCAAGGCCCGCTTCGACGAGGAGCAGAACCTCAAGTGGGCCGACCAGCTCGAGCGCGCCGGGGTGCAGGTGATCTACGGCTTCGTCGACTGGAAGACCCACGCCAAGGTCTCGATGGTCGTGCGCCGCGAGGAAGACGGCTACAAGACCTACTGCCATTTCGGCACCGGCAACTACCATCCGGTCACCGCGAAGATCTACACCGACCTCAGCTTCTTCACGGCCAACCCCAAGCTCGGGCGCGACGCGGCCAAGCTGTTCAACTTCGTCACCGGCTACGTCGAGCCGCAGGGCCTCGAGATGCTCGCGATCTCGCCGCTCAACTTGCGCGAGACGCTCTACGAGCAGATCGACCACGAGATCGACAATGCCCGCAAGGGGCGTCCGGCGGCGATCTGGGCCAAGCTCAACGCGCTGACCGAGAAGGGCATGATCGACCGGCTCTACGAAGCGAGCCAGGCCGGGGTGCAGATCGTGCTCGTGATCCGCGGCATCTGCTGCCTCAGGCCCGGGATCCCCGGGCTGTCGGACAACATCAGCGTCAAGTCGATCCTCGGCCGCTTCCTCGAGCACAGCCGCATCTGGGCGTTCGGCAACGGCTACGCGCTGCCGAGCGGCAAGGCGCGGCTCTATATCGCCAGCGCCGACGCAATGAGCCGCAGCCTCAACCGGCGCGTCGAGACGCTCGTGCCGATCCGCAACGAGACGGTCCACGACCAGGTGCTCGAGCAGGTCCTGCTCGCCAACCTGCTCGACACCGAGCAGTCGTGGCTGCTCGACGGCGAGGACGGCACCTACGAGCGCGTCGAGGCCGACGGTGAGGGGTTCAACTGCCACGACTACTTCATGACCAACCCGTCGCTTTCGGGCCGGGGTGAGGCGCTCGACGAAAGCCGGGTGCCCAAGCTGACGCTGCGCAAAGGCGCGGCCTGATGCCCGCTCCGGCCGCCCGCAGGGTGCAAGCCGAGGGGAGTCGCCCCGACCGCGCGGTGATCGACATCGGTTCGAACACCGTGCGCATGGTCGTCTATCGCGGCTCGCAGCGCGCCCCCGAGGTGTGGCTCAACGAACGCGTCAGCGCGCGGCTCGGGCGCGACCTCGCTTCGACCGGGCGGATGCCCCAGAAGTCGATGGACGACACGCTGGCGGCGCTGGCCCGCTACGCCACGATCCTGCGCGACCTCGGCATCGACGACATCCAGACCGTCGCCACGGCCGCGGTGCGCGACGCCGCCAACGGCCCGGAGTTCCTCGACCGCGTGCGCGCGCTCGGCCTCTCGCCGCGCCTGCTCACCGGCGAGGAGGAGGCAGGCGCCTCGGCCTTCGGCGTGATCGGCGCTTTCCCGGGTGCCCGCGGCACGGTGGCCGACCTCGGCGGCGGCAGCCTCGAGCTGGTCATGATCGAGAACGGCGATTGCCACGACGGGGTCAGCCTCCCGCTCGGCACGCTGCGCCTGCCGGCGCTGCGCGAGAAAGGTCCGGCCGCCTTTCGCAAGGCGGTCGAGCGCGAGATGGCCCGCGCCGGCTGGGCCGCCGCGCATCCCGGACCGCTGTACATGGTCGGCGGGACCTGGCGCGCGCTGGCGGCCTACGCGCTGCGCAGCAGCGACCACCCGCTGACCGACCCGCACGCGTTCGCAATGACCGTCGACGAAGTCGACAAGATCGCGCGCAAGGTCGCGCGGCTCGATCCGGCGGTGCTGGCGCCGATTCCGGGGATCTCGGCCTTGCGCGCCGGCGGGCTGCCCAACGCTGCGGCGATGCTGCGGATCATGCTCGAGGAGCTCGAGCCCGAAGGCGTGGTGTTCTCGTCGTGGGGCTTGCGCGAAGGGCTGCTGTTCCAGCGGCTGAGCGCCGCCGCACGCAAGCAGGACCCGCTGCTCGCCGGGGTGACCCAGTTCGCCGCCCCGCGCGGCGGCTCGGCGACGGCCGCGGCGCTGATCGCGGCGTGGACCGCCGACATCGCGCGCGGCGAGGGCAAGCGCAGCGAGCGGCTGCGGCTGGCGGCGACGATCCTGGCGATGGCCTCGGCCCAGGTCGAGCCGAACTGGCGCGCGCGCCACGCGTTCGAATGGGCGATGGACAAGCGCTGGCTCGGGGTCGACCCGGAAGGCCGCGCGCGTATCGCCGCGGCGCTGCTCGCCGCCTGCGGCAAGATTGCTCCCCCGCCCGAGCTCGAGCGCCTGGCGAGCTGGGACGACCTGAGCCAGGCGGTGAGCTGGGGCCTTGCGATTCGCCTGTGCCGCCGGCTTGGCGCCGGATCGCGCCAGTCGCTGATGGCCAGCGCGCTGACCCGCGACGACGGCCGCCTGATCCTGTGGATTGCCCCGAGCCACGCGCAGCTCGCCACCGATCCGGTCACGGGCGACCTCAAGGCGCTTGCGCAATGGCTTGGGCTCGATCCCGAGGTGCGCGTTTCCGCGAAAGGGGCACCGGCCGCGCCATGAGCCGGACTTGCTATTCTGACATTTTTGTGACTTCAGAAGCCTCCGGCTTGCTTTCCGGCAGCCACGCGCAATCCTGTGCGCGGACTTGACGAGGGGAGTTGGGATGGCCGGAGAACGCAAGACGACGACAGCCGCGAGAAGCAAGCCAGCGACGCCAGCGCCCGCCGACGAGCGGGACGGACTGGGCGTGGCGGACCTCGCCCGCGGGATTCTGTCGAAGGAGATTCGCCCGCGCGCCGGAGACGTACGCCGCTTGGCCGAAGCGGTGCTCGACGGGGGCGCGAAGCCGAAGAAGGCCAAGAAGAAGGCCGACAGCGGCAAGAAGAAGGACAAGAGCAAGAAGAAGCTCGCCAAGATACCCGGGCAATCGAACAACTAGCCCCGGGCCCTTCCGGGTCGCCCGGAAGCACCTCAGCGCCACCGCCCGCCTCGCCCCCCGAGGCCGGCGGTGGCGGTTTCCTCGCTACCGGCCGTTCCTACCAACCGTCGCGGGTCTGCTCGTCGAACGGCCGCGTGTCGGCCGGCGCGGATTTGTACGGCGGGCGCTGCGGCAAGGTCCGCTCGCCCTTCCACGGGATCTGGTCGACCGCGGTCCAGGCATTCACGTGCAGGCGGAAGAACTTCCACCGCCCGCCCCGCTTGACCAGCCGGTCGTCGCGCGTGCCGATGCCGAACACGAAGTTGGTGTTGTAGTCGGCGTTCCACTGCAGGATCTGGAAGAAGCAGCGCACACGCGCGCCTTCGGGCAGCGGGTCCATGATGAAGTGGTTCATCATGTGCTGGCGCCCGTACCACCAGTGCTGCCGGTCGTACCACAGCTTGCGCAAGTTCTCGCGGATCGCCGCGTGGCCCGAGACCTTGCCCTGCCACAAGTGATCGAACTCGGCGTCCTCGGCGAAAGTCGCGATCGCCTGCTCCTCGTCGGCGAGGTCGATGCCCCAGGCGTAGCGCGCGAACAGCTCCTCGATCTCGGCGCGATCCTCGGCCGGCATGATCTCGGGGACGCCATTCGGCCACGGGTTCTCGGACATTTTGCTCTCCCTCAATGCGCTCTCTTGCCAAACTCCGGCAGGCGCGGTTCAACTCGCTGAATAACAAAGGACGAGAGCGATGCCCGAGATTTTTCATCCTTACGCGAGCTTCGGCCACCAATCGCGCATGCCGATGCGCTTCGAAGCCGACGTGTTCGAATGCCACGTCGAGGGCGAGATCCCGAAGGAGCTCGAAGGCGCCTACTACCGCACCGGCGCCGACCGGCAGTTCCCGAGCCTCGAGGACGACATCATCCTCAACGGCGACGGCATGGCCTCGATGTTCCGCTTCGAGAACGGCCATGTCTCGTTCCGCAGCCGCTACGTCCAGACCGAGCGGCTGACCCGCGAGCGCGAGGCGCGGCGGCGGCTCTACGGCCACTACCGCAACAAGTTCACCGACGACGAGAGCGTCTCCAACCTCCCGCAGCGCGACAACACCGGCAACACCAACGCCTTCAACCACAACGGGCAGCTGTTCATGCTGCGCGAGGATTCGCACCCCTACCGGATGGATCCCGAGACGCTAGACACGGTCGAGGTCGGCCAGTTCGGCGCGCTCGGCAGCACCGCGCTGACCGCGCACCCGAAGATCGACCCGCGGACCGGCGAGTGGTGGAGCTACGGCGTGTTCGCGCGCGGCGAACCGACCACCGATGCCAACCTGCACGTGTTCGACCGCGAGGGCCGGCTGATCCGCGAGGAGTGGTTCCACACCCCCTACCCCGGCCTCAGCCACGACTGGGGCGTGACCCGCGAGCACCTGGTGTTCCCGATCATGCCGCTCGTCGCCGACGACAAGCGGCTGCGCTCGGGCGACCAGTACTACCAGTACGACCCCGACCTCCCGAGCATGTGGGGCGTGATGCCGCGCAACGGCTCGCCGAGCGAGATGCGCTGGTTCAAGATTCCGGGCATCGTCATGGGACACGTGATGAACGCCTACACCGAGGGCGACCTCGTGCACGTCGACACGCCGGTGAGCCCCGGCAACTGCTTCTGCTTCTTCAAGGACAAGCACGGCAACCTGCCGACGATGCCCGAGACGATCACCCAGATCACCCGGGTGACTTTCGACCTGTCGAAGCCCGACGACCAGGCGGTCACGCTGCACCCGGTCCAGGGCGCCTACGGCGACATGCCCAAGATCGACGACCGCTTCGCGATGGAGAAGTACCGCCACGGCTACTTCTCGTTCCGCGACTTCCCGCGGATGGGCGTGGCGCAGATCGACTGGGACACCGGCGAGCTCAAATACCACGACCTCGAAAACGCCGCCGCGCAGGAGCCGCTGTTCGTCCCCCGCAGCCCGGATGCGCCCGAGGGCGACGGTTTCATCCTCACCGCGGTCGACCGCTTCGTCGACAAGCGCACCGACCTGTTGATCCTCGACGGCCGCGACGTCAGCCGCCCGCCGATCGCCACCGTGAAGCTGCCGTTCGCGCTGCCGATGGCGTTCCACGGAAGCTGGATGGCAGCCTAGGTATCGATGCAAGGAAGGCCGCTCGGTCACTGGCGGGCGAATTACGCTCGGCTCCTTGTCGCCGCGCTCACGCTCGGCGGCGTCGCGGCGTCCCCGCCGCCGCGATCGGGCAGCGCGACCGATAGCTTCGCGCGCGGCTTGGTGGAGCTGGCGCGGCGAGAGCAGGATCGGGACGCGGCGGCGTTCGCGCGGCTGACCGGTGTCGCTCTGCGCAATCCGAACAAGTGGAACGATCAGTCGGAGGAAGGGCGCATGGCCGTCTGGCGCGCACCCGCCAATCGCGTCGGCGTCACCAAGGTCGAGTTCAGCGAGTTTGCGGGGCGGCTCAGCGCCGATCTCGAGCTGAGCGGAACCCCCTGCGTGCACATTGCCCAGATCGAACGCGCCGCGGGCGAAACGGCATCGCGCGGCGGCGTGGGCTTCACCTTCGTTTTCGACGCGCCATCACCCCCGCCGGTCGAGCTCGGCGACGAGCACGCCTCGCTGGCCGTCGCCGGCCGCGGCGAACGGGTGACCGCGATAGTCATGCTCGCCA
>CBHWED010000139.1:0-8915 GCA_966112795.1 uncultured bacterium
AGCGGAACTGCAGGCCCTGGCTCTTGCCGATCCAGTTCTCCTGCATCAGCCGGACCTTGTCGGGCCAGTGCGCGAGCCCGTCGAGGCCCTCGAGCAGGTCCTGCGCGAATGCGGTGATCTTGAGGAACCACTGGTTGAGCTGGCGCTTCTCGACCAGCGCGCCCGAGCGCCAGCCGCGGCCGTCGATGACCTGCTCGTTGGCGAGCACGGTGTGGTCGACCGGGTCCCAGTTGACCGCGCTCTGCCGGCGGTAGACCAGCCCGGCCGCGTAGAGATCGAGGAACAGCGCCTGCTCGTGCCCGTAATATTCGGGATCGCAGGTGGCGAGCTCGCGGCTCCAGTCGAGCGCGAAGCCGAGGCGCTTGAGCTGCGCCTTCATCGTCGCGATGTTCTTGTAGGTCCAGCCGGCGGGGTGGACGCCCTGCTCCATCGCCGCGTTCTCGGCCGGCATGCCGAACGCGTCCCAGCCCATCGGGTGCAGCACTTCGTGCCCGGTCATGCGCTTGTAGCGCGCGAGCACGTCGCCCATCGTGTAGTTGCGCACGTGGCCGATGTGGATGCGCCCCGACGGGTAGGGGAACATCTCGAGCACGTAGCTGCACGGCTTGTTGCTGTCGCGCGCCTCGAAGCTCTTGGCTTCGTCCCACGCGCGCTGCCAGCGCCCGTCGGCCTGCGACGGATCGAAACGCTGCTCGGTCATGGCGGTGGTCCCAGTGAGATCCGAACGGGCGGCGATCAGCCGATCGACGAGCGACGCAGGTCGCGCGCCTTGGTCAGGATGATGTCCTCGAGGTGCTGCACGGTCGCAGCCTGGACCGGCGCGGCGACCCAGGTGCCGCCCTGGAGCACCTCGCGGCTCGCGGCGACGCGCAGGGCATCGGCGCGCAAGTCCTGGTCGAGGATCGAGACCGAGACCTTGACCCGCTCGTTGGGGTTGCTCGGATTGGCGTACCAGTCGGTCACGATCACCCCGCCGGCGCTGTCGGCCTGGTTGAGCGGCATGAACGAGAGCGTCTCGAGCGTCGCGCGCCAGAGGTACGAGTTGACCCCGATCGCGGTCACCTGCGAGGCGGCAATGTCGGCCTCGGGCCGCTCGTTGTTGCTGGCGCAGGCGGCAAGGCCGAGCCCGAGCACGCCGATCAGCAGCAGCTTGCCTTGGCGGGCGGCGGGGAAGGTCTCAAATGCCATTCTCGGTCCTGTTCTGTTGCGGGGCCACGGTGGTCTCGGGCGCCCGGGAACCGCCTCTATAGCCCCAGTTGGCCGGGCGGCAAGGTCGCGCGCGAGCCGTCGCGGCTACTCGCGACTAAACGCCGGACGGCGGTGAACGGCGGCTTAACCTTAACCTGTTGTGGAATAGCGGCAACACTTTGGAGAAAAGCGATACGGCGCGCGACGTGCGGGGTTGCGCCGTGCTGGTCAAGCGGCCGGCTTTGGGCGTATGCAGACCTGTCGGAAGACTCGGCGGCGATTCCCTGGAGTCAGGAACCGTTCAGTGCCGGTTGCGTCTTACCGACGGGGAGAAAAGCGAGTCGCATGGGGCACCGCGTGACCAGGACGATGGCAAGACGCAAACGAAGCCGTCTGGCAGCCACTGTTGCTGCCGGAGCGGTCGTGCTCGCCTCGCTGCCGACCGCCGGGTTCGCGCTCGGCGCGCTCGACAAGGCCCCCCGTCTCGCTTCTCACGGAACATTCGCGGCGCTTACGCCGGCATCGGTCGACCCGCGGCTCGCGGCGTTCGTCGCCGAGCGCAGCACCGGCGGCGCGCGCCTGATGCGCTTCACCCCGGCCGGATCGGTCGAGCACGCCAACCGCTCGGTCACCGTCGCGGTCCGCGTCGACGCCAACTCGGCGCAGGCGATCTCGGTCCGTTCGGCGATCGAGGCGGCGATGGACAAGGTCGCCGGCGAATCCGGCGTGCGGATCGCCCCGACGCGCTACAACCTCGGCGTCGCTCGCGGCTACCAGAGCTTCGCCCGGCCGACCGCTCCCGCGGTGTCGCAGACGCTGTCCGACGCGCGCATCCCCGATCTCGCCGACTTCCAGCCGAGCCCGGGGGTCAAGGAAGAGCCGAGCCGGTTCGCCGCGCGCATCGATTCGGACGCGGTGACCAAGCCCGCCGCCGCGTCGCCGCGGATCGCTCCGGATCAGACGGTCGACCTCGAGGGCAGCTATCGCCTGACGCGCAACCTCGATGTCACCGCCGGGCTGCGCTATTCGCAGGACCGCAACCGCGTGACCACGCTCGCCGAACCCGCCAAGCAGGACAGCCAGGCGGTCTATATCGGTACCCAGTTCCGCTTCTGAGCGGCGCCTTCATGCGTCCTCGCAAAACCCCGCTCCGGCGGGGTTTTTCTTTGCCTCAAAGGCCACGCCTGCCCTAGGGTCGGCGGGCCCGTTCGGGCTGACAGCAGGGGATGCACAGATGGCACGTGTCGCAGTCGTTACCGGCGGAACCCGAGGCATCGGCAGGGCGATCTGCGAAGCGCTCAAGGCGGACGGACTGACCGTCGTCGCCAACTATGCCGGCAACGAAGAGAAGGCGCGGGCCTTCACCGACGAGACCGGGATTGCCGCCTACCGCTGGGACGTCGGCGATCACGCGGCCGCGGTCGAAGGGTGCGCGCGCGTCGCGAGCGAGGTCGGCCCGATCGACGTGCTGGTCAACAACGCCGGCATCACCCGCGACGGCACTTTGCTCAAGATGTCGTTCGAGGACTGGAACGACGTGATCCGCATCAACCTCGGCGGGTGCTTCAACATGGCCAAGGCCTGCTTCCCCGCGATGCGCGACCGCGGCTGGGGCCGCATCGTCAACATCGGCTCGATCAACGGCCAGGCCGGCCAGTACGGCCAGGTCAACTACGCCGCGGCGAAGAGCGGCATCCACGGCTTCACCAAGGCGCTGGCGCAGGAAGGCGCGCGCTTCGGGATCACCGTCAACGCGATCGCGCCGGGCTACATCGACACCGAGATGGTCGCCGCGGTGCCCGAGAACGTGCTCGAGAAGATCGTCGCGCGCATTCCCGTGGGCCGGCTCGGCCATGCCGAGGAGATCGCCCGCGCGGTGTCGTTCCTCGCTTCGGACGACGCGGGCTTCGTGACCGGCTCGACGATGTCGATCAACGGCGGCCAGCACATGTATTGAGGCCCCGTGGCCGAAATCTATCATCCGCCGGTCAAGCGCTCGGTCGAGATCGCCGGCCACAAGACCTCGATCAGCCTCGAGCCACTGTACTGGGACCTACTGCGCGAAGCGGCGGCGCGCGAGGGCCTGCCGCTCAACGCGCTTATCGCGCGGATCGATTCCGAACGGATCGCGGCGCGCCGGCCACCGGGGCTGGCCGGCGCGATCCGCTTGTGGCTTGCGGCCGGGCTGGCCGAGCCGGAAGCCGACGAGGCTCAGTAGGTCCCCGGAGGGTCGCTCGCCGGAAAGCTCTCGTCGCTAGCCTGGTCCTCGACGCTCCATTCGCGCTTGGGCGGGTCGGCCATCGCCGCGGGGCCTGCGTCGCGGACCTTGGCGAAATTCTCACCCGTCCCCTGCCCGGTGGCGAAGGCCGCGTGGCCTTCGTTCTTCGATTTCTCGTAGTACTTGTAGCCGACGTAGCCGAGCGCGCCGAGGGCCGCGAGCTTGAGCAAAGCCATAGTGCCACCTTCCTTTCTTTTCGGCGCAACGCGCCGGCCCGACGAAGGTTCATGCGCACCGCAAAAAGGGCGTGCCATCGCGGTCGAGCGCTGCCATCGTGATGGCCATGAGCAGCAGGAAACCCATCCGCAAGGCCGTGTTCCCCGTGGCGGGGCTCGGCACGCGCTTCCTCCCCGCAACCAAGGCGATTCCCAAGGAATTGCTGCCGATCGTCGACCGGCCGCTGATCCAGTACGCGGTCGACGAGGCCCGCGAGGCGGGCATCGAGCAGATGATCTTCGTCACCGGCCGCGGCAAGACCGCGCTCGTCGAGCATTTCGACATGGCCTACGAGCTCGAGACCACGATGAGCGAGCGCGGCAAGGACATGTCGATCCTCGAGCCGACGCGCTTCACCCCCGGCGACCTCATAGCGGTGCGCCAGCAGGTTCCGCTCGGGCTGGGTCACGCGATCTGGTGCGCGCGCGCGATCGTCGGCGAGGAGCCGTTCGCGATCCTGCTGCCCGACGAGCTGATGGTCGGCACGCCGGGCTGCATGAAGCAGATGGTCGAGGCCTACAACGACGTCGGCGGCAACCTGATCTCGGTGCTCGAGGTGCCGCGCGAGGAAGTATCGAGCTATGGCGTGATCGACCCGGGCGAGGCGAATGGCGTGCTGACCGAGGTGCGCGGACTGGTCGAGAAGCCGCCCGTCGCCGAAGCGCCGTCGAACAAGATCATCTCGGGTCGCTATATCCTCCAGCCCGAAGTCATGCGCACGCTCGAGCGGCAGGAGAAAGGTGCGGGGGGCGAGATCCAGCTGACCGACGCGATGGCGCAGATGATCGGCCAGCAGCCGTTCCACGCGGTCACCTTCGGCGGCCGACGCTTCGACTGCGGCAGCAAGACCGGCTTCGTCGAAGCGACGCTGGCGCTGGCGCTCGAGCGCGAGGACATGGGCGCCGACGTGCGCCGCATCGCCGAACGCCTGCTCGCGCAGTGAACGCCGCCGGACGGTAGATATGAAAAGGGCGCCGTGTCGGCGCCCTCGTCGTCAGTTCCGGGAAGCCGCGGCTTACTCGGGGCCACCCTGGCCGAGCGAATCGCTCTGCGGGGCGACCGCGAGGTCGGTGGCGACCATGTAGGGCCGCGGATCGACCGCTTCGCCGGCGACGCGGACTTCGTAGTGCAGGTGCGGGCCGGTCGAACGGCCGGTCGAACCGACGTAGCCGATCAGCTGGCCCTTGTGGACCTGCTCGCCGGCGTGAACCGCGAAGCCCGACAGGTGCCCGAAGCGGGTCTGCAGCTCGCCGCCATGCTCGATCTGGATGTAGTTGCCATAGCTGCTGAAGGGCTCGGCCTTCGAGACGATACCGTCGGCAGTGGCATAGACCGGGGTGCCGGTCGGCTGGGCGAGGTCGACGCCCTTGTGATTGCGGCGGCCGCCGAGGACCGGGTGCGTGCGCATGCCGTAGTCGCTGGTCAGCGTGGCATCGTGCAGCGGCATGCCGGCCGGGACCGAGATCGCGGCGATGCTCGGCGCCGCAGCGACGATACCGCCGGTGGTGTCGATCGACTTCCAGCTGGCGAAGAGCTCGCTGAACTCGCGGTCGCCGGTGGCGTTCTGGTTGGCAACCGCCCCGGTGATCTGCGTCGTCGCGGTGGTGGCGGCGGCTTCGTTGGCGTGAGCCGGATTCGTCGTCAGTACGAGTGCGGCGAGTGCCCCGAGTCCGTGCTTGAGAAACATGCGACCTGTTTTCCCGTCCATCCCAGCTGCGCGAGGCAACTGTCAGTTACGTGGCGAACCGCGTTTCACCGGCTCGTAGCTTTTATTGCTGAGATGGTCGGAACCCCCCGCCGTCTCGTTGATTGGGTTGGTACGGGTCAAAAGGTTAACTACGCAACACCGGCGTAGAAATCCCGCGATAAACCGGCTGTGAGACGCGCTGAGTCGTTGAATGGCGGTTTGAGCGTGCCGCCGAAATGGCGCTTCACCAGCATTTTCCACTGCATCTCGGGCGCCTTTCCCTCTGCGCGGCACAGTGCGACGAAGTGCTTGGTGCCCGCAGCGACGTGGCGGATTTCGTCGTCAAGGATTCGTTGCAGGACCCGCGCGCCATGGGCGTCGCCGAGCGCCAGCACGCGGTCGCGCGTGGCCGGAGTGACGTCGAGCCCGCGAGCCTCGAGAACCATCGGTACCACGGCGAGTCGCGCGGCGACGTCGTGGCGCGTGCCGTGCGCCGCCTCCCACAGCCCGTCGTGCGCGGGAAGCGCACCGTAATGCGCGCCGAGCGTGCGCAGCTTGCGGTCGATCAGCGCGAAGTGCATCGCCTCGTCGGCGGCGACGGCGAGGAAGTCGCCGACGAATTCACGCCCCATCTGCGCGCCGAATCGCCCGGCCATGTCGAGCGCGAGGTCGATCGCGACGAACTCGATGTGGGCCAGCGAGTGCCACAGCGCGATGCGCCCGCGCTCCGAGCCGCCGCGGCCGCGCTTGGGCATGCGGTTGGGCGGCAGCAGCTCGAGCTCGACCGGAGCGGCGGGCCGCTCGGGCATCTCGGCGCCGAAGTCCCACGCGAGCACACCCCGCCGCCAGGCCCGCGCGACCTCGCGGGTCGCCATGACCTTGGCGCGCGGCTCGCCGAGAAGCAGGGCCGCGCGAATCGCTTCCGAAAGCGAGATCACAGCGCGCGGGCGGCCTCGAGCACTTCGGCCGCGTGTCCCTTGACCTTCACCTTGCGCCAGACGCGCGCGATCCGCCCGTCGGCGTCGACCAGATAGGTGGTCCGATGCATGCCCATGAACAGCCGCCCGTAGAGACTCTTCTGGCCCCAGACGCCGAGCGCGTCGGACAGGCCGCCGTCGGTATCGGTCGCCAGCGGCGCGGTCAGGCCGTGCTTGGCGGTGAACCTCGCATGCTTCGCGGGCGGGTCCTTGCTCACCCCGAGCAGCGCCGTGCCGGCCGCCTCGAACTCGGGGGCCAGCGCCGAGAAGTCCTTGTTCTCGACCGTGCAGCCCGGGGTGTCGTCCTTGGGGTAGAAGAACACCACCAGCTTGCGGCCCCGGAAGTCCGACGGACGGACGGTCCCGCCGTCGGGCGTCTCGAGCGCGATATCCGGGATCGGATCGCCCACGTCTGCGGTCATCAGGCTATCTCCAGCGTTTCGCCGAACAGCTCGGCCCAGCTCTGCGCCACCCCCTGCCGCGCTTCGGCCAGCGACTGCAAGAGCGCAGCGTAGTCGGACTGCTCGCAGGCGCGGGCCAGCGCGGCCTGCGCGGCGGGCGGCGGCTCGGCCCCGTCGGGTGCGAACAGGCGTGCGGCGACGAGCAGCCGTGCGAGCAGCAGGTGATTCGCCACAAACGACCCCGGCAGGCTGCCCGCGTCGACCAGCTCGGCGATCGCCTGCTGGAGCGAAGGACGGAACGCGATCCGGTCGCGCAGCTGCAGGTAGTGGATGATGAACTCGCAATCGACGAGCCCGCCGCGCAGGAGCTTGGCGTCGAGCGGGCCGCTCGGCGGCTTGTGCGCCGAGATCTCGCCGCGCATCTTGAGCACCTCGGCGCGCAGCTTCGCCGGATCGCGCGGGGTTTCGAGCACCTCGCGGACGATCCCCGCGAGCTCGCGCCGCGCGGCTGCGGGGCCGAATACCGGGCGCGCGCGGCACAGCGCCATATGCTCCCAGGTCCACGCTTCCTCGCGCTGGTAGCGCGCGAAGCTGTCGAGGCTGACCGCGAGCGGGCCTTGCGCACCCGACGGCCGGAGCCGCGTGTCGACCTCGTAAAGCGCGCCTTCGGCGGTCGGCACGCTGAGCGCGGCGGTGACGCGCTGGCCGAGGCGGTTGAAGTAGAGCGAGGCGGTGAGCGGACGCGCGCCGTCGGATTCGACCCCGATCTCGCCGCTGAACAGGTAAACCAGGTCGAGGTCGGAGGCGTTGGTCAGCGCTCCGCCGCCAAGCCGCCCCAGCCCGAGCACGAGCAGGTCGGCGCCGGGAATGCGCCCGTGCACGCGCTCGAACTCCGCGCAGGCGGCGCCGGCCGCCGTGGCGAGCGCCGCTTCGGCCACGCGCGACAGGCCGGCCGCGATCGCCATCGGGTCGTGCTGCGCCTCGACCAGCTGCACGCCGAGCGCGAAGCGCTCTTCGCCGACGACCTTGCGGATGCGGTCGAGCTTCTGCTCGTAGTCGTCGTCGGCTTCGCCGCGCTGCATGCGCGCGGCGAGCGCCTCGACGCTGCCGGGCAAGTCGAGCGCGCTCGAATCGATCAGCCGGTCGAGCAACTCGGGCCGGCGGGCGAGCTCGTCGGCCAGCGGGCCGGCGAGCGTCAGCACGCGCAGGACCAGCGCCAGCAGGCCGGGGCGCTGGCCGAACAGACGGAACAGGTTGACCGCGCTCGGCAGGCGCGAAAGCAGCGTTTCCCAACGCGCCAGCGCATGGTCGGGCTCGGGTGCGCTGGCGAGCGCCTCGAGCAGGTCGGGCAGCAGCGCGTCGAACGCCGCGCGCGCCTCGGCCCCGCGCAAGCTGCGGATCGTCTCGCGCCATTGCGTCGCGCGCTCGGCGAAGCGTTCGCGCAAGACCGGATCGGCGCTCGACTGGGCCGGGGCCGGCGCGCGCTCGTTGCCGCCGAGCAAGCGGTCGTAGCGCGCGGCGACCTCGCCGCACAGCTCGCGCAGCTCGGCGACCAGCGCGGCGCCGTCGGCCAGGCCGTCGAGCCTGGCCACCCCGTCGAGCGCGGCGGGGTCGGCCGGCAGCGAATGGGTCTGCCGGTCGTGGACCATCTGCAGCCGGTGCTCGATCGTGCGCAAGCGGTCGTAGGCGTCGCCGAGCGCCTCGGCATCGCCGCCGGCGATGATGCCCTCCTCGGCGAGCGCGGCGAGCGCGGCGCGGGTGCCGCGGTGGCGCAGCGAGGGCAGGCGGCCGCCGTAGATCAGCTGGTGCGTCTGGGCGAAGAACTCGACCTCGCGGATCCCGCCGCGACCGCGCTTGACGTCGAAGCCCGGCCCGGGCTCGCGCGGGCCGCGATGCGCCTGGCGGATGCGCGCGGTCAGGCGACGGATCTCCTCGATCGCGGTGAAGTCGAGGTTGCGGCGCCAGACGAACGGACGGATCGCGGTGAGGAACTCGCCGCCCGCCGCGATGTCGCCCGCAGCGGCGCGCGCCTTGATGAACGCGGCGCGCTCCCACGCGAGCGCCGAGCTCTCGTAGTGGCTCAGCGCGGCGTTGAACGACAGCGCGAGCGGGCTGACCTCCGAGGCCGGCCTCAGGCGCAAGTCGACGCGGAACACGTAGCCCTCGCC
>CBHWED010000140.1:0-8850 GCA_966112795.1 uncultured bacterium
CGCATCTGCTTTGGGAGCAGAGGGTCGCAGGTTCGAATCCTGTCTCCCCGACCAACCTTTTCCACCGGGCCCGCGGCTCAGATGACCACGAACTCGCTGGCCGTCATCGCCAGGCCCGGATTGACCGCCGCGAACTGGATTGCCGCCCCCGCGCCGTTGCCGTCGGCATCGAACAGCAGCGCGCCGCTCGCGCTGTTGTAGATGATCCGGTCGTCGGCCTGGGTGGCGGCCGAGCCGGTGTTGAACGCCCCGGCGGCCAGCGCGCCCGCCGCGAGCCCGGTGAACACCGCGTTCTCGAGCTGGATCGTGTCGTCGGCCACGCTGTAGCCGCTGATCGCATCGACGTTGCCTGCGCCGAGCGCGGTGGTGAAGCGGAACGTGTCCACGCCGGCCAGCCCGACCAAGGTATCGCTTCCGCCCTTGCCGTCGAGCACGTTGACCCCGGCGTTGCCGAAGATCGTGTTGGCGAACTCGTTGCCGGTCAGGTTGAGCGCGGTCGCCCCGGCGCTGTCGGTGGTCGTGAACATCTCGACCTGGACCCCGGCGCCGAGGGTGTAGCTCACGCTCGTGAACACGCGGTCGTTGGCGCCCTGCCCCGCGCCCTCGACCACCGAGTCCGCGGCGTTGTCGACGAAGTACCAGTCGTCGCCCGCCGCGCCGACCATCGTGTCGGCGCCCGCAGCACCGTTGAGCGTGTTGGCTCCGGCGTTGCCGAAGATGACATTGACCAGCTCGTTGCCGGTCAGGTTGATCGCAGTGGTCGCGAGATTGTCGTTGGTCGTCAGCATCTCGACCTGCACGCCGGCGCCGAGCGTATAGCTGACGCTGGCGAAGACGCGGTCGTTGGCTCCTTGCCCGGCGCTTTCGAACACGATGTCGCCGGCGTTGTCGACCAGGTACCAGTCGTCGCCGGCGAATCCGGCCAGCGAGTCCGCCCCGCCCCTGCCGTCGAGCACGTTGGCGCCCGCGTTGCCGTAGACGATGTTGGCGATCTCGTTGCCGGTCAGGTTGATCGCGGTCGTCGCGGCATTGTCGGCAGTCGACAGCCGCTCGATCTGCTGGCCCACGGCGAGCGTGTAGTTGACGGCGCTGAAGACGCGGTCGTTGGCGCCGCCGCCGACGGCTTCGGTCACGGTGTCGGCGGCGTTGTCGACGAAGTACCAGTCGTCGCCGCCAAATCCGATCAGCGCGTCGGCGCCGCCCTTGCCGTCGAGGATGTTGGCCCCGGCGTTGCCGAAGATCGTGTTGGCGATTTCGTTGCCGGTCAGGTTGATCGCCGTCGTCGCGGCGTTGTCGTTGGTGGTCAGTAGCTCGACATGGACACCGGCGCCAAGCGTGTAGTTGACGCTCGCGAACACCCGGTCGGCGGTGCCCTCGCCCAAGCTTTCGACCACCACGTCGCCCGCGTTGTCGACCTTGTACCAGTCGTCGTCTGCTCCGCCGACCATCGTGTCGGCACCGCCGGCGCCGTCGATCACGTCCTTGCCGGCGCCAGTGGTGATAGTGTTGGCGCCGCTCGTCCCGGTGACCGTGTCCGCGCCGTTGCCGGTGACCGCGTTCTCGAAGTTGACGAAGCTCTCGTAGCCGAAATTGGTCACCCCGGTGGCCAGGTTGATGATGTAATCGCCACTGAAGCTGCTCGTGTCGACCGTATCGATCCCCGAGCCGCCGTCGAGCACCTCGTTGACGATACCCGAGCTCAGTCCGCCGAGGATGGTGTCGTTGCCGTCGTCGCCGAAATAGCTGCCTTCGCCGCTCGAGATGATCCTGTCGTTGCCGCCGTTGCCATGGACGGTCTGCGCGATGCCCTCGGTGCCCGAGAGCGTGTCGGCCTCGGCGTTGCCGTTCAGCGTCAGAGTGGTGACGCCGGTCGTCACACCAAGATTCCCAAAGCCGCCGGTGCCGCCGTCATTGCCGACGTTGTCGACTTGCGCGGCGATCGTCCCGCCCGAGAGCACCCCGGCGGTGTGGATCAGGTCGTTGCCCGCGGACAGGCCCAGCGAGTTCGTCACCGCGATGCCGGCCTGGAGCCGCAAGTCCTCGCCCGAGCGCAGCAGGACATTGGCCGCGCTGGCCGGCGAGATGTCGCCGACCACCGAGATGGTGCCGGTCGTGTCGCTGCCGAGCGTGAGCGTGGGCGTGAAGATCCGGTCGAGCTCGGCGTCCGACAGCTCGAGCGCGAAGGCGGCATCGCTGGCGCTGCCGAGAAGCATCTCGCGGCCGGCCGTGACCGGGCGGATGAACACCGCTCCGGCATTGGCGCTGATGCCCGAGGCACTGTTGATCAGCATGCGATCGGCGTTGATCCTGACATCGCCGCTGAACGACCCGACCGCCCCGCTCGTGGGCGCGTCGAGCACGACCGCCCCGCCCGCTCCGGTTGTCAGGATGAGGTCCGCGCCCGCGGAGCCGCTGGCGGCGATGCTGCCGTCGGTGCCGGCGATGTTGCGGACGTGGATGTTGCGCCCCGTGGTGATCGTCAGGTTGCCGCCGGTCGAGCCGCCGAAATCGTCCGAGGCGATGTCGGAGAAGCCGTCGACTAGGAAATCGCGCCCCGCGGTGACCGTGACGCTGCCGCGCGCGCGAACGTCGTTGTCGAAGTCGGTGCCGATGATCCCGAAGCCGATGTCGCGGCCGGCCTGGAGCGTGAGATTGCCGCCGGGCACGTTGACCGCGTCGTTGTTCACGGTCGAGATGATGTCGGCATCGAAGCCGCTCGCGATCATCGTGACGTCGCCCGAGGTGGCGCCGCCGTGGACGGATTCGGGGCCGCTGTCGTCGGCCAGCAGGATCGTGCCGACGTTGGTGAAGTTGAGATTGCCCGAGGTCTCCACGTGGAGCCCGGCGACCTCGTCGCTGACCCCGCCGATCTGCACGCTGCCGAAATTGCCTATCGCGATGCCGCCGGTCACGGTCTCGGCCTCGAGCAGGCCGACCTGGGTCTCGAGCGCATTGCCGCCCGTGCCGATGCCGCTTTGCGCGCTCATGACGAGCTGGCCGGCGACGACGTCGGCGCCCGCATCGGATCCGCCTTCGTTGATCGTCCCGTTGGAGACCAGCGTGACGATGCCGGTGGTCCGGACGTTCTTGACCACGATGGAGTCGGGCGTGACCGCCGGATTGGTCAGGTCGCCGATGCGAAAGTTCGCGCTGCCCAGACTTTCGCTGAGGTTTACAACGATGTTTACGCCGGGCGAAGACGCCGTAAACGAAAGCGAGTCCACCGGATGGGCAAAGGTGAAGATCACCGCGCCGGTGCCGTCACGGATCACCGAAGTGTTGTTGCCGACAATTCCGTCGTCGTCGATGGTGTAGGTACCGGGCGAAATGAAGATCAGGTCGAGGGGCATGTCGGCCTCCGATTGTTATTCGCGCCGAAGGAAATCGGCACGAATTGCTGAGTAGCGTTGCGACCTGTTCCAGTAGGCTTCGACACGAGCGCAAAAGCATCGGGACGCTCGGAAACCGGACCTACTTGAGATCCATCGATACCCTGACTCTCGCCGGCCCGCCATAGCGAGGGTTCATTTCCAGGGCCGTCCGCCCGGAAGCGTCGGAATTGCGCCGATCATGGCTCCGGGATCGCCTCGCAATGGGGACCTATGCGAGCTCGTGGCAATCCCTAGGGGGCCACCCCCGAAGTCGATCAGCCGCGGATCGGGCGCGATCACGGCGCGACTTTCGGGGTTTTCACCGATTGTCGGTGCGACCGCACGCAATACCCTGAGACAGGCCAAAATGCACTTATCGACCAATAGGTTACTGCGGTTTGTTGGGGAGGGGTCGGGACGTGATGCGCAGCATATTCGCATTGGGGATCGTGGGCGCTGCCGTCGTCGCCGCGCCCGCGCAGGCCCAGTCGGGCATGACGCCCGCCGAGCGCGCCGAGCTCGACTCGCTGCGCCAGCGGATGGCCCAGCTCGAGGCGCAAGTCGCCGCGCGCGCGCAAGCCGAGGCGCAGCAGAACGCGGCCGCCGCCGCTGCGGCGAGCGCCCCGGCGGCCGCGCACGCGGATCACGGCGAGGATGCCGATACCGACAGCGACAACAACCTCTCGGTCTACGGCTTCGCGCAGATCGACGCGATCCAGGACTTCAAGCGCGTCAACCCGAACTGGGACGCCACGCTGCGCCCGTCGCGCATTCCCACGGTCGAGGGCCAGTACGGCAGCGACGGCCAGTTCATCGCCAGCGTGCGCCAGTCGCGCCTCGGCGTGAAGGCCGACGGCATGATCGCCGGCAAGCCCTACGAGGCGAAGTTCGAGTTCGACCTCTATGGCACCGGAGTCGACGAGGGCCAGACGACCTTCCGTATCCGCCATGCTTACGGCCGCTGGGGCCCGATCCTCGCCGGGCAGACCAACACCCTGTTCATGGACGGGGACATCTTCCCCAACGTGGTCGACTACTGGGGCCCGGCGGGAATGGTCTTCGTGCGCACGCCGCAAATCCGGCTCACCCCCTACGACAGGGACGGCGTCACCTTTGCGGTGGCGTTCGAGCATCCGAGCGACGACATCGATCCCGGCCAGATCAGGCTGGTTTCGGAGGAGGTCGCCGAAGGCCTGCGCGCCGACGAGGAGTTCCCCGACTTCACCGCCGCGGTCCGCTACGGCGGCGAATGGGGCCACGTCCGGCTGGCGGGGATCGCGCGCAGCATCGGCTACGACACCGTCGGAACGCCGAACAACGAGCCGAAAGGCGACGAATTCGGCTGGGGCCTCAACCTGACCGGATCGCTCAAGGCCGGCTTCGCGACGTTCCGCGCGGGCGTGGTCTATGGCGAAGGCATCGCCACCTACATGAACGACGGCGGCATGGACCTCGCCCCGTCGGCCGCGCTCGGGCCGGTGCCGCCGATCTTCCCGCCGCCGCCGATCAGCGGCACGCTGATCAGCGCCACGGCGGTGCCGCTGCTCGGCATCTCGGCCTATGCCGACCTGCAGTGGACGCCGGAACTCAGCTCGGCGATCGGCTACAGCTTCACCGAGGTCGACAACACCAACTTCCAGGACCCGGGCGCCTTCCACAAGGGCGAGTACGCCTCGGTCAACCTGCTGTGGGCTCCCGCGAACCGGATCCTGACCGGCGGCGAGCTGCTGTGGGGTCGGCGCACCGACAACGACGGCGCCGACGGCGACGACGTCCGCTTCCAGTATACCTTCAAGTTCAGCTTCGACAGCGGCGACCTGCTCGACTGAAAGCTACCACCCCACCGAGAGCCGTCGTCTTCCCCCTCCGCGACGGCTCTCACCCCCTCGGCGGGCTGCCAGTGCTATTCGGCCTGGCCGATCGTCCCCGGCTCGTTGGCGACGATCTGCAGCACGGCCGTCCACGCCGCGACGTTCTGCGCCAGCTGGGCGGGATCGACCTTGTCGAGCGTGTCGTCGGGCGTGTGGTGGAGGTCGAAGTAGCGGGTCCCGTCCTGCGCGAGGTCGATCACCGCGAGCTTCTGCTTCTCGATGATCGGCTCGACGTCGGTCCCGCCGTTGGCTTCGCCGGAATTCAGCACCACCCCCAGCGGATTGAGCGCGGCGACGATCCGTTCGCCGAGCGCCTTGTCCGCATCGGCCAGCTTGAGCCTGACGCTCCACACGCGGTCGGCGCCGAAGTCGCTCTCCATCGCCAGCGCATGCGGCTCGGCGCCATGGCGTTCGGCGTAGGCGATGCCGCCGAAGCCGCCGAGTTCCTCGCTGCCGGCCCAGAGCACGCGGATGGTGCGCAGCGGCCGGCCGGCTTCCTGTGCCTTGAGCGCCGCCGCGGTGATGATCGCGCAGCCCGCGGCATCGTCGATCGCGCCGGTGCCCTGGTCCCAGCTGTCGAGGTGGCAGCCGAGGAGGATCGGCGGCAGCGACGGATCGCGGCCCGGCAATTCGGCGATCACGTTGCCCGAGGCCATGTTCTCCCGCGGCGCGCCGGTCAGCGTCAGCGCCAGCTTCATCGGCTTGCCGGTGCTGGCGACGCGGGCGATGAGGTCGGCGTCTGGATTGGACACCGCGCCCGCCGGGATCGGCCGATCGCCCTCGCGGAAAGTGGTCACGCCGGTGTGCGGGTTGCGATGCGCGTCGGTGCCGATCGAGCGGATCACGATGCCGATCGCGCCCTTGCTCGCGGCCAGCGCCGGACCCTGGCGGCGGACGCTGCCGTAGGGGCCGTAGCCGCTGCCGTCCTGGTTGGCGCGCATCGCGTGGTCGACGAAGGCGATCTTGCCCGCGAGCGAGCCTTCGGGCGCAGCCTTGAGCGCATCGAGCGTGGCGAAATAGACCAGCTCGCCCTCGATCCCGCCAGCCGGCGTCGGGGCACTGTAGCCGAGCCCGGCGATCGCCAGCGGCTGCTCGTATGGCGCGGTAAGCCGGGCCTTCTCCTCGCCGCGGACCCAGCCGCGCAGCGTGAACGGCTCGATCGCGACACGGGCGAAGCCGAGCGCCTCGAGCCGCGCCTTGGCCCAGTCGCGCGCCGCGGCCTCGCGCCCGCTGCCGGCGAGGCGCGGACCGACCTCGGTGGTCAGATCGGCGGTGATGTCCCACGCGACGTCGTCGGACGCGTCACCCGCTGCAACGGGAGAGGGCATGGCGAGAGTGGCGGAAAGGGCGAGCGCGACGATCTTATGCTTCATCGGCCGCCTGCTACCGAAGCGCGCCGCGCCTGCCAACCCGCTTGGCCCTCGCCACCGCCCTCCTATTCGGGCTGCTGCGGCGTCTCGGTCCAGACTTCCTCGATCCAGGCGAGCACGTCGGCCCTGCTCCCGCGCATGCCGGTCTCGCGCCAGCCGAGCGGCAGTTCGCGGCCCTCGGGCCAGATCGAGTATTGCTCCTCGTCGTTCATCACGGCGACGTAGATCGTGCCGTCCTCGTCATCGTCCCCCATCGTCACCTCCCTTTGCGTGCCGCGACCCTACCATCTCCGGCCGGCGATTGGCAGCCGCGGGATGACCGGTTCAAGTCGCCGCCCCGACATCGAAGGCAATCGAGACCCGCTCGCCGGCGGAACCCGTCGGCACTGTGTCGTGCGGGACGAACGACGGGAACAGGACCAGCCGCCCGGGCTCGGGCTCGACCACCTGCACCGGCCACGGCGGCGCGACGCCGGCCCAGTCGGGGAAGACGCCGATCCGCAGCGCTCCGGGCCGCGGCTGGCCTGCGGGCGCGGCAACGTAGTAGACCCCGGTCATCCACGGTTCCGGGTGATGGTGCGGCACCTGGTAGCCGGCCTCGCGGAACACCAGGGCCCACGCGAAGAGCCGTGCGCGCGGAGGACGCGCCGTCACGAAAGGATGCGAGCCGCGGAGCGCCTCGGCATAGCCGACGACCGCGCCCTCGATCGATCGCACCAGCGCGCTCGAAGCGGCGTCGCCCGCGAGCGGAAACCGTGCGGTGCGCATACCGTTGCGCGTGGCATGACCGGCGATGTCGGGCCCGAGCGTCGGATTGGCGACGATCTCGTGGCGCACTGCCGCACGAAACGCATCGGCATCGGGATAGCCCGACGGCGGCGGCAGATCGACGATGCAGACGAAGCGGTCGAGCGCCATCAGTTCGCGCGCTTCCTCGTCCCGACCGAGCTGCGCGAGCGCGATGGCCTTGTAGTAGAGCGCATGCGTCGCGCCCGCATCGTGCGCCAGCGCGGTCTCGCACAGCCCCAGCATCGCTTCGGGTTCTGCGCGGAGCCGAAGCGCGCGACACTCGATCAGCGCGAGGTCTGCGGGGTTCGCCGCCTGGACCCGGTCCTCGTGGCACGCCGCCTCGTCGAAACGGCGGTGCTTGGTGAGCAGCCTCAGCGAGAAGCGCGCGGCCCAGCTCTCTTCTGGCCAGTTCGCCGCGACGGCAAGCGCCCCATCGACATCGCCGTGACCGGCCAGCGCACGCGCCAGCGCGGCCGCGAGCGAGGCATGCCTCGGGAACCGCTGGCTGCCCTCGCGCAGGACATGGATCGCCCGATCGAGCTCGCCGACTTCGAGCAAGGCTCCGCCGAACAGGGTGAGCACGTCCGGATCGTCCGGATTGGCGCGCGCGGCGCCTTCGGCCAGCCTGGCAAGCGCGAGCGCGTGCTGCGGCGAGCGCGCGTTGACCCACTCGATCGATCGGCTCCTCGGCTAGCTGGTCAGGAGAGGATGTCTCCGCCGGCGTCGACCCGCGTGGAGCCGCCGGTCTCTGCCGCGCTCGCGGCGATGCGCGAAATGGTGGGACGGGCCCACGTCTTGCCCGAGTCCCGCGCGGCCTGATCCTGCTTCGATTTGTCCATGTGCCCGTCCCCTGCTTTGATCCATGTTATGATCTAGCGATCCGCAGAAGCCCGTCAACGCGCGCGTGCGTCCCGGCGCTCGTGCCTTGCCCGCCGGCCAATCCGCGCCTATCTGGCGGGCCAATTCCGCACACTTCCGATTACCCCGAAGGACGACCATGGCCGCCCAGTACGCATACGTCATGAAGAACATGACGAAGACCTTCCCCGGCGCGCAGAAGCCGGTGCTGTCGAACATCAACCTGCAGTTCTACCAGGGCGCCAAGATCGGCATCGTCGGTCCGAACGGCGTCGGCAAGTCGACCCTGATGAAGATCATGGCGGGCATCGACACCGAGTACACCGGCGAAGCCTGGCCGGGCGAGTACATCACGGTCGGCTACCTGGCGCAGGAGCCCGAGCTCGACCCGACCAAGACCGTGCTCGAGAACGTCAAGGACGGCGCGCGCGACGTGGCCGACATGGTCGACCGCTTCAACAAGATCGGCGAGCTCATGGGCGAGCCCGACGCCGACTTCGACGCGCTCGGCGCCGAGATGGGCGAGCTGCAGGAGAAGATCGACGCGGTCGACGGCTGGACGCTCGACAACCAGCTCGAGATCGCGATGGA
>CBHWED010000141.1:0-8651 GCA_966112795.1 uncultured bacterium
GCCGGCGTGGGGCTGGCAGCCGGCGCCGGAGCGGCGGCACCGCGCTGCGGGCCCGCTCCCGGAGGCGGCGCCGGGCGGTCGTTGGCGGCCGGGTCGTAGTCGAACTGCCGGGCGAACCGCGCGCGATCGTCCTGCTCGGCCGGGATCGCCGGGCTCTCGCCGCGCGCGATCTGCTCGCGGTAGGCGCGCGAGGCGGTCACGTAGTTGCGCAGCTGCACGTTGCCCTCGTGGCAGGCGTATTCGTAGAACTGGTAGTCGTCGTCGCGCGCCCACTCCATGCGCACGGTCCACGGCGCGGTGAACACGTCCTCGTCGGTGTAGGTCACCTCGTAGGTCAGCGAGTTCGGATTGGTCATCGTGAACCGCTCGAGCGTGCGGGCCTTCTTGCTCGTCGGGATGGTGTTGAACGGCGGCACGTTCTGGCTCGCCATGTTGAGCGGGCTCGCCGCACGCGCGTAGATGTCGCTCGTGGCGCTGTCGCCCGACTTGATGTTGGTCGTGTCGACGACGAGGGTGTTGCCTTCCCACCAGCCGACGGGGTCGCCCATCCATGCCTCGACCGGCTCGGCCCAGTGATGGCGCAGCGCCTCCTCGCGGTTCTTGAACAGCGGGATCACGCGGTTGCCGAGCATCTCGAGATAGATCGTCACATAGCCCGGCGACTGGAAGATGCGCACGCCGTTGTTGTAGCGGAACGGGAACATCGAGGCCGGGAAGCCGCGGCTGACGCAGCGGTCCCACGAATCGAAGTCGTCGACCCAGTCGTAGTCCTGGCCGGGGACCCAGCCCGAGCGGCCCTGCTTGTAGAGCGCTTCGGCCTGCGGGGTCAGCGGCGGGAGCTGGCCGTCGGCCGGGCTGACGATCAGCGAGGTGCGGTGGCCGAGCGAGGAGTTCTTGACGAATTCCGCAAGGCCTTCGGTGCCCGGGGTGCCGACGCCGTTCTCCGACGCGGCCGCGTAGCTGCCGTCGGAGCGCTCGGCGGCGGCGAGCCGGCGGGCGAATTCCTCGTCGGTCAGCCACACGCGATTGCCGAACACCTTGGGGCGCTGCATCAGGATGCGCATGTTGTTGAGGTATTCGTACTGGAAGCTGTGGCTGATGTTGGGATCACCCCACGCGGTCTTGCCCGGGTCGTAGTCGGTCGGCACCGGCGGCAGTTCGGTCAGGTCGGCCGGCCGTTCCTGCGCGGCGACCGTGGTCGCCCCGCCAAGGATGGCCGCGATCGCGGCGATGGCCGATGTCGCGCCGGCAAGGCGCGCTGCGAAACCGTTATGCCTCATGGGAAAAGTGCTCCTCTCTAAGCGTCTTTTCCCAATCTCTATGACTTTGTCCGGATTCAGGCCAGCGCTTTCGCGTAACGGATTGTCACGCTGCCTGCAGCACTCCGCGGTAATCGACCTCCTCGAGCGCGCGGCCGGCACCGACGGCGACGCAGTTGAGCGGGTCGTCGGCGACGCGCACCGGCAGCCCGGTGACCTGGGCGAGCATGGTGTCGATCCCGTGCAACAGCGAGCCGCCGCCGGTCATGACGATGCCCTGGTCGAGGATGTCGGCCGCGATTTCGGGCGCGGTCGCTTCGAGCGCGCGGCGGACCGCATCGACGATCTGCGCGACCGGGCCGCCGAGGGCCTCGGCGAGGTCGGTGCGGGTGATCGAAACTTCGCGCGGGACGCCGCGGACGGCGTCGCGGCCGCGCACGGTCACGGTGACTTCGTCCTCGCCGGCCAGCGCCGAGCCGGCGTCCTTCTTGACCCGCTCCGCGGTCGCCTCGCCGATGTGCAGGTTGTGGGTGCGGCGGACGTAGGACACGATCGCCTCGTCCATCTGGTCGCCGCCGACGCGCTCGGACAGGCTCGTGCTCATGCCGCCGACCGACAGCACGCCGACCTCGGTCGAGCCGCCGCCGATGTCGACGACCATCGATCCCATCGGCTCGGTCACTGGCAGGTCGGCGCCGATCGCCGCGGCCATCGGCTCGTCGATCAGCCACACGCGGCGCGCGCCCGCGTTGCTGGCGGCATCGCGGATCGCGCGGCGTTCGACCGGGGTCGAGCCCGAGGGCACGCAGATGGCGATCTCGGGGCTCTTCATCCGCCGCGTGCCGAGGTTCGCCCGCGCCTTGACGACGAAGTGCTTGATCATGTGCTCGGCGACCTCGAGGTCGGCGATCACGCCGTTCCTGAGCGGTCGGATCGTGCGCAGGTTCTCGGGCGTCTTGCCGAGCATGAGCTTGGCGTCGTCGCCGACCGCGCGGACCTTCTGCACGCCGTTGATCGTCTCGATCGCGACCACCGAGGGTTCGGCGAGCACGACACCGCGATCGCGCAGGTAAACGACGGTGTTGGCCGTCCCCAAGTCGATCGCCAGGTCCGCCGAAGCGAACCGTAACACTTTCATCAACGACATCTTTGCGTCCCGCCCGTGGCTCCCGGACGGGAGCAGCCAGAGCGTTCGGCGGCCTTTCCTGTCTGGCGAATTAACCTTGCGGAAACCACGGCCGGCACGCGGCCAGAGGTGCCTGAACTTGGACGAACTGCGGACGCGAGCCATACAAAAGAGGCCTGACATCGCGCTGAGATGGTGTATTGCTACAGCATGACACTGTGGGGGACGAGACGGACGATGCAAGGCGACGGCAGTCCGCTGGCATCGCGGATCGGCAGCCGGCTGTTTGCCGGCGACGCGATACCCGCGCTGTCGCTGGCAGTGGCCGACGGCAGCGGGGTGATCTGGGCCGAAGCGCTGGGCACGGTGGATCTCGAGTTCGATGTCGCGGCGTCGCCGGACCACATCTTCCGTCTCGGCTCGGTCAGCAAGGCCATCACTGCGACGGTGGCCGCGCGGATGGTCACGCGCGGCCTGATCGAGCTCGACGCGCCGATCGCCTACTGGCTGCCCGACCTGCCGGCCCATCACCGCGGGACGACCATGCGCCAGCTGCTCACGCATCGCGGCGGAGTGCGGCACTATCTGCCCAAGGACCTCGATCCCAAGGCGCCCGGCGGGCGGATCACCAAGCGGAGCTACGCGAGCCGCGAGGAGATCCTCGCGCTGTTCATCGACGACCCGCTGGTGGCGCCCGTCGGCAGCGAGGTCAGCTATTCGTCGTTCGGCTACACCCTGGCTTCGTTCGTGATGGAGGCGGCCGGGGGGACCGACTTCGTGCGCCTGGTCATGGACGAGATTTCGCTCCCGTTCGGCCTGTCATCGCTCGCCGCGGACGAGGTTCTCGAAGTGGTGCCGCTCCGCGCCAGAGGCTATTTCGCCGCGCGCGAGCTGGAGCTGTTCGCAACCCATTCGTCGAACACCCCCCAGCCTCGGCTGCGCGGCGATTACGCCAACGTCACGCTGAGCAATCCGGCATTCTGCTGGGCGGGCGCGGGCTTGCTGATGTCGATGCCCGACCTCGCCCGCTTCGGCGCTGCCCATCTCGAGGGTCCCGAAGCGCGCATCAGCGCCGTCGAGCGCGCGCTGCTGTTCACGCCGCTGACCGAAGCGTCGGACCGGAGCCCGCCGCTCGGCCTCGGCTGGCGCGTCGACCGCGATGCCAAGGATCGCCTGCGCTGGCACCACGCCGGGTCGACGCCGGGCGGGCGCGCCAGCCTCGTGGTCTATCCCGAGCTCGGCCTGTCGATCGCGCTCGCCAGCAACGTGATGATGGCGCCGGGCGACGTGCTCGGGCCGTCGAGCGAGCTCGCGGACGTGTTCGTCTAGCCTTCGACCAGCATCAGCGCGTCGAGCGCGACAACGCCTTCGCCCTCGGGGTGGATGATCACCGGGTTGAGGTCGATCTCGCGGATGCGCGGGTTGCCGGCCATGATCCGGCCGACCTCGACGATCAGCGCGGCGAGCGCGGCGACGTCGAGCGCGGGCGAGCCGCGGTAGCCCTTGAGGAGCGCGGCCTGCTTGAGCTCGAGCAGGCCGGCGTGGACCGCGGCCTGGTCCATTTCGGGCGTGAACAGCTTGACGTCCTTGAGGATCTCGGCGGTCACCCCGCCGAAGCCGGCGAGCACGACCGGGCCCCATTCGGGATCGTTCTTGGCGCCGACGATCATCTCGGTGCCCATGCGGCCCATCTTCTCGATGAGCACGCCGTCGAGCTGGATGCTGGCGTCGTAATTCGCGACGTTGCCGTACATCCGGTCGAAGGCTTCGCGCACGTCGTCCGTCGTCTTGAGGTTGAGGATCACGCCACCGGCGTCGCTCTTGTGGCCGAGCGCGGCGGCTTGCGCCTTCATCACCACCGGGAAGCCGATCTCCTCGGCGGCCGCAGCGGCGGCATCGGCGTCGGGCGCGAACTTGCTGTCGGGGAACGCGATCCCAAGCGGGCGCAGCAGGGCCTTCGCCTTGTACTCCGGCACCACGCCGGCGACCTGGTCGAGCCCGGGCACCGCTACCGGCAAGGCCGAACGGTCGGTCAGATCGCGCTTGGCGAGGTCGGCGAGGCGGGCGATCGCGCGATAGGCACGCTCGGTGCTCGGGAACCACGGGATGCCGACCTTGCGCAAGCCCTCGATGTATTCTGCGGGCACCCGGGCGCCCTCGTCGACGCCGGCGAAGACCAGCGGCTTGGGGAACGTGCCGTCCTCGAGCACCTTGATGATGTGCGGGAACTTGATCCCGCTGGTGATCGGATCCGACTGGATGATCGAGGCGACCACCGAGCCGATCCGCTCGTCCTCGAGCAGCGCGGTCAGCACCTTGGTGTAGATCTCGGGCTCGCTGAGGCCGAGCGCGGTGATGTCGGTCGGGTTCGAGACCGGGACGAAGTCGGGCAGGATCGCGCGCAGCGCCGGGCTGTTGCCGTCGTTGAGGTCGATCAGGTCGAGCCCGATGTCCTCGGCGATGTCGAACGCGAGCCCACGCAGCGCGCCGCTCTCGCCGAGCACCGCCATCGCCGCGCCGGGCAGCGCCTTGCAGCGCAGCGCGATCTCGGTGATGTCGGCCAGCTCTTCGAGCGTGTCGGCGAAGATCACGCCTTCGCGCGCGAGCTTGGTCTTCATCAGCGCGTAATCGCCGGCCATCGCCCCGGTGTGGGTGGCGGCGGATTCCTGCGCCTTGTTCGACTTGCCCGGGTGCAGCATGACGATGGGCTTGCCCGCGGCACGTGCGCGCCGGGCGGCCTGGACGAACGCCTTCGGGCGGCGCAGGCTCTCGACATACATCGCGATGACGTGGGTGTCCGGATCGTCGACCAGCCATTCGACGTAGTCCTCGACGCCCGAGGCGGCCTCGTTGCCGGTCGAGACCGAGGTCGAGACGTAGAGCCCGCGCGGGTGCAGCGCCGTCGCGAGCACCGCGGCGAGCGCGCCAGACTGGCTGGCGACACCGACCGCGCGGGCGCCCTTGGGCGGAGTCTGCATGTTGGTCTCGACGAACGTCAGCGGCACGCGCGCGATGTAGTTGGTGCAGCCGAGACAGTTCGGGCCTTCGATGACCATGCCGTATTCGGCAGCGATCGCGGCGAGCTCGAGCTGGTCGCGCAGGCCTTCCTCGCCGGCCTCGGAGAACCCGGCCGAGTAGATCACCACCGCGCCGCATTTGCGCGCGGCGAGCTGGCGCACGGTGTCGAGCACGAACGGGCGCGGGATCGCGAGCACGGCGCAGTCGATGCCTTCGGGGAGCTCTTCGATCGAGTGGTAGACCTTGAGCCCGAGGAGCTCGTCGCGCTTGGGGTTCACCGGGTAGATCGCGCCGGCGAACTCGTACTGCACGAGGTTGTTGAGCAGGGTGGCGCCGAGGGCGCCGGTGCGGTCCGAAGCGCCAACCACGGCGACCGATTTCGGCCTGAGCAGCCGGTCGATCTGCTGGTTGGTGAAACGCCGCTCGCTCATCTCGTTTTCTCCCACGCGAACGCCCCGGGTTCGAAGCCGGGGCGCTGCCGATTTGATTGTCCCTTAGCGGGTGGCCCGGGCGGAACAAGGCCGCCGGGAACGTCAGATCAGTCCGCCTTGACCTTGCTCTTGTCGAACGTGCCGAGGCCCGGCTTGAAGGTCTTGTCGTCGAGGAACTGCTTGGTCGCTTCCTTGCGCGCGGCGAGGCCGCCGAACTGGTTGAGCGCTTCCTGCGCGCGGATCAGGTAGTCCTCGGCGTTGTCGTAGGTCATCTCGCGCACGCGGCGCACCGCCCACTTGGTCGCGCGCAGCGCCTGGCTGTCCTTCTTCTTCAGGACGTCGGCGACTTCCTGGACGCGCGCCCTGAGCTTGTCGGCCGGGAGCGACTCGTTGACCATGCCCTTCTCGGCGGCCTGCTTGCCGGTCAGGTTCTCGCCCATCATCGCGTGGTACATCGCGTCGCGGAAGCCCATCAGCTCGGCCGCGACCTTCGAGGCGCCGCCGCCCGGGAGGATCGCCCAGTTGATCTCGCTGAGGCCGAACTGCGCGTCGTCCGAGCAGTAGGCGAGGTCGCAGGCGAACAGCGGGCCGTAGGCGCCGCCGAAGCACCAGCCGTTGATCATGCCGATCGTCGGCTTCTCGTACCAGCGCAGGCGCTCCCACCACGAGTAGGCCTCGCGCTGCGCCTTGCGGGTGGCGTGGAGGCCTTCGGCCTCGGTCATGCGGAAGTACTCGAGCAGGTCCATGCCGGCCGACCAGGCCGAGCCTTCGCCGGTCAGGACGAGGACCTGGACGTCGTCGCGGAACTCGAGCTCGGTGAGCACCTCGAGCATGCGGCGGTTGAGCTTGGGGCTCATGCAGTTGCGCTTGTCGGGGCGGTTGAAGCGGACCCAGGCGACGCCGTCGACGACGTCGTAGGCGACGGTCTCGGACTCGGGGCGGGGATCGGGTTGGGAGGGACCGGCCATCTTCACTATCCTCGTGCATATGGCGCCCGGTGAAGGCGCTCGATCGTTATGGTTGATAGCAATCTCGGTTGCTATGAACAACAGCAATCGTTAGCATTTCGCCAATGCGCGATCCCCTCCCGAGATTCCCCGGCTATGCGCTAAGGCGGGCGGCGAACGCGACCGCGGCGGAGCTCGCCGCGCGGCTTGCCGAAACCGGGCTGCGCCAGTCCGACGTTTCGGTGCTCATGCTGATCGACGCCAACCCCGGGGTCACCGCGAGCGCGATCGGCCGCCAGCTCGACATCCAGCGGGCCAACATGGTCCCGCTGTTGAAACGCCTCGAAGGCCTGATCGACCGTGTGCCGATCGACGGCAAGTCGCAGGGCCTCGAGCTGACCGCGGCCGGCCGCAGCACGCTCGCCGGGGCGCGCGCGGTGGTCGAGGCGTTCGAGGCCACGCTGCTCGCGCGCGTGCCGGCCGAGCACCGCGCGCACCTGCTGCCGGCGCTCGAAGCCCTCTGGCGCTGAGGCCACCACCCTTCCCCTTTACTCTTTCGTCATTGCGAGCGTAGCGAAGCAACCCAGGGCCGGTTCTGCGCCGCCCTGGGTTGCTTCGTCGCTGCGCTCCTCGCAATGACGAGGGAAGGTGGAGGAGAGGTCGAGTGAGCGAGGCTGTGGTCCATCCGGTGCCGAAGGAGTGGGCGCAGAACGCCCTGATCGATGCCGAAGCCTACGCCGACAAATACCGTCGCTCGGTCGAGGACCCCGACGCCTTCTGGCGCGAGGAAGCGCAGCGGATCGACTGGATCAAGCCGTTCACCCGGGTCAAGGACACGAGCTTCGACGAGGACACGTTCGGCATCCGCTGGTTCGACGACGGCACGCTCAACCTCGCCGCCAACTGCCTCGACCGCCATCTCGCCGAGCGCGGCGAGCAGGTCGCGATCGTCTGGGAGCCCGACGACCCCGAGACCCCGGTGCGCACCCTCACCTACCGCGAGCTGCACGAGGCGACCTGCAAGTTCGCCAACCTGCTGCGCGCCGAAGGCGTGCGCAAGGGCGACCGCGTGACGATCTACCTGCCGATGGTGCCCGAGGCCGCGGTGGCGATGCTCGCCTGCGCGCGGATCGGCGCGGTGCATTCGATCGTGTTCGCCGGGTTCAGCCCCGAAGCGCTCGGCAGCCGGATCGAGGACTGCGACAGCGACGTGGTGATCACCGCCGACGAAGGCCTGCGCGGCGGCAAGCGCGTGCCGCTCAAGGCCAACGTCGACGCGGCGCTCGAGCACCACGGCAAGGTCCGCCGGGTGATCGTGCTCAGGCACACCGGGGCCAACGTCCCGCTCAAGGTCGGCCGCGACGTCGACTGGGCGACCGCGGTCGCCAGCCAGCCGACCGAGTGCGAACCCGAGGAGATGGGCGCCGAGGACCCGCTGTTCATCCTCTACACCTCGGGCTCGACCGGCAAGCCCAAGGGCGTGCTGCACACCACCGGCGGCTACGCGGTGTGGGTCGCCATGACCCACGAGTATACGTTCGACTATCGCCCGCATCCCGACGGCAGCCCCCAAGTCTACTGGTGCGCGGCCGACATCGGCTGGGTCACCGGGCACAGCTACGTGGTCTACGGGCCGCTGATGAACGGCGCGGTGACGCTGATGTTCGAGGGTGTCCCCAACTACCCCGACTTCAGCCGCTTCTGGCAGGTGGTCGACAAGCACGCGGTCGAGATCTTCTACGCCGCGCCGACCGCGCTGCGCGCGCTGATGCGCGAGGGCGACGAGTGGGTCGCGCGGACCGATCGCTCGAGCCTGCGCCTGCTCGGCTCGGTCGGCGAGCCGATCAATCCCGAGGCGTGGGAGTGGTAC
>CBHWED010000142.1:0-8645 GCA_966112795.1 uncultured bacterium
CGGCCATTCGATTAACAGTCGAATGCTCTACCGCTGAGCTATCGGGGAGCAGCCCAACAGGGCAGGGGTGCGCCTATATGAGCGCGTCCCGGGTTTGACAACCCCGCTTTGGGGGCAAAATCCTAATAAGCGAACTGCTCGGCGACGATCCGCTCGTCGAGCGCGTGGCCCGGGTCGAACAGCAGCGTGATTTCGCGGCTGCGATCGATCTCGAGGCGCACTTCGGCGACATCGCGCAGCTCCTTCTGGTCCGCGACCGCGGCGACCGGGCGCTTGGCCGGCTCGAGCACGCGGAAGGTCACCCGGCTGCGGTCGGGCAGGATCGCGCCTTTCCAGCGACGCGGGCGAAACGGGCTGATCGGCGTCAGCGCGAGCATCTGCGAATCGAGCGGCAGGATCGGCCCGCTGGCGGAATAGTTGTACGCGGTCGAGCCGACCGGGGTCGCCAGCAGCACGCCGTCGGCCGAAAGCTCGGCGATGCGCACGCGCTCGTTGACGCTGATCTCGATCTTGGCCGTCTGGCGCGTCTCGCGCAGCAGCGAGACTTCGTTGACCGCGTAGAAGCTTTCGAACGCGCCGGCCTGGGTGATCGCCTCCATCCTCAGCGGCGAGACGGCGATTCGCCGCGCCTTGGCCATCCGCTCGCGCACGCGCGCGCTCTTGTAGCGGTTCATCAGGAAACCGACGGTGCCGAGGTTCAACCCGTAGATCGGGACCATGCGATCGCTGTCGATCATCCGGTGCATCGCCTCGAGCATGAAGCCGTCACCGCCGAGCACGACCGCTGCGTCGGCCTCCTCGAGCGACACCCAGTCGTGGCTCTTGCGCAAGGCTTCGGCCGCCTCTTGTGCGCGCTCGGTCGGCGAGGCGAGCAGCGCCACCCTGTCGAACCCCCACGGTCCAGCTGTCGCCTCTCCGGTCATCGCGTGCAGTCCTATGGAGCGCCGTCCCGAATTGCAACGCGCCCGGCAAAGACAGGCGACGGCGGCAAGGCGATGCGCCAAGACCGCGCGATGGAGCGGATCGACCCCGGCACCGACCGGCGCACAAGCAAGGACCGTCGCGGCGAGGTTCGCGGTCGTACTTCCGCGGCGCTCGTCGCCGGGCTCGAGCGTGGCGAGATCGAGATCCTGTTCCAGCCGCAGTTCGCCGCCGTAGGCGGGGCACTGATCGGCGCCGAGGCGCTCGCGCGCTGGAACCATCCCGAGCACGTGCTGATCGGCGGCGAGGCGCTGTTCGAAGCGGCCGCGCAGGCCGGTCTGGTCGGGCGCCTGTCGGGTCACGTCGCGGCGGCCGCGCTCCTTGTGGCGGCACGATGGCCCGCCGGGCTGCGCCTGTCGCTCAACGTCACCGCGAGCGACATTGCCGAAGCGGGCTTCGCCGAGGCCGTCGCCGCGGCCTTGGCGAACGCCGGCCTTGCGCCCGAGCGGCTGACGCTCGAGATCACCGAGCAAGTTCTCGTCGCCGACCTCGACCGCTCGGCCGAGCGCCTGGGCCAGCTGGCCGATCTCGGCGTGCGCATCGCGCTCGACGACTTTGGCGCGGGTTTCTGCAACTTCGGATACCTGAAGCGGCTGCCACTGCATTACTTGAAGCTCGATCGCAGCATGGCCGAGGGGATCGACGAGAACCCGCGCGATCTCGCGGTGCTGCGCGGCATCATGTCGATGGCGGCGGCGCTGGGACTGGAGGTGGTCGCCGAGGGGATCGAGCGCGAAAGCCAGCGCGACGTGATCGAGCGCGAGGGCTGCATCGCCTGGCAAGGCTTCCTCGGCGCGAAGCCGATGTCCGTGCTCGATTTCGCCAAGTTGACGGTTTCATGACGCTGTTCGCAGGACGACTCGACTAAAATCAACGACAAACGGAACGGCTTGTCGTTGACAGTACATCGTGATCGCCCCACAAAGGGCCCGCTTCGCACATGCAACATGAGGGGGTTTGGATGATGCTAAGACGTGCCGTTTCCGCCATCACCGCGCTCGCGATCACTGCCGCGCCGATAGCAGCCCAGGCTGCTCCGACGCCGGCCTCGCGCGCACCTGCGGCGATCGAAGATTCCCAGGAGCTCCAGGGTACCACGGCGTGGATCCTTGCGGCGATCGGCCTCGGCCTGATCATCTGGGGGATCATCGAGCTGACCGACGACGACGAGCCCGACAGCCCCTAGGTTTTCGGATCCGTCGCAAAGTAGAAAAGGGCTCCGCCGTCGGCGGGGCCTTTTTCGTATCGGGCGCCCGGACGATCGTCAGGCCGCGGCTTTCTCGCGCTTCTCCGCCTTGCGAACGATCGCGCTCAACCCCTTGGTCAGCTGGACCAGCCCGTTGAGCCGCGCCTGCGGATCGCCCCAGGCGCGGCTGATGACGAGCTTCATGTCGGGGCGCAGCTTGGCGGTGCCCTGGAGCCGCTCGACGTAGGCGATCAGGCCCGCCGGGTCGGGGAACTTGTCCTGGTGGAAACTGACCAGCGTGCCGCGCGCGCCGACGTCGATCTTGGCGATGCAGGCCTCGATCGCCTGGTGCTTGATCTCGATCAGCTTGACCAGGTTGGCGGTGGCCTGCGGCAACGGGCCGAAGCGGTCGATCATCTCGGCGGCCATCGATTCGATCTCGGCCTTGTCCTTGGCGTCGTTGAGGCGCCGGTAGAGCGCCATCCGCACCGTCAGGTCGGGCACGTAGTCCTCGGGGATCATGATCGGTGCGTCGACCGTGATCTGCGGGCTGAGCCCTTCGCGGTCCTCGCGCTCGATGCCCATCTCGCCGGCCTTGGCCGCGAGGATCGCGTCCTCGAGCATCGACTGGTAGAGCTCGAAGCCGACCTCGCGGATATGGCCCGACTGCTCGTCGCCGAGCAGGTTGCCGGCGCCGCGAATGTCGAGATCGTGGCTGGCGAGCTGGAAGCCGGCGCCGAGGCTGTCGAGGTCGCCGAGCACCTTGAGGCGTTTCTCGGCGACTTCGTTGAGCGCGCGGTCCTTGGGCGTGGTCAGGTAGGCATAGGCGCGCAGCTTCGAGCGGCCGACGCGTCCGCGCAGCTGGTAGAGCTGGGCCAGGCCGAAGCGGTCGGCGCGGTGGATCACGATCGTATTGGCGCTCGGGATGTCGAGCCCGCTCTCGACGATCGTGGTCGAGAGCAGCACTTCGTACTTCTTCTCGTAGAACGCGCTCATCCGCTCCTCGACCTCGCTTGGGCTCATCTGGCCGTGGGCGGAGACGAAGCGGATCTCGGGCACGTACTTGTGCAGCCATTCCTCGACTTCGGGCATGTCGGCGATGCGCGGCACGACGATGAAGCTCTGCCCGCCGCGATGGTGCTCGCGCAGCAGCGCCTCGCGCATGACCATGTCGTCCCATTCCATCACGTAGGTGCGCACTGCGAGGCGGTCGACCGGCGGAGTCTGGATCGTCGACAGCTCGCGCAGCCCGGACATCGCCATCTGCAGCGTGCGCGGGATCGGCGTCGCGGTCAGGGTGAGCACGTGGACGTCGGCGCGCAGCTGCTTGAGCGCTTCCTTATGGGTCACACCGAAGCGCTGCTCCTCGTCGACGATGACGAGGCCGAGGCGCTTGAACTTCGTGGTCTTCGAGAGGATCGCGTGGGTGCCGACGACCACGTCCATCGTCCCGTCGGCGAGCGCGTCGCGCGTCGCCTTCATCTCGGCCGCGGGCACGAGGCGCGACAGGCGGCCGACGCGCAGCGGGAAGCCGGCGAAGCGCTCGCAGAAGCCCTGGAAGTGCTGGCGCGCGAGCAGCGTGGTCGGCGCGACGACCGCGACCTGCTGCCCGTTCATCGCCGCGACGAACGCCGCGCGCAGCGCGACCTCGGTCTTGCCGAAGCCGACGTCGCCGCAGACCAGCCGGTCCATCGGCTTGCCCTCGGCGAGATCGTGCAGCACGTCCTCGATCGCGCGCTCCTGGTCGTCGGTCTCGTCCCACGGGAAGCGGTCGACGAACTGCAGCCAGCTCGCCTCCTCGGGCTCGAGCACCGGCGCCTTCCTCAGCGCGCGCGCCGCGGCGGTGCGCAGCAGCTCGTTGGCGATCTGCCGGATGCGCTCCTTGAGCCGCGCCTTGCGCTTCTGCCAGCCTTCGCCGCCGAGCTTGTCGAGCACCGCGCCGTCCTCGCCGCTGCCGTAGCGGCTCAAGACGTCGATGTTCTCGACCGGGATGTAGAGCTTGTCGCCCCCGGCGTACTCGAGCATCACGCAATCGTGCTGGCTCTGCCCGACCGTGATCGGCTCGAGCCCGAGGTACTTGCCGATGCCGTGATCGAGGTGGACCACGAGGTCGCCGCGGTTGAGCGCCGAGAGCTCGGCGAGGAACGCGTCCGAATCCTTGCGCCGCTTGCGCCGGCGGACCAAGCGGTCGCCGAGCAGGTCCTGCTCGGTGACCAGCTCGAGCTCGTCGTTGGCGAAGCCGGTGTCGAGCGGCAGCACCATCGCCACCGGCGTGCCCTTAGCCGAGGCCCCGAGCGCTTCCTGCCAGGTCTCGGCGGTCTTCAGCGTGGTCCCGGCCTCGGCGAGGATCGAGGCGATGCGGCTGCGCGAGCCCTCGCTGTAAGCGGCGAACAGCGGCCGCTTGCCGCCGTGCCCGAGCAACTTGAAGTGCGCCGCGGCCGCCTCGTAGACGTTGTCGCCACGCGAGCGCTCGGGCGCGAAGTCGCGCGCCGAGCGGAAGCCGAAGTCGAGGGCCTTGGCGCTCTCGGGCTCGGCGAAGATCGAGGCCCGGTGCACCGGGCGCTGGTCGAGCTCCTTGGCGAACTCGTTGCGCGAGAGATAGAGCGCGTCGGGCTCGAGCGGGCGATAGCTGCCCGCGGCCTGGCCCGCGGTCTCGCGCCGTTGCCGATGGTAGTCCTCGATGTCCGCCAGCCGCTCCTCGCCGGCCGCGACGGCGGTCGAATCGACCACCACGAGGTCGTCGGAACCCAGATGGTCGAACAGCGTCGCGAGGCGCTCCTCGAACAGCGGCAGCCAGTGTTCCATGCCCGCGAGCCGGCGGCCTTCGCTGACCGCCTGATAGAGCGGGTCCTGCGTCGCGTTGGCCCCGAACGCCTCGCGATAGCGCCCGCGGAAGCGCTTGATCGTGTCGTCGTCGAGCAGCGCCTCGCTCGCCGGCAGCAACAAGTGCCCGTCGATCGTCGCGGTGGTCCGCTGCGTCGAGGGATCGAACAAGCGCAGGCTCTCGAGCTCGTCGCCGAAGAAGTCGAGCCTGAGCCCCTGCTCGAGCCCGGCCGGAAACACGTCGAAGATCGATCCGCGCACCGCAAATTCGCCGGTGTCGATCACCGTGTCGGTGCGCGTGTAGCCCTGCCGCCGCAGCAGCGCAGTCAGGCTTTCGTAACCGATCCGCATTCCCGGCTTGAGCTCGCGTACGGCTTCACGAATGCGGAACGGCGTGAGCACGCGCTGGAGCAGCGCATTGACCGTGGTTACCAGCAGCTGGTCGCCGTCCTTGCCCGCTTGCAGCTGGTGCAGCGCCGACAGCCGCCGTGCGCTGACCGACAGCGCCGGGCTCGCGCGGTCATAGGGCAAGCAGTCCCACGCCGGGAACTCGATCACCTGCAGCTCGGGCGCGAACCAGCGCGCCGCGTCGGTCACCGCGCGCATCGCCTGCTCGTCCGGCGCGATGAACACCGCGCGTCCTTTCGCCGCGCGCGCGAGGTCGGCCATGACCAGCGGTTGGGCGCCGCGCGCAACCGCGGCGAGCGTCAGCGGCCGGTCGGCCTGCAGGATACGGGAGATGTCGGCCATTCGAGGGGTTCCGGGCACGCGTTCACGCCCACTCCGCGCTCGCGGAGAGGGTTCGGGTTGGTCGGGCGATAGCGCCGCCGGAGCGGCGGCGGAAGCCCGCCCGCGCAATTCCGGAAGGGCACGCGCGGGCGGGGGGTACGCAAGTCGAGCGGGCCTGGGGGGAAGCCCGTTGCGAACCGAGACTTATATGGTGACGTAATCGAGCCTTTGAAGGGCCGCGAGCAAATCGCCGCGGAATCGCTCGGGCGCTGCCGCCGAGCCGAGCGCCCAGGCCATGATGTCGACATCGTCCTCGTCGAGCAATGCCTCGAACCACGCGACTTCAGCCTCGCCCCATGCACCATGGTGTCGGTCGAAGAACCCGCCGATCATGTAGTCGGCCTCGCGCGTGCCGCGATGCCAGGCGCGAAAGCGCGCGCGGGCGAGACGAGGGGCGAGGGGATAAGCCGTCACGCGGCGGCCCTAGGCCACCGCCGCGTGACGCTCAACCTGTTCAGGCCGCCTGCGGGTTGACCGCCGATGGCTGTGCCGGCGGCAGGCCGCCGTTCTCGACCTGCTGCAAGAGCTCTTCCTTGCGCGCCGCCATCTGGTCGCGCAGCGCCACGAGGTCGACGTCGGCCTTGCGGGCCTGGGCAAACATGCCTTCGCTCGGCGCTTCCTCTTCCTTGACGTGGTGCTCGATCTCTTCGCTCAGCACCTTGACCTTGGCATCGTAGAACTCGTCGTCGGGGCCGCCGGCCATGATGTCGTTGATCAGCACTTTGGCGCCGTCATGCTCGACGTAGGCCTCGGTGAGCGTGTCTTCCTCGATCTTGCCCTCGAGCGCGGGATAGAAGATCTCTTCCTCGATCATCGTGTGGATCTTGAGCTCGTTGCAGATCTGCTCGGCGAGCTGCTGCTTCTTGCCGTCGCCGCTCGCGTTCTCGAACTTCGCGAACAGCGCCTCGACTTCGCGGTGGTCGGCCTTGAGCAATGCGATCGCGTCGGTAAACTCTTCTTTCGCCATGGGTTGTCTCCTGGTCCCGGGCGTCACGCCCTTGTTGGCGCAAAGCGTCAGTTCCAACGAAGTTCCCCCCGGACGGCCCGGTCCAACATGGGTTAGGAGGCATCGGCTGTTTCGCGTCGGCGGAGACTTGGATAGACCCCTCGCGCGATGCGCCCCGAGCTGCTCAATCCCCTGTTCGCCGAAACCGAGACCCTCGAGGGCGTCGGGCCGAAGCTGCAGAAGCCGCTCGAGAAGCTCGGCCTCACTCGCGTTCGCGATGTCGCCTACCACTTGCCGGACCGTTTCGTGCAGCGACGCTCGGTCGCCGATCTCGACGAGCCGGCCGTCGGCGAACAGATCGTCGTCCCGCTGACCGCGTTCGAGCATCGCGCCAGCCCGAACAGCCGCGCTCCGCACCGCGTGCTGGCGCGCGACGCGAAGGGCAACGTCTGCGCGCTCGTCTACTTCGGCAAGGCCTCATACACGGCGAAGAAGCTGTTCCCGCTCGGCGAGAAGCGCTGGGTCGCGGGCAAGCTCGAACAGTATGACCAGTGGCTGCAGATCGTGCATCCCGACCACGTTGCCGAGAGCAGCGCCGGGCTGATGGGGCACTTGGTCGAGCCGATCTATCCGCTCGCCGAGGGCCTGACCCAACCCAAGGTCGCCGGTCTCGCACAGCAGGCCCTCTCGCGCGCGCCGGAGCTGCCCGAGTGGATCGAGCCGGGCGTGCTCGACAAGCACAAATGGCCGGAGTGGCGCGACGCGCTGGTGCTCGCGCACAAAGGCGGCCATCCGGCCGCGCGCGATCGCCTCGCCTACGACGAGCTGCTCGCCAACAGCCTCGCGCTGATGCTGGTGCGTGCCGACAACCGCAGGCGCCGGGGGCAGCCGCTGCAAGGCGACGGCACCCTGCGCGGCAAGCTTTCGTTGCCGTTCCCGCTCACGGGCGCGCAACGGCGCTCGATCGGCGAGATCGAGGGCGATCTGGCGCAAGCCGCGCCGATGCTGCGCCTGCTCCAGGGCGACGTCGGCTCGGGCAAGACCGTGGTCGCGCTCGAATCGATGCTGATCGCTGTCGAGGCGGGCGCGCAGGCGGCGATGCTGGCGCCGACCGAAATCCTTGCCCGCCAGCATTACGAGACCTTGCGCAAGATGGCCGGGCCGACAGGCGTGACCATCGCGCTGCTCACCGGTCGCGACAAGGGCAGGGCGCGCGAGTCGATCCTGATGGGGCTCGTCGACGGCTCGATCCAGATCGTGGTCGGGACCCACGCGATCTTCCAGGAGGCGGTCGCCTACCGGAACCTCGGGCTCGTGGTGATCGACGAGCAGCACCGCTTCGGCGTCAGCCAGCGCCTGTTGCTGACCCAGAAAGGCCGCGTCACGCCGCACGTGCTGGCGATGACCGCGACTCCGATCCCGCGCACGCTGCGGCTCGCCGAGTTCGGCGAGATGGACGTGTCGCAGCTCGACGAGATGCCGCCGGGCCGCCAGGCGATCGACACCCGCGTCGTCTCGCTCGACCGCCTGTCCGACGTCGCCGACGGCCTCGCGCGCCATCTCGAGAGTGGCCAGCAGGCCTACTGGGTCTGTCCGATGGTCCGCGGCAGCGAGCACGAGACCGAAGACCTCGCCGCGGCCGAAGCCCGTTTCGCGTCGCTCAAGGCCCGCTTCGAGGATGCCGCGGTGCTGGTCCACGGCCAGCTCAAGCCCGAGCTCAAGGACGCCGCGATGGAGCGCTTCGTCCGCGGCGAGGCACGGCTGCTGGTCGCGACCACGGTGATCGAGGTCGGCGTCGACGTGCCCAACGCCACGCTGATGGTGATCGAGCAGGCCGAGCGCTTCGGCCTCGCCCAGCTCCACCAGCTGCGTGGCCGCGTGGGGCGGGGCAGCGCCAAGTCGGTGTGCCTGCTGCTCCGG
>CBHWED010000143.1:0-8639 GCA_966112795.1 uncultured bacterium
ATGACCGCTCCGCTCCGCCTGTTCAACTCGCTGACCCGCGAGACCGAGACGTTCCACCCGATCCATTCGGGCGAGGCCCGGGTTTATACCTGCGGGCCGACGGTCTACAATTACCCGCACATCGGCAACATGCGCGCCTACGTGTTCGCCGACATCCTCGGGCGGACGCTGAGCTGGAAGGGGCACCGGCTCACCCACGTGATCAACATCACCGACGTTGGCCACCTGACCGACGATGCCGACGCGGGCGAGGACAAGCTCGAGAAGGCGGCGGCCGAACGCGCGCAGTCGATCTGGGACATCGCGCGGCACTATACCGAGGCGTACTGGGCGGACATCAAGGCGCTCAACATCCGCCAGCCGGCGCACTGGTCGATCGCGACCGACTACGTGCCGGCGATGATCGAGTTCGCCCGGAGCATCGCCGACAAGCATTGCTACGAGCTCGAGGGCGGGCTCTACTTCGACGTCTCGACCGTCGCCGATTACGGGCGGCTGGCGCGCGCGGTGACCGACGAGGGCGAGGGAAGGATCGAGGCGGTCGAGGGCAAGCGCAACGCGGCCGACTTCGCGATCTGGCGCAAGACCCCGGCCGGCGAGACGCGGCAGATGGAGTGGGACAGCCCGTGGGGCCGTGGGGCTCCCGGGTGGCATCTCGAGTGCTCGGTGATGAGCGGGCAGCTGCTCGGCTTCCCGTTCGACATCCACACCGGCGGGATCGACCACCGCGAGATCCACCATCCGAACGAGATCGCGCAGAACCAGGCATTCTGCTGCACCAACGGCCTCGACGTGCCCGCGAACAGCGGTGCGAAAGTGTGGATGCACAACAACTTCCTCGTCGAGCGCTCGGGCAAGATGAGCAAGTCGGCCGGCGAGTTCCTGCGGCTGCAGCTGCTGGTCGACAAGGGCTACCACCCGCTCGCCTACCGGATGATGTGCCTGCAGGCGCATTACCGCAGCGAGCTCGAGTTCTCGTGGGACGGGCTCGGCGCGGCGTTGACGCGGCTGAAGCGGCTGGTCATGGCGGTTGCGACCGTCAAGGCGCGGTTCGCCGAGAAAGGCGAGGAGGCGATCGCCGCGCCCGAGGGCGGGTGGACGCTCGACAGCGCGGTCGACGAGGTTGGCGGGACCTTGCGCCCGCTGGTCGTACGGTTCGACCAGGCGGTGTCCGACGACCTCAACACCGCGGTCGCGCTGACCGTGCTCGAGGAGCTGCTCGCGCTCAAGAAGATGCCGCCGCGCGAGGTGCTCGCCGCGGTGGCGATGATGGACGGGGTGCTCGGGCTCGGGCTGCTGACGCTGGACCGCGCCGGCTTGCGGCTGCGGCCCAGGGACGCGGCGGCCTCGGAAGCCGAGATCGACGCGGCGCTGGCCCGGCGCAAGGCGGCGCGGGCGGACAAGGACTTCGCCACCTCGGACGCGATCCGCGACGAGCTCGCGGCGAAGGGGGTCGAGGTGATGGACGGCGATCCGCTCGGCTGGGAGTGGACGCTCGCCGGCTGACGGCCGGGAGGAGGGGTACCGGATGCTTGCGACGATCGTTCCGCTGCTGCTCGCCGCCGCCGCGCCTTCGGCCGCCGACCGCGCGGCCATCGAGACCGCGGTCGTCGGCATCTTCGCGCCGTTCGCCACAGAGAACCCCGGTGCCTCGTGGGACTTTCCGGTGTACTCGGCGGAGGTCACCGCGCTGATCGCCAGGTGGAAGAGCGTGATCCCCGAGTTCGAGCCCGACGGGCTCAACGACGGCGACTGGCTGTGCCAGTGCCAGGACTGGGACGCTGCCGCGTTCAGCGCGACGATCGTCTCGTTCGCGATGACCGGCGCAGACACGGCCGAGGTCGAGGTCAGCCTCGATCTCGGGCTCGGCGCGGGTGAGCCGCCGCGGCAGGAGCGGCTGGTCCTGCGGCGCGAGGGCGAGGCGTGGACGATCGACGACATCGTCGCCGTGTCGTTCCCCGACGGCCTGCGGCAGGCGCTGCACGAGACGATCGCCGCCGACGAGGCGCTGGCGGCCGGGCAATGACGCGGACCATCGCCGTGCTCGACGCGCGCGTTCGCGCGGCGCTCGAGGAGCGGCTGCCCGAGTGGATCGAGCCGCGCTGGTGGGATTCGCCCGCGGCGCTGGTCGCGCTCGCGCCCGAGGCCGAGATCGGCTGGTTCGACCTGCACGTGAAGGCGCCCGCGCTGCAAGCGATCGGGGTCGCGCAGCAGCTGCGCTGGCTCAACAGCTCGTACACCGGGGTCGACTGGATGCCGCTGGCCGACCTCGCGCGGCGCGGGGTCGCGCTGACTTGCGGCACCGGGCTGACCACGCAGCAGGTCGCCGAGTTCGCGCTGCTCGGCATGCTCGCGGTGGCCAAGGACTACCCCGCAGTGGTGCGCGCGCAGGACCGCAACGAGTGGCTCGCGGCGGCGCCGGGGATCCGCGACCTCGCCGGGAGCCGTGCGCTGGTGCTCGGCTACGGCGCGATCGGGCAGGCGATCGGCCGCGCGCTCGAGGCCTTCGGGGTCGAAGTGTTCGCGGTCAGCCGCAGCCGGCCGCGCGCCTGGCGACACCAGCTCGGCCAGTTCGAGTGGATCGTGCTCGCGCTGCCGGGCACCTCCGAGACCCGGGGCACGATCGGCGCGGCCGAGCTCGCGGCGATGAGGCCCGAGGCCGTGCTGGTCAATTTCGCCCGGGCCGATTGCGTCGACCAGGACGCGCTGGTCGAAGCGCTCGCCGAGCGGCGCATCGCCGCGGCGGTGCTCGACCTGACCGACCCCGAGCCGCTGCCGTCCGGGCACCCGCTGTGGGCGCTCGACAACGCGCACATCACGATGCACCTCTCGGGCATCCCGACCCCGGCGAGCCAGGCGCGCGCGGCCGAACGGTTCCTGCGCAACTGCGAACGGTTCCGCGCCGGCGAGCCGCTCGAGGCCGCTGTCGACCTCGCGCGGGGGTATTGAAGCCGGCCCGGCTAAGTTAACCCAGAACGCGCTGTTTGCACCTGCGGCCGTCGCCTCTTTTCTATTTGATTGCAGGAGCTTGATGTGAACGTTCGGCGATCGGGCGTGGCTTTCGGCGACCCTGCCACGCGGCCCAAAGTTTAGGAAACTTTAGGCGCAAGCACTGTCCTATGCATCCTCGAGCAGCAGCAGCTCGCAGCGCACGGTCATCCGCGGCGGATCGAGCCGGTGGTCGACCTCGATCACCGCCGCGTCGGCGACGAGCTGGCCGAGGATGTCGAACTCGTGCTCGGGGAGCAGGGCGATGAACAGCTCGCCGGCCATGATCGCCCCGGCGCCGTCGAAGACCACGTCGAGCCGGTGGCGCGCGCCGGCGAACGTGACGCTGGCCCAGGTCCGCTCGCAATGGCGCAGGATCGTCGCCTGGTCTTGCGCGAGCTCGAGCAGGGCCTGGCGCAGCCGGTCGGCGGTCAGGCGGCGTTGCGGGATCGGCAGGCGCGGCGGCCTCAGTTCAGTGAGCATGGCGGTCCTCGTGGTGTTCGTTCATGAAATGTTCCACCCGCCGTTCCATGCGGGCGCGCGGGGTGCGGCCGTTGCGCAAGTCGAAGACGAAGCGCGGGTCGCGCGTGGCAAGGCGGCCGAAGGTGGTCGCCGGCATGCCGGTCCGGCGCAGGAACACTTCGACCTTTCTGATCAGCATCGGGTCATCCTCCGGGCGGTGGCGAGTCGCTCTCGAGAATCAGTGGTCGCGCGCGAAATCCTACTTGTCTAGGAAAAATACATCGTGTAGGGCGTTTGTCCGAACAATCGCAGGAATTCCGTCATGGAACCGCGTGAACGTCTGTCCGAGCTGGTCCGCGAGCGGGGCAACAGCCTTGCCGCGCTCTCCCGCATGCTCGGACGCAATTCGACTTATCTGCAGCAGTTCATCACCAAGGGCAGCCCGCGCAAGCTCGAGGAGGAGGACCGCCGCAAGCTCGCCCAGTTCTTCGGGGTCAGCGAGGCCGAGCTCGGTGCGCCGGAGGATTTATCCTATGATCCGACCGGTGACTGGGCCAGCATTCCGCGCCTGTCGCTCGAGGCTTCGGCCGGGCCGGGTGCGGTCGGAGCGAGCGAGATGCCGTTCGACGCGCTGCAGTTCTCGCGCCGCTGGCTGCGCGAGCAGGGGCTCGAAGGGGCCTCGCTGACCTCGATCCGCGTGATCGGCGATTCGATGGACCCCTTGCTGCGCGACGGCGACGAGATCCTCGTCGACCGCACTCCGCGCGCGTTCCGCGAAGGCGTCCACGTGGTCCGCCTCGGCGAGGCGTTGCACGTCAAGCTGCTCCAGGCGGTGCCACCCGACCGGCTGCGGCTGATCAGCAAGAACGCGGCTTACGAGCCGGTCGAGGTGCCGATGAGCGACGTCGACGTGGTCGGGCGCGTGGTGTGGAAGGGCGGGCGATTGTGAGCGGTCAGTGAGGACTCGAAAACATCGACACGAAGAAGGCGGCGAGCAGTGCGAGCGCCGTCGGCCCCAGTAGCAGCAGGCCGACTATCATCGTGGGCCACTTGCCCGGCGCCAAGTTGACGGCAAATGCGGCGACCACGAACACCAGTGGCCAGATCAGAAACGCAGGCATGGGCTGCGGCGGGACCCGCAGCATAAGCAGGATCAGGATGAGGCCTTCGAAGACCGCCACGAGTCCGATGAGGATCTTGAGGACTACCAAGCCGCTTCCTCCCCCCGGAATCTGACCGTCCGAGCTGGGTGGCACCCTTTCGTCAACATCGCGTTGACCGCGCGCGAGCGAGCCGGCCTCAGCGCCCCTGCCAAAGCTCGGGATGGTTCTCGAGGTAGGCCGTCAGCCATGCGGTGAGCTTGCGGTGGTCGGCGAGGTTGCCGTGGTAGTCGCAGGCGTTCTGCTCGAGGCCGAGGTCGCCGAGCACCGGGAACAGGATCGTGCCGATGCCGGCGGCATGCGCCGCTTCGGCGACGCGTGCCTGCGCGGCGTCGCTGATCGCGGCGGTCTGCAGGTCGGGCTGGTTGGAGAGATCGGGCCAGATCGCGAGAATGGCCGCGCCGGGCGCGCGGCGGTGGAGCTCGGCGAGAAACACGCCGTAGGAGGCGACGTAGTCGGCGATCAGCGCCTTGTCGTCGGCCCACTTCTCGCCCGGCTTGAGCGGGGTCGAGAAGTCGTTGGCGAACAGGCCGATCACGATGACCTGCGGCTGCCAGGCGCGATCGTCCCAGGTCTCGGCCTGGCCGGGCAGCGCGCGCGGGTAGACCGCGGGCAGCGGCACGCCGGGGAGCTCGCCACCGTAGTTGCGGACCATGCCGCGGCCCGAGATCGCGTTGACCTGGTAGTCGGCGTCGAAGTGCCGCGCGACTTGCGCCGGGTAGGCCTGCTGGGTGTCGGTGCGCAGGCGGACTTCGTCCTTGGTGCACTGGATCGTCGCCGAACGGATGCCGTAGCCGGCCATGTTCGAATCGCCGATGAACTCGATCTGCCGCGGGCGCGGCGCGACGGTGAGCGGCTGGGCGTCGCCCGGGACGAAGAAGCCGTCGAACGCGGCGGGGAGGGCGATGCTTTCGGTGACCTTCTCGAGGCGCAGGCGGTGCTCTCCCGTGCCGATGTCGCCGATATCGACCTCGGCACGACCGGGCTGGGCGAGCGTCACCGGCGGCAGGTCGTCGACCGTGAGGCGGTATTCGTTGGCGGGATCGTCGAACCTGAGCGTTACGCGATCGCCGCGGAACCTGGCTTCGAAATAGACCCCGGGCCATTCGTGGACGAACGCGGTGCCGAGCGCGAGCGGCTCGACCTTGACTCGCCCGCCGACATGGACAGGCAGCGTCTGCCGGCCTGCGGGGGCCGGGCGGTCGGCAGGAGCGGTGGTCACGGTCTGCGCGGCAGCGGAGGCCGCTAGCGAGGCGAAGGCCAGGGCGGCGAGCGTGCGGGCGCGGATCATCGGCGCGGGTGATATCGCGCGGCCGGGCCCGGATGCAAACGCGCTTTGGCGATGCCGCGACGCGGCTGTAGGATCGGCGCCAAAACGGGGAGGACAGGCATGGCATTTCGCACGATCTTGGCCGCGGCGCTGCTCGCGGTGCCGGCGGTCGCGGCGCAGGCGCAGGAGACGCTCGAGCAGCGGGTCGAGCGGCTCGAGGCCGAATCGACGATCCGGCGGATGCTGATCGAGTACGGCAGGTTCCTCGATGCCAAGGACTTCCATGCCTATGCCGCGCTGTTCGCCCCCGACGGGGTGTGGCAGGGCGGGTTCGGCACGTTCACCGGGCCGGCGGCGATCGAGGCGATGCTGACGCAGAACCTCGGCGCGCCCGAGCCGGGGTTCGTCAACAAGGCCAACTTCCACATGCTGACCAACCCGCTGATCGCGATCCAGGGCGAGCGGGCGCATGTCGAATCGAAGTACCTGTTCTGGACCGCCTCGCCCGACAACCGGCCGACGCCGCTGCTCGCCGGGCGCTATGTCGACGAGTTCGTGCGGGTCGGCGGCGAGTGGCGGATCGCCCGGCGGACGACCTGGGGGCAGATCCCGTTCCGCGATCCCAACCTGCCGCCGGCGCCCGGAGGCGGGTCGGCCGCGGCGCCGGCCGCGCCGTCGAGCGATGCGCGGCTGCGCCAGGTCGAGGACCAGCTCGCGATCCAGCGGGTGCTGGTCGAGTACGGCGCGCGGCTCGATAACCGCGACTATGCCGGCTACGCGGCCTTGTTCGCGCGCGAGGGGACCTGGCAGAACGGAGCGACCGTGCGGCGCGGACGGGCCGAGATCGAGCAGCTGCTCGTCGGCCTGTTCGGGACGCCGGCGGCGGGGTTCGTCAACCGCGAGGATTTCCACATGATCCTCAACCCGCAGATCGACGTCGCCGGCGACCGGGCCACGGTTCGCTCGCGGCACCTCCTGGTCATGCGCGGGGCCGACGGCAGCCCGGTGCCCGAGCTCGCCGGGGTCTACGAGGACGAGTTCGTGCGCGAGGACGGCCAGTGGAAGATCCTCCACCGCGTCGACAACCCGATCATGCCGACGGCCGACGAGTGGCGGCGGGAGATGGCCGCGCGGCAGGCGCGGCAGGCGCCCTCTGCCAACTCCGACTAGGCGAGCGGAGCCTGATCAGGCTGCTTTCGTTGCGGGATTGAAGCCCGGCGGCATTACGGCCACCTAGGCGGCCTATGACCGAGTCCCCGCTGCGCGCCGCGATCATCCCCGTCACCCCGTTCGTGCAGAACTGCTCGCTGGTGTGGTGCACCACGACCATGCGCGGGGCGCTGGTCGATCCGGGGGGCGATCTCGACAAGCTCAAGGCCGGCGTGGCCAAGGCCGGGGTCACGCTCGAGAAGATCCTGCTGACCCATGGCCACGCCGATCACTGCGGGCAGGCCGGGATGCTGGCGCACGAGCTGTCGCTGCCGATCGAAGGGCCGCACGAGGCGGACCGCTTCTGGATCGCGCGGCTCGAGGACGACGGGCCGCGGTTCGGGATCGAGACCCGGGTGTTCGAGCCCGACCGCTGGCTGGTCGACGGCGACACCGTCACGGTCGGCGAGGTCGAGCTCGAGGTTATCCACTGTCCGGGCCATACGCCGGGCCACGTGGTGTTCTTCCACCGGGGCGCGCGCTTCGCTTTCGTCGGCGACGTGCTGTTCCAGGGCTCGATCGGGCGGACCGACTTCCCGATGGGCAATCACCAGGACCTGCTCGACGCGATCACCGGCAAGCTGTGGCCGCTCGGCGACGACGTCACCTTCGTCCCCGGCCATGGCCCCACGAGCACGTTCGGGCGCGAGCGGGTCAGCAACCCGTTCGTCAGCGACGCGGCGATCGCCGCGGGGCGCTGAACCGCTCGCTTGCACCGCCACGAAAAATCGCTATAGCGCGCGCCTTCGCCGAACGGCCGTCTCCCGCCGCCGCCCTTGCACGAAGTAGGGGCTTGGCTTAGGGGCGCCGTCAAAGACGACATTAGAGATTTCAAGGAACAGGTGCCGCGATGGCTGTCCCTAAGAGAAAAACTACCCCCTCCCGCCGGGGCATGCGCCGCTCGCACGACGCGCTCAAGGTCGAAGCCTTCCACGAGTGCCCCGATTGCGGCGAGCTCAAGCGCCCGCACAACCTGTGCGGTGCTTGCGGCCACTACAACGGGCGCGAGATCGTCTCGGTCGGCCTCTAAGGCCGGAAAGCCAGGAATTCGCGCATGAGCCTGCCGCGTATCGCCGTTGACGCGATGGGCGGCGACGAGGGCGTGCGCGTGATGGTCTCGGGCGCCGCGCTCGCGCGCCGCCGGCACGACAAGTTCAAGTTCCTGCTCGTCGGCGACGAGACGCAGATCAAGGCTGCGCTCGACAGCCACCCGAACATGCGCAACGCGTCGGAGATCCTCCATTGCGAGGATGTCGTCGGCGGCCACGAGAAGCCGACCGCCGCGCTGCGGCGGGCGAAGAAGACCTCGATGGGGCTGGCGATCGAAGCGGTGAAGAGCCGCGACGCCGGCGCCGCGGTCAGCGCCGGCAACACCGGCGCGCTGATGGCGATGTCGAAGCTCGCGCTGCGCACGATGCCGGGGATCGACCGGCCGGCGCTCGCCGGGCTCATGCCGACGCTCGAGGAGCACGACGTGGTCATGCTTGACCTCGGTGCCAACACCGAGTGCGACGCGCGCAACCTCGTCCAGTTCGCGATCATGGGCGCGG